>CAZNBL010000014.1:0-29383 GCA_964571375.1 uncultured Burkholderiaceae bacterium
CTTGCATGCCATGCAAGCGCTCTCCCAGCTGAGCTATACCCCCAAGCGAGATGCGAATATTAAAGTGTTTTTTTTCACTTGTCAAACACTATTCGCATCTCTTTTACAATTATTTACTTCTTACCAGCCTTTGAGACCCTTCTCGAGCTGAGCGATAACGCGCTCTTTGCCAAGAATCTCAAGGGTTGCGTCGATAGAAGGTGTGTGCTTCTGGCCGGTTACAAGAACACGGATCGGGAAAGCAATGTGCGGCATCTTGCACTTGATTTCCTTCATGATACCCTTGATGGAGGCAAGAATATTTTCACGCTTCCATTCCATATCGCGAGCTGCTTCGAGGAAGAGCTTGACGGCCTGAAGGCTCTTGCCTTCGTTGCTTTCGAGCTGTTCCTTGATGAGTTCTTCGGATACGACCGGATCACGGTAGAAGAGCATAGCTTCTTCTGCGAGATCTTCGAGAGTCGGAGCACGATCCTTCAGCAGACCGACGATTTCAACCAGGTGAGCTTCGTTGCTGACATCGGCACCGCGCTTTTCAAGACGCGGACGAACCAGGTCGGCAAGACGCTGATCATCGGCGGCCTTGATGTATTCGTGGTTGAGCCACTTGAGCTTGTCCATGCTGAACTGAGCGGCGGAACGGGAGCAGTCTTCGAGCTTGAACCATTCGGCAAGTTCTTCACGGGAGAACTTTTCAGCATCGCCGTGAGCCCAGCCGAGGCGTGCCAGGTAGTTGAAGAGTGCTTCCGGCAGGAAGCCCATTTCTTCATAAGCGAGAACGCTCACTGTACCGTGACGCTTGGAAAGCTTCTGACCGTCTTCACCGTGGATCAGCGGCAGGTGAGCAAATGTCGGAACATCGGCACCGATTGCCTTGTAAATGTTGATCTGACGCGGTGTGTTGTTGATATGGTCGGCGCCGCGGATAACGTGGCTGATCTGCATATCCCAGTCGTCGATAACCACTGCGAAGTTGTAAGTCGGAATGCCGTCGCCGCGCATGATGACGAGGTCATCGAGTTCGGAGTTAGCAATGGAGATCGGACCGTAAACGCCGTCGTTCCAAGTTACAACACCTTCTTCCGGGTTTCTGAAACGGATAACCGGAGTAACGCCTTCGGGGATAGCCTTGCCGACGCAGTTTTCCGGACGCCAGCGGCCGTCATAGCGGGGCTTTTCACCGCGGGCCTTCTGGTCTTCGCGCATCTGTTCGAGCTCTTCCTTAGTGGCATAGCACTTGTAGGCAAGACCCTTGGCGAGCAGTTCGTCAACGACTTCCTTATAACGATCCAGACGGTTCATCTGATAGACGACTTCCTTGTTGTCGTTATCAAGGTTGAGCCACTTCATCGCATCCAAAATAACCTGCACGGCTTCCGGAGTAGAACGCTCTCTGTCGGTATCTTCGATACGCAGTAAGAATTCGCCGCCGAAATGGCGGGCAGCAGCCCAGCAATAAATAGCTGTACGAGCGGTGCCGAGGTGCATCATGCCTGTCGGACTTGGAGCAATACGAGTACGAACTTTCGTAAACATTTCTTTTCTACTAAGTTAAAAATCAAAGAACGGGTTTAAAGCAATACCCTGGTCGTTTCGGCATTGTACGCTTTACACCCTGTATTGTCGGAAGAAGTGCCGGAGAAAGCACGGAAAGTGCTTTCCTCGACCCCTATTTTCTTCTTAATACATGAATTGGTAATTAAACACTGCCGTCTGATTGAAACGGCCGTGAGCGGCAACTTCGGCGCCGTAAGTCAGACCGAAAGCATGCTGCCCCTTGGTTGTGTTAAGACCGGTCTTGAAGCGGTACTGCAGAGAATCCGTCACGCGAAGTGCGCCGCCCTCTGTATAAGTCTTGCGGTCGCCTGCTGTCGGGATGACGGCTGCATCGGCCATGAAGCGGGTCTTCCAGCCGGCGCGGCACGTAAATTCATAACCGGCATTCACACCGACCGGGAATTTCCAGACGTTGACGTCGGAGAAGCTCAGATTACCGACGTTATCGCTCGAATGATGTTCGAAGCGGACGCCGTAGTACGGTACGAAGCTCACACCGCCTGCTGTAAAGGCAGTTTCAAACTTCACACCGGCAAAGTAAGACTCGGTATCGACATCACCGAAACCGCGGTTGAGATCATTGCGGCCGGCAATATAACCGACATCGCCGATAACGTTGACCTTCTTGCCTGTCCAGGTACCGTAAAGACTTACACCGAAGAGATCTGCGTCGCTCTTCATGGCGCGAAGAGAACCGCGGCCGTCAATATCGCCGCTCATGCCGAGAAGGCTCATACCGACGCGATAGTCACCGAGACCGTGGTCGTAGCCGACCTGGAGACCGGCGAGTTCGGATTTATACCCCTGATGGGCGCCGCGATAGCGGCCGTATTCGTCGGCTTCACCCTTTTGTACAACTGCTTCGGCCCAGGCATTGCCGTGAGAGAAAACACGGGACTGACCGTCAAAGAGCGGACCGGCCATAGAAAGACGTGCGTCCACACCGTCCTGCATGAGAGCTGCGGTGTCGGCAGAAACCGCCATCAAAGGAGAAGCTGTTGCAGCAGAGGCAAAAGCAGCTCCGAGAGCAAGAGTCATGAGACCGGAAATACGCAAAGACATGTTCTTCTCCTTTTTGATCGCGTATTAAAAGACGAATAGATTAAGTTTAATATCTTTTGTTCCGATTAAAACAGGCAATCACGGCACAGCTGCAACACACTCATGGATTACAGGAGAATTCTTCACATCGACCTCGATGCGTTCTACGCATCCGTCGAACAAAGAGACAACCCTGCTCTGCGCGGCAAACCGATTGCAGTCGGCGTCAGCCATGCCCGCGGTGTCGTTGCGACCGCAAGCTACGAAGCACGATCCTACGGCGTGCGAAGTGCCATGCCGTCAACCGTTGCGCTGCGACTCTGCCCTCACCTGATATTTATTCAGGGACGCATGGAGGTTTATCGCGAGATTTCTGCAGTCATCAATGACATTTATCACGAGTTCACCGATCTGGTGGAACCGATCTCGATTGACGAAGCCTTCCTTGATGTCACCGAGAACAAAAAAGGCTATACGCTCGGCCGCGACTGTGCCGTTGAAATCAAACGAATGATTTATGAGCGCACAGGCCTCATTGCGAGCGCCGGCGTCTCCTACAACAAGTTCCTTGCCAAGATTGCAAGCGACTGGCGCAAACCCAACGGCCTCTGCGTAATTCACCCGAGCCGGGCCGCACACTTTATCGACCGTCTTCCGGTCGGCGCCATCTGGGGTATCGGACCCGTTACCGAGCAAAAAATGGAGCAGCTCGGCATCCGTACCGGCGCACAGTTAAGAAGACAATCTCTCGAGTTTCTTATCGACAACTTCGGCAAAGCCGGCATCACCTACTACAACTTTGTCCGAGGTATTGACGATCGTCCCGTCACACCGGTCAGAGAACGCAAACAGGTAAGTTCCGAAGTCACTTTCATGGACGACATCCGAAGCAACATCAATATCGATGCCGTGCTTATCGACCTGTCGGCCGAGGTCGCCTCCAGAGTCCGAAAAAAGAACTTTCTCGGCACTTCGCTTACGCTCAAAGTACGGTTTTCCGACTTCACTACCGTCACCCGCAGCTACACCGGGCAGAAGGTTCTGACCGACAGGAAGGACATCTACGAAATCGCCGCCCGCCTGATGGAAAAGGTCGAACATACGGGACTCTCCGTAAGGCTTCTCGGTATTGCCATCGGCAGCCGAATTCACAACGACGAATCGACTCCCGACCTGCCGCTTTTTTAAGTTATAAAAAAAGGCACCCCCGAAGAGGTGCCTCTTATCACGGGAAAGACCCCGTTTATTTCACATCGGACCGATTACTTGACGGCCGGAGTGTTGCGAAGCTTCATGACGCAGTTCACAACAACCAGCAGAGCCAGAGTGATCAGAGCAACAGCAATGATGAGCTGCAGACCCTGAACCATGAATGTGAATGTACCAGCGACCCATGTGCCGTAGATCTTGATGATCTGCTGGATAAGAGCTGTCATGGTAACAACGAACATCATGGCCATCGGACCGTAGAGCATCCAGCCCTTGCGGCCGGTGGACTTCAGGAATACGGCGAGAGCGGTCAGCACCAGAGCGGAGAGCAGCTGGTTGGCAGAGCCGAACAGCGGCCAAACGCTCATGTAACCGGCGATACAGAGAGCATAACCGCCGAGCAGAGTCAGAACGGTAGCAACCACTGTATTGGAGAAGATCTTCTGGACAAAGGTCTTTTCAACACCGGCAGTCGGTGTGAAGAGTTCCTGCAGAGACATACGACCGATACGGGCAACGGCGTCAACAGAGGTCAGAGCCAGAGCAGAAACGCACATTGTCAGGATGCAGGCGGAGATATCCTGCGGAATACCGAAGATGTTGGTGAGGAAACCGGCCACAGAAGAAGAGAAGATCTGGAACGGAGTACCTGCCGGCAGAACGTTGTTGGAAGCTGCGGCGCAGACCACAACCATTGCAACGACACCGAGAACAACTTCGATAGACATGGAGCCGTAGCCGACCAGACGCATATCGGATTCGTTGGAAACCATCTTGGAAGATGTACCCGAGCTGACCAGAGAGTGGAAGCCGGAAACGGCACCGCAGGCGATCGTCACGAAGAGGATCGGGAACATGTCGAGGTTCTTGACCTGGAAGCCGACGACAGCAGGCATGTTCAGTGTCGGATTTTCAATGCAGACGCCGACGGCAGCGCAAAGAATCATGCCGATCAGAAGGAACATGGAGAGGTAGTCGCGGGGCTGCTTCAGGAGCCACATCGGCATGACGGATGCTGCAAAGAGGTAGGCGAATACAACATAGCGCCATGTCAGAGCATCGGCATAGACCGGGAACTTAATACCGACAGTGAGCATAGCCAGCATCAGAACGACGCCGACGATGAACTGTGTACCGGCATTGGGCTTCATGTACTTGAGGTACAGACCGAAGAGAACGGCAACGAACATGTAGAGCAGAGAAATGGAAGCTGCAGCAGCGTTCGGAACCAGTTCGGCACCGGTCTTGGAGTAGCCGTTGAAGGTGTTGGCAACCATGTCGCAGAAAGCAGCGATCACGAGCATGGTGAAGAGCCAGCAGAAGAGCAGAAACAGCTGACGGCCGGTTCTGCCGACGTACTGTTCGATGATCATACCGATCGACTTACCGCCGTTTCTGACGGAAGCGTAAAGGGCTGCAAAGTCCTGAACGGCACCGAAGAAGATACCGCCGAAGAGCATCCAGAGCAGACCCGGCAGCCAGCCGAACATGGCGGCGATAATCGGACCGGTTACGGGACCGGCGCCGGTGATTGAGGTGAACTGATGGGCAAATACGGTCCAGCGGTTGGCCGGAGAGAAATCTTTGCCGTCATTTTTCTGAACTGCAGGTGTCGGGCGGGAAGGATCGACACCCCAAACCTTTTCCAGCCAACGTGCGTAGCCGAAATAGCCGAACGCCAGTGCTACGACTGCGATCAGCATGACTTCTAAACCTGTCATTTAAAGACTCCTTGAAATTTTTTGAATTTTTATGTTTGTATAGATTTGTAAGTTTAGAAAAAAATAATCACGATTTACGGATTTTGACAAGTGATTACCCTTAGACCACACAAAATCCTTCGTGTTCTGCCTCCCGTTCCGGGCAACTTTTTACTAGTTACTCCTTATCGGTCCGACACGGATTTTTCGATAAAACCACCCCGAAAACAACTTTACTTCTTATATTGTTTTTCAAGCAGAAAATCTCCTGCGCACAAAATTCAACAGCAGGCAAGAGACTAATCCCTATTAGGGTTACATCTCTAGTTTTTATATAACTCATTGAATTCTAATAAATATATTTTCTATACAAAATCTTACATTTACACTTTTCGAAGTCTACAATGGTTAGCTGGAAGTGAATTAGTAGGTAATTAATCAACCTGACTGTTTGCTCGTATTACCCAATAACAGGGAGATTCAAATGGATAAAGAGGCTTTAAGAAAATGGGCCATAGTCTTAGGACTCGGGCTCGTCATTTGGCTCATTCCGGTACCTGACGGTTTAACCCCGAATGCATGGCACCTGTTCGCAATCTTTGTAGCAACCATCGCCGGCTTCATTCTTCAGCCGATTCCGATGGGCGCCGTCGCATTCCTGTCGCTCACCATCTGCGCACTGTTCGGCATCCTTAAAACAAAAGATGCCTTAATGGGCTTCGGCAACGGTACGATCTGGCTGATCGTATGCGCATTCTTCCTTTCCCGCGGCTTTATTAAGACAGGCCTCGGCAGAAGAATTGCTTTCAAAATTATCGAAGCTATCGGTAAGAGTTCTCTGTCGCTCGGCTACTCCATCTGCCTGGCCGAACTCATCATCTCTCCGGCCATGCCTTCGGCCACAGCCCGAGGAGGCGGCGTTTTCTATCCGATCGTTCAGTCTCTGAGCAGCGCATTCGGTTCCGAGCCGGGTTCTTCTGCCGGCAAAATCGGTAAGTACCTGATGCAGGTCGGCTTCCATGCCGACGCAGTAACCTGCATGATGTTCCTGACATCTATGGCCGGCAACCCGCTTTGCGTCGGTTTGGCCGCAAGTGCCGTCGGTGTCGAACTGACATGGATGCAGTGGGCTGTCGCAGCTATCGTTCCGGGTCTTGTCTGCCTCTTCCTCGTTCCGTTGGTTCTTTTGAAGATCGCTCCGCCGGAAATCAAGCAGATTCCGAACGCCAAGGCTCTCGCTCATGAAGAACTCGCCAAGATGGGTCCGATGAGCTGGGATGAAAAGGTTCTCGCCTTCGTCTTCGTCATGTGTCTGATCCTTTGGGCTACAGGCAGCTGGACAAAGCTCGGTGCCACACCGATCGCTATGCTCGCCGTTTCGATCATGCTGATCGCCAAGGTTCTTTCCTGGAAGGACATCCTCTCTGAAAAGGGTGCCTGGGACGCCATGTTCTGGATGGGCGGTCTGATGGCTCTTGCTACAGCTCTTTCGAAGTCCGGCTTCATTAAGTGGGCTGCAGCCGCTATCGCCAGCACAATCGCTTCTGCCAACCTCGATTGGATTACATCGTTCGTCATCATCTCGCTGATCTACGTGTACTCTCACTATTGCTTCGCTTCCGTCACGGCTCGAATTTCCGCCATGTACGCAGCCTTCGTAGCTGTTGCCGCCGCCTGCGGCGCTCCGGCTCTTATGGTTGCCGTTGCCTACGGTATCTTCTCGAACCTGCCGATTTCTCTGACTCACTACGGTAACGGTGCTGCTCCGGTTTACTTCGGCGCCGGTTACGTATCTCAGACAGAATGGTGGCGCAACGGTTTCGTGATCACCACGATCAACACTGTTGTTTGGCTCACAGTCGGCCTGGCATGGTGGAAGGTTATCGGTCTCTATTAATCAGATAAACCGATAGATCTGCTATTGCGGCGCGGGTGCTTTCAATTGAAGGCATCTGCGCTGTTTTCTTTTACAGGTATTAACCCTAGAGTCAAAGACCGGGCAACCTGTGTTTTACGCCGAACCCTCTCTTCATAGACTGGAATCACCCCAGAACATCAATGGAGAGAATAAAAATGACCGAGCTTTCAAGACGCAAAACCCTGCAGATGATGTTTGCAGGCGGAGCCTTAAGCGCCCTTCCCTTCGGTGTAAGTGCCGCAGCTAAAATCCCCGGCAAATGGGATCAGACAACCGACCTGCTTATCATCGGTACCGGCTTTGCCGGACTCGCCTGTGCGATCGAAGCCCATAACACCGGCATTAAAGACGTTCTCGTTGTCGAAAAGATGGCCAGCCCGGGCGGCAACTCCATCATCAACGGCGGTGCGGTAGCTGCCGCAGGAACCGATCTGCAGAAAAAAGAAGGGATCAATGACTCTGCTGAGCTCCTCTTCAAAGACATCATGAGAGCGGGCGGCTACATCAATCATCCGAAAGTAGCCAAACTGATTGCCGACAATTCACTTGAAAACTACCTCTGGCTCAAAAATCAGATCGGCGTTGATTTCGTCTCCGTTTACTACCACGGCGGCCACTCCGTAAAGCGCAGTCACGGTGTCAGAGAACATACCGGCGCAGGATTTATCAATCCGATGTTGAAAAAGTGCAATGAACTCAGCATCCCGATTCAATACCGAACCAAAATCGAAGATCTGATCATTGACGAAACCGGACGCGTCATCGGCGTAAAGGCACGCAAAAATTATCGCTTCGGTAAAGAAGACAGCGGCCGCACGATCTATATCCGTGCGCTCAACGGCGTCGTTCTTTGCAGCGGCGGCTTCAGTCAGAATGTCACCATGCGTATGGACCACGATCCGCGTCTTACCGATGCATTCGGCTCCACCAATCACCCGGGCGCTACCGGCGAGATGATTCAGGCCGCTCAGATGATCGGCGCCAATACCGTTCACATGGACTGGATTCAGCTCGGTCCCTGGACAAGTCCCGATGAACGCGGTTTCGGAACAGCACCTCTCTTTATCGAACCTCTCGTCGGTTTCGGTGTCATGATCGACCCGGCCACCGGCAAGCGTTTCGTCAAAGAAACCGGCAACCGCAAGGTTCGTGCCGACGCCATTGTTGCCTTAGGCCACCCGGCACTCCTCTACGCCTCGGAAGAAAACTGCAATAACCAGCTGCCGAAGAACATGACGCAGACGCAGATTGATTCCCTGCTCGCAAACAATGTTGTCCGCAAATTCGACACGCTCAAAGAACTTGCCGCCTTCTACAAGATTCCGCTGCAGGCTCTTGAAGAAACCAACAACAAAATGAATCGGTACATCAGCGACAAAGCCGACTCCGAATTCAACTGTCAGTTCTTCGAAGACTCCAAGCCCAACGTCAAAGGCCCCTTCTATGCCTGCCGACTCTGGCCGAGAGTCCATCACACCATGGGCGGATTGGAAATCAATGAAAAAGCTCAGGTTATTAACGCCAAAGGCGAAATCATTCCCGGACTCTTTGCTGCAGGCGAAGTCACCGGCGGTGTTCACGGGATGGTACGCCTCGGCACGGTTGCCGTTGCCGACTGCATGATTGTCGGCCGCACTGCCGCAAAAACCGCTGCCGCCAAGTAACGAATTCGGAGAACACAATGAAAAAATTATCTTATTTAATCCTTTCTTTTTTGATGTGTACGGTCACGGCAACTTACGCAGCCGATAAAGCACCGATGGGCGCAGACCGCCATACGGCACGCGGAATCACCTGCGCTAACTGCCACGGCGACAACATGGCAGACCCGAAATATCCGGACCGCAACACTTGTTTCCAATGTCATGTTGAGTCGGCTCTCATTGAAAAGACAAAAGACTTGAAGCCGACCAATCCGCACAGCGCACCTCATAACAACGAGTGCACGCTCTGCCACATGCAGCACGAAAAAACCGCCAATTACTGTGAGACCTGTCACAAGTTCTACAAGTTCAACGTGCCTTAATCTCTTTTGAGATGACCGACTCACACACCCGTTCCACTCTCCTTTCGGGCGTGTGAGTTTTTTTATCGGGAATGCGGATGCGTCAGCAAACCTTCCGGCGCGGCCGAAAAGCGTCACAAAAACTACATCCGCTCTCCGTCCTGTTCATAAAACACGCCGAAAACGCCGCGATTGCGTCAAAAAGACCCGCGCTAAAAGCAGAAAACCATCATTTGAGGTACGACGAAAGCTAAAAAGTGTTCGACAAATGATCAAAATAAGAATCAAACAAACAGTTTTTGCTATAAAAGCCGATACAGAACGTATTTGGATGCTTAACAAAAAAACTCTTCGCAAAGGCTGACATGTCGAAATACCAATCGTCTTCCTGGCTTTCAAAAATCAATGCCTCCACGAATTCCATCCAAAACTCCTATGACTTCAGCGTTGATAAGAAGCCGGTTTTCCCGCTAATCGCTCATCCGATCCACCCGGAACTGCGTCAGCTGTTCAACAACATCGGTATCAAACGAACGCTGGATACCGGTGAGTTCATCTTTAAATACGGCGAGCCGATTCATTGCATTGCGGTGGTCACCAAGGGAATTACTGCCCGCCAGGTCGGACAAAGCCCCGACAACATCATGGCTGTTTCCATCCCGGGCCGCATCGCCTGCGGAAACTTAAACTTCTTCACCGAGTATCCCTGCGTCGGCAGTTATCACGCGCTGGTCCCCAGCGAAGTCTGCATTGTTGACAGCAAACTGTTGAAGACAATCCTTGCCAAGGAGCCGGAACTTTTATGGCATTTTGTTGAAAACATGGAATTGATCACGCTCTCCGACAGACTCGGATTTGCGGTTCAGTCCATGCTGCCGCTTGAAGAAAGAATCAAATCTTTTTATCTGGCATGGGCGGTTAACTACGCGGTCTACGAACCCGGCGGCGAAGGAGAGGAAGGTTGGCTGACCATGCCGCCGACTCTGCAGCGAAAGTATTTGTGCAATCTTGCCAAATCGTCCAAATTCTCACTTGATGCTGCGCTTAAAGATTGGAAAGCCTCGGGAGAACTGTGCATGGAAGACGGAATGATCAGAATTCGTCCGTCCTTATTGAAATCCTGCTACGACTGGATGGCGCGGCTTGAAGAAGGCTCTCCCTACAGAAGACCGGAAGAGCTGTTGTCACTGTTCTGACCGCCGAAAAAACTAAAGCCAGCCGGAATCAATCCAGGCTGGCTTTTGAAATTCTTGGTGCACAGTACAGGGATCGAACCTGTGACCCCTGCCGTGTGAAGGCAGTGCTCTACCGCTGAGCTAACTGTGCAGGTCAGGAGGCGAATTCTACACCAATCAATTATTTTTTCAATTCTGTAAAAACACCCTTCAGGGATCAATCCTCGACTTCATAGGCCTTGGTCAGAACCTGATCGACCCCCTGATTGGCAAGTTCGTCGGCTTTTTCGTTACCTTCGACACCGGCATGACCCTTAACCCAACGCCATTCGATTTCATGTTTGGCAGCAAGCTCTGTCAGTTCCTGCCAAAGTTCCACATTCTTGACCGGTTTCTTGTCTTTTGTGCGCCAATCATTACGAATCCAGCCCTTCACCCAGGTAGTCATCCCCTGCTGAACATATTTGGAGTCGGTATGCAGAATGATTTTGCAGGGACGCTTCAATACACGCAGTGCATTGATCGGACCCAGCAACTCCATACGGTTGTTGGTGGTATGAAGCTCTCCGCCGCACATTTCTTTTGTATGCGCGCCGTACTTCAGGTATGCACCCCAGCCGCCCGGACCCGGGTTGCCCTTGCTGGCACCGTCGGTCCAAATTTCTACGATAGTTGTACTCATTCTTCTAAAACTTTTTCTGCTTGACGCTCCATCTGTGCTCCGGCGTGAGTGCCGAAGAAACTGTAGCGTTTATTGATTGCCTTACCGACCAATTTGCCGCCCGGCACCATTTTTCTGGCACCGATTGCGTAAAGCGCACCGCACTGCGGCCACCAGCGGTCACCTGCCTTTTCAATCCAGGTACTGCGATGAGACTGTTCGGTTGCGAGCGTCGTATGGTAAGCCCCGAAAGCACCGCGATCAACGTTGAAAGACAAAAGGTGCAGCCAATCCCGCAACTGAAAAACCGAAATAAACTGATTGCCCGGCAAAAACGGTTTGACGCCGAGGCGTTGCATTCTAAAGCGAATCCCCCACAAGCTCATCATATTGAAGCCGGTGACAATAAGACGTCCGTTCGGAATCAGAACGCGGTAAACCTCGCGAAGCAATGCATGCGGATCATCCACGGCTTCGAGCGTATGCGGCATCACAATCAGATCGACCGATTCCGTTTCAAAAGGAAGGTTTTCAAAACTGACCTGAACTCTGGGGCTCTCTCTGTCGGTAATATTGGTGAGCGGTGTCAGATGTTCGTCGGCATAAATCTTTGTGCCGATTCGGTTGCTCCGCAGGAAATCGATGCTTGTACCGCCGAGCTGCAGCGCATAGTAGCCGAAACAGTCCGACACGAGCTTGTCATACTGCTGCTCTTCCCAATTGAGCGCATAGCGGCCTAAAGGCGTCGTATAGAAGTCATCGAGTGTTCGTAACACAGTATTCAAAATAGCTTCTTCCTGCGGTCGAAAGTGTATATTCTTTAGTCTTCGGCGATACTCTTTGATTCGAAAGCAAACGCCGTACCGCCTATTGTAATTGTTCGACCCGGAAGATATCAGCCCATGCATAAGCTTGCCCGACTCACTTTGATGACCGCCGCGCTCACTTTCTGCTTTTCGACCGCGACGCTGGCGCAAGCTCCCGAAAATAACGAAGAAGTTATCAGCGAGATCATTAACGACGAAGAGGTTTATACCGTCTGGAACCGTATCCGCGAAGGTTTCCGCGTACCGGACATGCAGAATTCTGTTGTCGATAAGAATCTCAAGATGTACCTGAAACATCCGGACTATCTGAAAAGAATGGCCGAACGCTCCAAGCCCTTCCTCTATCACATCATGGAGGTGGTGGACGAGCGCAATCTTCCGACCGAACTCGCGATTCTGCCGTTTGTCGAAAGCGCATTCATCACCAATGCCAAATCCAGAGTCAAAGCCGCAGGCCTCTGGCAGTTCATGCCGGCAACCGGCAGACACTATGATCTGAGCCAGAACCTCTGGAGAGACGACCGCTACGACATTATCGAAAGCACGAACGCAGCGCTTAACTATCTGGAAAAGCTCTATGCACGGTTCGGAGACTGGCAGCTTGCATTTGCCGCCTACAACTGGGGCGAAGGCAATGTGGCACGAGCAATCAAACGCAATCAGAGAAGGGGGTTGCCGACCGACTATATGTCGCTCAAAATGCCCGCCGAAACCCGCAACTACTACCCGAAACTTCAGGCAATCAAAAACATCCTGATGAATCCGGAGAAGTACGGTCTGACACTGCCGACCATCTACAACGAACCGTCGCTCATTCAGATCACTAAAAACAAAGACATCGATGTCAGACGAGCCGCAGAATTTGCCGGCATGAGCGTTGATGACTTTAAAACACTCAATCCGTCGTTCAACCGCCCTGTCATTGTTGCCTCTCACAACAACCGGATGCTGCTGCCGGCAGACAACCTCGATAAGTTCGTCGAAAACCTGGTTGCGTACAGCGTTACCGGACAACCCCTCTCGAGCTGGACTACTTACAGCTTCCAGCCCGGAGACACTATCGCCTCTGTCGCAAAACGCGCCAAGATGAGCGAGGCCGAACTTCGCGAAGTCAATCAGATCCCGACAGGACGCCGCTTAAAGCCCGGCTCCCTGCTGCTTGTCAGCAAGGACAGCGGCATCGGCAACTACTCGGAAAACATTTCTGCCGACACGATCGATGCCACCATTGCCGTACAGCATGAATTCCGTACCGTGAAGTACCGCGTCCGCAAAGGCGACAGCTTAAGCCGCGTAGCCAGACGACTCGGCGTCACTCAGGCTCAGATCATGCAGGCCAACCGCATGAAGAGCAAAACCATCCGCGTCGGTCAGGTTCTTACGGTTAAGGTTCCGGTACGTACGCGTCAGTACGCCTCCGCTCAGCCTGAACGCAGCAAGAGCGGACGTTTCTACGTTGTCCGCCGAGGAGACAACCTGCAGAGCATCGCCGCCCGTTACGACATTTCGGTCGCTTCGCTTAAAAAGGCCAACAACCTCAGAGGCTCGACCATTCGTGTCGGACAACGCCTGGTAATCAACGCCGACGGCATGGACGTAAAGCGCACTGCAACAACCCAAAAACGCGATATCAATACCCGCGGCACCTATAAAGTAAAACGCGGCGATACGCTATTTTCTATCGCAAGTTCGGCTAATATGTCTGTAAACGAACTCAAACGGATCAATGGGCTGAAGAGCAACACACTCAGAGTTGGTCAACAGCTCAGACTTGTTAAATAACTGGAGTTAGGAGCATAAATTGGGTCTTCTTACAAATAAAAAAATCCTTCTGACCGGCGTTCTGTCCAACCGCTCAATCGCTTACGGCATTGCCAAGGCCTGCCACCGCGAAGGTGCCGAACTTGCCTTCACTTATCAGAACGAACGCTTCCTTGACCGTATCAAGGGCTTTGCCGAAGAATTCGGCAGCGATTTCCTGATTCCGCTCGACGTTTCTTCCGACGAACAGATTCAGGCATGCGCCGACGCAATCCGCGAACGCTGGGGCACTTTGGACGGCGCTCTGCACTGCATCGCTTTCGCTCCGAAGGAAGCTATTCAGGGCGACTTCCTCGAAGGTATGTCCCGCGAGGCTTTCAAGACCGCTCTCGATATTTCCGCCTACTCCTATCCGGCTCTGGCCAAGGCTCTGCTGCCGCTGATGGAAGGTCATCCGTCTTCTCTGCTTACTCTGACTTACCTCGGCAGCGAACGCGCCATTCCGAATTACAACACCATGGGTGTTGCCAAGGCTGCTCTTGAAGCATCTACCCGTTACATGGCCGCCTGCCTCGGTCCGAAGAACATCCGCGTCAACGCAATTTCCGCCGGCCCGATCAAGACACTCGCAGCAAGCGGCATCAAGGACTTCGGCAAGCTGCTTCACTACATGGAAGAAGCTGCTCCCTTAAAGCGTAATGTGACCATCGAAGAGGTCGGCAACGCCGCCGCCTTCATGCTTTCCGATTACGCCAGCGGCATCACCGGCGACGTTCTCTTTGTTGACTCCGGCTTCCACTGCGTTTCCGGCATTCCTCCGGAGGTCGCATAATGAAGCATTTCTGGGCCTTTATCGGTGCGCTTTATCTCGCAAGCGGTATTGCGCTCGGAGCTTACGGCGCACACGGTCTTCGCGCAATTATCGATGCACCCCGACTGATCGAATCCTTTGAGTACGCAGTGCTCTATCAGTTGGTCAGCGGTCTCGGCTTCTTTGCTGTCGCCTGGGCGGTCACTCATTTCCGCGCCTGGCTCGTCAACATTGCCGGCCTGCTGATTCTGCTCGGCAGCATCGGTTTTTCCGGAACCCTTTACCTCTGGGTACTTGCTCAGTTCAAGCTTTTCCCGATGGCTACTCCGATTTTCGGCGGTCTGATGATCGTCGGCTGGGTTCTCATGGCGGTTGCCGCCCTGACATCCAAACCCTATCAGAGCGGCTGGTAATCGAAGCGCCCGCAACAATTTACGCCTTACCGATATCTGTCGGTAAGGCGTTTTGCTTTCAGGCCGTCCGTGCGACTTTTTGACAATTCTTCTATAGCGAAATTTACGTAGAAATTTATAATCGTTACGTATTCCAAACAGGCACCGAACCTTAAAAACACCATGTCTTTTCCGATTCTGCTTGCTGCCGACTGCTCCGAGTATCCGCCGGAGGATTTGGTAGCACGTTACATTCCCGAGAGTCTGCTGCAGTATCTGGAAGAGCATCCGGAGGTTTCTGCCAAAGCCATGCTTTGGAGCCGCCTGATTCTGAGTACGGTACCGACTATGGTTGAGCCTCAAATCGATAAAACTTTCGATTACGAGGAGGACTTCACCTTTACCCCGAAGCTACGCGGGAATATTTTTTCTTACTGCAATATCGAGTATCGCGATGACATGCTCGGTATCGCGCTTTCCGAACTTCCGATCTCGGTAAGTCTTCGCAGAATGAATCTGCAGAAATACGAACGCGATGAAATCCGCCGAAGCTTTCCGAACGCCTTCAGAGCCTGGGTCGACCGTCAGGAAAATCCGATTCTGGCCTTCTACCAGCTCTGGTCGGCCGAAGCTGTCACCTACAAAAAAATTATTCCTCTGCTCAGCCTGAAAATTTCCGATGAAGATTTACTCGACGTCAGTTATCCTTCGATTTATCTCAAAGAATCGTTGTTGTTCTGGCAGTATGAGGACTGGATGTTTGCCGTCATCGGCAAGATGATTGTTCCGCTTCTGACCGAGTACCGCTCTCCGGAAAAAACGATTGCACTGCTGCGAGCAATGTCTGCCGGGCAGATTTGAACAAAATACTAGGACCATTTGAATGTCATTTAAGAAAATTGCCGTCTTCGGTAAGCGCGGCAGCCCGGTAATCGAACCGATCGACCGTATCCGCCGCCTCGTTGAATCCATGGGATTCGAGGTATTGCTCGAGCGTTCCACTGCGAGTGCTCTCGGCCTGCCCGGAGGCTATGAACTGCCGGAAATCGGCGAACAGGCCGATATGGCGATTATTTTCGGCGGCGACGGTACCATGCTCGGCATTTCCCGCCGTCTCGCACGCTTTAATATTCCCTTTGTCGGCATCAACGCAGGTCACCTCGGCTTCATTACCGACATCCCTGCCGATGACTTCGAAAAAGAACTGACCGATATTCTGAACGGTAATTACACAATCGATTCCCGACTGATGCTGCAGGCTGAACTCTTCCGCCGCGGCGAACCGCTCTACCGCAGTATCGCTTTAAACGACATCGTCATTTCCCGCGGCATTTCGGGCGGCATGATCGAATTTACGATCGCAGTGGACCGCCGTCCGATGTCGGTACAGCGCTCCGACGGCATCATTCTGGCCACTCCGACAGGCTCCACAGCATACGGTCTGAGCGTCGGCGGCCCGATCGTCTACCCGACCATTTCCGGCATGCTTCTGCTTCCGGTGGCACCGCACACGCTGACCAACCGACCGATCATGCTGCCGGCAGAAGCCGAAGTCGATATCACCATTTCCAATATCGGCGACGGTGCTCTCTACTTTGACATGCAGGATCAGATCGAAGTGCTCAAGGGCGACCGCATCGTGATCACCAAGTACCCGCATCCGGTTCACTTCATGCACCCGAAGAACCACAATTTCTACGACACCCTGCGCCATAAACTGCACTGGAACTTCATGCCGGCCTCTCCGGATTCGCCTTACTGAGAAAAAGAAGAAAAGCTATGCTGGCTTCGCTGAACATTAAAAACTTTGTACTTGTTGAATCTCTGGAACTCGATTTTCAGAGCGGCTTTTCCGCACTGACCGGTGAAACCGGTGCCGGTAAATCCATTCTTATCGATGCGCTTCAGATACTTTTCGGCGCCCGCACCGATACCGGATTTATCCGTCAGGGCAAAGAAAAAAGCGAACTGAGCGCCGCCTTCACGATGACACCGGCCGCAGCAGCCTGGCTTGAAGCGCAGGAGCTGCAGACCGACGAACATGAACTCGTCATCCGCCGCACGCTCGATACAAACGGTCGCAGCAAAGCCTGGATCAACGGCTCCTCGGTCACATTGGCTCAGCTCAAAGAATTAAGCCAGCATCTCGTACTTGTACACGGCCAGCATGCTCATCAGTCGCTCACCCGCAAGGGTGCGCAGCTTGCGATCCTCGATGCGTTCGGAAAGCTTGAAGACGACGTCGGAGAAGTCCGACAGGCCTGGAGAAATTGGCGGAGCGCCCACGAAGCTCTTGCCGCAGCTGTTGAAAAGAAACAGGCCGGAGAAGTTGAAAAAGAAAGACTTGTCTGGTTCCTCGAAGGCTTCAACAGCCTGAACGCCGAAGACGGAGAATGGCAGAAGATCAACGAAGAGCACTCCCGCTTATCGAGATTCACAGACATCCAGCAGTCCTGCGAAGCAGCCTGCGCGGCCCTTACCGAAGAAGAAAACAGCGCGCTCGAACTCGTCGACCATGCCGTCTCTCAGCTTGAGAACGTTGCAGACGCCGATAAGGTACTTGCCGACGTTGTCTCCAAGCTGATCGACGCACGCGAATTGATTGACGACGCCTCCGGCCGGATCGAGCATCACCTCTCCAGACTCGATTTTGATGAAGAACGTTTCGGTGAACTCGACGAGCGCATCAGTCTTTACCTGCAGCTCTCTTCCAAGCACCGAATCGAACCGCAGGAGCTTTATGCCTACGGCTGCAACGCTCGACTCAAACTTGAAGAGCTTGAAGAACAGTTCGATATCGAAGCGCTGAAAGCGAAAACACTTGAAGCAAAGAAGGCCTACTACGCCAAAGCCGAAGCACTCTCCGCCCGCCGCAAAGAATGTGCTGCGGATATGTCGGAAAAGATTACGGCTGTCATGCAGACGCTTGCGATGGCCGGAGGCGGATTCCGCGTGGAAGTTGCTCCGCTCGAAAAACCGTCATCTCAGGGTATCGACGGCTGCGAATTCTTAGTTGCCGGTCACGGCGGCGTCGATCTCAGACCGCTCTCCAAAGTAGCCTCCGGCGGCGAACTTGCCCGTATCAGTCTTGCGATTGCCGTTACCGACAGTTCCGCCTCTACGCTTGATACTTTGATTTTCGACGAAGTCGATACCGGTATCGGCGGTGCTGTTGCCGAAGTGGTCGGCCAGCTTCTCAAGCAGCTCGGCCGCAATCAGCAGGTACTCTGCGTCACACATCTGCCGCAGGTTGCCAGCCGCTCGGATCATCAGTACAAGATTTCTAAGGTTACCGACGCTGAAGGCGCTCCGCACTCCGAAGTTACTCCGCTCGACGCAGAAGAAAGAGTCACGGAAATTGCCCGCATGCTCGGCGGTCTGCACATTACAGACACTACGCTCAGGCATGCCAGGGAAATGCTCGGGGAAAAGTAGGATCGACAATCCAGCAAAAAAGGACCTTGCGGTCCTTTTTTACTTGAAGCAGCTACGCTTCAAAAGCTGTCTCTGAAGAATGAGGCCTCCCGCCTGAACCGTCCGACTTGTGTCCTGAACCGAGGGTTCAGGTTGGACGCCTCCGGTCGGTCGAAGGAGCAACTGAAAGTCGCTCAACTAAGGTGCCGCCGAGTCAGCATCCGGGGTGCATTAAGCATTGGTTCAAAGAACAACCAGCCGATGCTCGAATTCCGCAGGAGGTGGAGTTATTGTAGTCAAAGCCTGTATGAATATCTACTTAGCAACGGGGAAAAATCGATAAAAAAGGCTAAGGAAAATTCCCAATCGCAATTTAAAAAAAGGATGCTTGAAAAAGCATCCTTTTCTTTGTCGGCAGGCGGTGTGCCGCACCGATCAGCTTCGATTCTTAAAGACCGAGAACATCGCTCATCGAATAGAGGCCGGGCTTGGCTGTACCGAGGAATTCCGCTGCTTTAAGAGCACCTGTCGCATAACCCTGACGGCTGGAGGAAAGGTGGGCAATTTCGATACGTTCGCCGGGACCGGCAAAGATCACGCGATGATCGCCGACCACATCGCCGCCGCGCAACGCGGCAAAACCGATAGAACCCTTGACGCGCGGACCGGTGTGACCTTCTCTGGCCCAGACGGCAACGTCTTCAAGCTTCTGACCGCGGGCTTCGGCAATCACTCGGCCCATTTCGATTGCGGTACCGCTCGGAGCATCAACCTTACGGTTGTGATGCATTTCGTAGATTTCGCAATCGTAATCGCTCAGCAGCTTGGCGGCGTGAGCAAGAATGTTGAGAGAAATATTGACGCCTGCGCTCATATTCGGAGCAAAGACAATCGGAATGATCTTGGCGGCTTCAGCAATCGCTGCCTTCTGTTCGGCGTTAAAGCCTGTAGTACCGATCACCATGGCAATACCGGCAGCCTTACAGACTTCGAGGTAATGCATCGTGCCTTCGGGACGGGTAAAGTCAACCAGAACCTGTACCTGCTTTTCTGTGAGAGCATCGGTACCGGCTGTAACTGTCACGCCTGTCTTCTTACCGCAGAAAACACCTGCATCGCTGCCGACTGCGGGAGAATCTGCCATCGCCAGAGCGGCGGCAAGTTCAAGATTTTCAAAACCGAGTACTGTTTCAATGAGCATCTTGCCCATTTTTCCGTCAGCACCGCTGATCGCAACTTTCAACATAAATTCCTCTTAGCTCGAAATCAATTACTTTTCTTCTGTACCCTTAACCTTCTTGACCGTGCTTTCGCGGGCGCGTTCGCCGAGGATCAGAAGGTCGGCATTGGTTTCGTCGGGCATTTCGTCAGCTGTAAAGCTTTCAACGCGTCCGTCTTCGTCAAACTTCACATTAAGGCGGCGCAGCTGTGCCTCACCGAATCTCGGATTGAGGTAGTAGACATAGTCCCATTCGTCGCGATGGAATGTGCTCTTAAGAGTCGGGCTGCCGAGCAGGAACAGTACCTGATTGCGGGTCATGCCTTCGTGCAGAGACTGAATCATTTCATTGGTCACGATGTTGCCCTGATGAACATCGGGACGGTAAGGCTTCAGAAAATTCGGGACGCTGTCCGTAAAGGAAGAGCAGCCTGATAAGATTACGGCTGCGGCTGCAGCGGCAATCAGGGCATAAGGCTTTTTCATGTGTATTCCTAGACTGTTAAATCTTAATAACGTTATGATAACGGAGTACACGCAATTTTTTCACTATTGAAAAACCTGCATCCCGAGTACACACATATTTAGGATTTATTTATGACAACGCCTGAAAAGGATACAAACATCGACCTCAAAGGTCTCGGCCTCAAAGTCACAGGTCCCCGCCTGAAGATTCTTGATGTTTTCAAGAAGTCTCTCGAACAGGGCAACGACCGTCACCTAAGTGCCGAAGAGGTATTCAAGATTCTTGTCTCCGAAGGCGAAGACATCGGTCTGGCTACGGTCTACCGCGTACTTTCTCAGTTTGCCACCGCCGGCATTCTGGTACGCCGTACCTTTGAAACCGGCACAGCTGTTTATGAATTTGACGACGGTCACCATCACGACCACATGATCTGCGTAAAGTGCGGTCATGTCGAAGAATTCAACGACCCCGAAATCGAAGCTCAGCAGGCTTTGATTGCCAAGAAGTTCGGCTACGAACTCTGTGATCACACAATGGCTCTCTACGGCGTCTGCCCGGCATGTCAGAAAGAAGAAAAGCGCTGATCTTTTGAATCAACGCTTTTGAGAGACAGAACCAAGGTCTTCGGCTTATCGGCCGCAGGCCTTATTTTTTTGTCCGTAATAAGCCCGGACAACCATCGCAATACCGGCAACGATCAGCGGAACGGAAAGCCACTGACCTCTCGATAACGAAAGTGCCTGCAATCCGAGGAACGCATCGGGCTCGCGGAAAAACTCCACGAAGAAACGAGCTGCTCCGTAACCGCAGAGGAAGACGCCGGAGACAGCGCCGAGCGGGCGCTGCGCTCTCGAATAAAGCCAACAGACAACAAAGAGAAGAAGTCCTTCGAGCCCCACCTCATAAAGCTGAGACGGATGGCGCGCAATCCAATCGCCGCTCTGCGGAAAAATCATGGACCAAGGAAGAGATTCGGCAGCAGGACGCCCCCAAAGTTCCCCGTTGATAAAGTTGCCGATACGACCGGCAAAAAAGCCGAGAGGAACCAAAGGAGCAACGAAATCGCCGATCACAAAGGGATTCTTATGCCTTCTCCAGGCAAACCAAAGGATTGCCAGGATGACGCCGATAAAACCGCCGTGCGCACTCATGCCGCCCTGCCAGACCGAGAAAATCTCAATCGGATGAGAAAAGTAATAGTCTGCCTTATAGAGCAGAACATAACCTAAACGGCCGCCCAGAATAACGCCGAGCATGCCGATAAAAAGCAGGTCTTCGAGTTCCTCCCGGTTGATTCCCCGCCACTCATCGCGGCATCGCAGACAACCCAAGCCGTAGAAGAGAGAAAAACCGATCAGGTACATCAGACCGTACCAATGAACCTGAAGAGGGCCGAGCGAAACCGCGACCGGATCAAACTGCGGATGAATCAGCATAATTATTGAAACTCGCTCGCTAAGTTTTCGCCGTACTCGAAGAGTTCCTCAAGCACCTCTTCACAATCGGGGCGTTCTTCCTGAAGTTTTTCAAGCATGGCGAAGTAAGCTTCGAAATTCATGGAGCGGTTCTTGCCGCCGACAAGATGAGCTTCTCGGTAAGCACGCCACTTTTCTTCGTCCGCAACGTCATCGATAGTTTCCGGGAAATTGCGGGCGCGGTAATGCAACAGCATATCGCCGAATCTTTCGTTATCGAATTCGGCACTGCCGGCAACACCGGCCAAATCCTCGGCTGTCATCCGACGCAGACGCTCCATTGTTGCTCTGTCCCGATCGCTTGCAAAACCGCCCGAATAAAGCGATGTTTCGATTTCGCTGGCATCTTCCTGCATTTTTTCAGAAAGCTGATCGGCCTTTTCCGCCCAGAGACTGTTGATCTTGGACAGATCGGTATTCTGAATCCAGCCGACTCTGGCAAACATCTCATCCTTTTTGATACCGAATCCCTTTTCGGCACCCGGACCCATATATCCGGCGGCTTTGACCAGGAACGGCTGATTCGTCAGACGGACAGTGACGATCGGAAGCGGTTCGATTCCGCTGTCGCGCTGCTCGCGTGTGAGATACATACGACCGAGATCCTTGGAGGAAATCGATTCGATCTCCTTCGGATCATGCGTCAGATCCCAGCAGTACCACTCGTTCTTTCGATTCGGATTTTCCTGAAGCGGATAGATAAGCGAGAGGTAGCGCATTTTCTGTCCGGCAAACGGATTCATGTAGAGGAGCGGCTGACCGCATTCGAGCATATCCCTGCCGATCTTCTTATCCGTGAGCTTCAAGGCATATTCCCAGAGACGGGGCTGACGCTCCTTGATAAGTTTGGCGAGCGCAATGGTTGCCTTCACGTCGGAAAGGGCATCGTGAGCATGCTCATGAGAAAGACCGTTTTCTGCCGTCAGGTGTTCAAGGCGCATCGAAACCGTTCCGTCTTCTCTGAGCGGCCATTGAAGCGTCTGCGGCTTAAATGCGTAGACGACACGCACGAGGTTGTAGATATCGAAGCGTGCACGCTTCTGCCCCCATTCTCTGGCGTACGGATCGATAAGATTGCGCCAGAACATAAAGCGCATCAGTTCATCGTCGAATCCGAAGTTGTTGTAACCCACACCGACGGTACCGGGCACCGAGAACTTTTCAAAAATCTTGGCAGCGAACTCGGCTTCGGGCATACCGGTATCCATACAGGTCATCGGCGTGATGCCGGTAATCATGCAGGCCTCGGGATTCGGCAGATAGTCATCGGCAAGCTGACAGTAAAAAACATCGCTTTCGAGAATATTCAGGTCCTCGTCGGTACGAATACCGGCAAACTGAGCCGGACGGTCACGTCTGGCGTCGGCTCCGAACGTTTCGAAGTCAAACCAATAGAAGGTTCTGGGCGTATCGACCTGCCCTGCGTAATAGTTACTCATTTTCAACTCACTTTACGGAAATACGCCTTGAGCGCATCCCACTGTTCTTTTGTCACCGGAGTAATCGAAAGACGGTTTCCCTTTTGCAGCACCTTCATGCCCTCGCAGCCGGGACAGGCGCGGAGCATCTCAAGCGAGATACGTTCGATTTTGGACGTGACGCGTACGTCGACCAAAATCCAGCGGGGGTTCTCAGCCGTACTCTTCGGATCGAAATACTTCGACGAGGAATCAAACTGCAATGCATCCGGATAGGGTTCGCTTGCCACTTCGGCCAAGCCGACGATTCCGGGTTCCTTGCAGGAAGAGTGGTAAAACAGCACAGGCTGTCCGACGCGCATTTTGTCACGCATAAAGTTTCTGGCCTGATAATTTCGAACACCGAACCAAGCCACCGTCTGTTGCGGCATTGCAAGCACATCGTCGATCGAGCACTCACCGGGCTCGCTCTTCATCAGCCATGCATAGTTTTCTGTTTCCACTGCTTCAAATCCGGTCAATTTGTCTGTGCGGTTCATTTTAACGAGAAAGCAAGTTTCGGCGATATTTTGACCGTTGAGCCTTCTCAAACTTTGCTGGGGTTTGTTCCCATTTTTCTGTCCGCTGCGAGATTTACGGGCTGTTACGCTTAAACTTTGGGAAAACCATTTTCGGAAATATCCGTCATGCAGAACTTCGAATTCATTGCTCCGTCCGATACCGCGGCCGAACTGCGCCGTCTGCGCCAATCCAATCCGCTTATTCACTGCATTACCAACGAAGTTGTCCAGGAAATCACCGCAAACGTCCTGCTTGCCGCAGGCGCCTCTCCTGCGATGGTTGTTGCCGAAGAGGAAGCCGATGACTTTGCTTCTGTCGCCTCCGCCCTTCTTGTCAATCTCGGCACACCTTACGGCGAACGTCTCAATGCCATGCATATCGCCGCGCACAGCGCTATGGATGCAGGCCGTCCCTGGGTACTCGATCCGGTAGCTGCCGGCGGACTGCCCTGGCGCAACGAAATCATTCATGAATTCGTCAGCATGGCTCCGACAGTTATCCGCGGCAACGCGTCCGAAATTCTCTACCTTGCCGGTGTCGGTCACGGCGGTAAGGGTGTCGACAGTACCGACTCCTCGGATTCTGCTGTACCTGCGGCCGTCTCTTTGGCAAAATCCTCGGGTTCCGTTGTTGTGGTAACCGGTGCCAAGGACTACATCACCGACGGCAAACGCATTGTCTGCGCCGAAGGCGGCGACCCGATCATCACGAAAGTGGTGGGAACCGGCTGTTCTCTGTCGGCACTGATGGCAGCTTTTGCGGCCGGAGCCGAAGATACGGTACGTGCCTGTGCGGCTTGCTGTGCCTACGTCAACCGTGCCGGAGAGACCGCTGCGGCTGCAAGCCACGGCCCGGGCAGTTTCCACAACGCTTATCTTGATGCGCTGTATCTGTTGCAGCCCGAAGACTTCGAAAATTAATTTTCTATGAGAAACCCGATCGATTTATCGCTCTACCTGGTGCTCGACGCCAATCTCTGCGGCACCCCCGAAGGAATGCTGCATACAGCCCTCAAGGCTGTCGAAGGCGGCGCCACCGTTGTTCAGCTGCGCGCTCCGGAATGGAAAAAGCGCAAACTGACCGAAGCAGCACGCCTGCTCGCTCCTGAGCTTCGCCGTCTCGGCGTTCCGCTCATCATTGACGATCATGTCGACGTGGCCCTGCTTTGCGGCGCCGACGGCGTGCATGTCGGTCAGGCCGATATCCGTCCCGAAGACGTCCGTACTCTGCTCGGACCGAAAGCCATCATCGGCTTGTCGGTCGGCAATGCTGATGAAATCCCGGCCGAAGATGCTCCGATCGATTATCTCGGCTGCGGTCCGATCTTTCCGACCGCAACCAAAAAGGATGCGGGCAAAGCCCTCGGTATCGAAGGTCTTGCGAAAGTGAAAAGTCTCACCACCTACCCGATCGTTGCTATCGGCGGCATCGGCGCATCCAATGCCGCTTCCGTCATAGAAACCGGCGTCGAAGGCATCGCCGTTGTATCTGCCATCTGCGGTCAGTCCGATGTCACTGCTGCCGCAGCAGCTTTATCCGACATCGTCAAAACTTCACGATAACGTTCGATCAGGGCTCCTGCGCGATGCGTCGGAGCCTTGGTTGCCTTCTCCATTACCTTTCTTTCGCCGTAAATCGCCACCGATTCTTTGGCTCGGGTAATAGCTGTATAGAAGAGTTCTCTGGTCAGGATTCGGCTCGTTTCATACGGCAGAACAATTGCCACACGGTTGAACTCACTGCCCTGAGACTTGTGAATCGTCAGGGCAAATGCATCGACATAACCTTCAAGGAAGGAAATCGGAATTCTGCGGATACCGTCGACACTGCCGAACACCGCAAAAATTACCCCGTCATCTTCCAGAAGAATACCGGTATCGCCGTTAAAGACGCCTACCTCAGGGTCGTTGGCCGTCATCATGATGGCCTTACCTTCGAAGAGATCCGCGCTTGAACCCACTTCCCTGCGGAAGCGCTCGATGACGTATCGGTTGATCGATCTTTCTCCGAAGGGACCGTTGTGCTCGGCGGTAAGAATACGGTAGCGGTCGAAAATCCGCAGTAGCTCTTCAGGAGTTTTGTCGCCTGCAATCACCGCATCGAAATATTCGCGATACCCTTCGTAAAGTTCGTTGAGATAGGATCTCTTTAACGAATACAGTCCTTCATTGGAACGGATATCGATCTTGGTCTTTCCTTCTTCTGCCCTGTCTACGAGGCGGTTCAACTCATCGACCTTACCGTCTCTGACGGCAAACGCAAACTGACCGATATCGGAGTCCTCACCGAATCGATGACTCTTACGCAGCCAGGCTACGCAGTCGATCAACGGTGTTTTCGATGCCGCAGCCATCCCCGTGAACTCTGCATTCGGATGAATGCCGAATAGCTCCTTCAACATACCTTCTGAGTACGGGCACTGCTTGGAAATTTCGGCGAACACGGAACCGGCTTCCACGGAAGCGAGCTGATCTTTGTCGCCGATCAAAATCAACCGACCGTTTTCGGGAATAGCGTCCACAAGACTGCGCGTAAGAGAAAGATCAAGCATCGACGCTTCGTCGACAATCACGGTATCGTAATCAAGCGGATGCGTGCGGTCGTAGGCAATCTGCGGATAGTGAAGCAACTTATGCACGGTCATCGCAGGCGGTACAGCAAGCTTTCGGATTTTCTCCGGTACTCCTCTGGAAATACCGTTGGAAACCGCTTCCTTCATGCGCATTGCAGCCTTACCCGTCGGAGCAGCCATCACAATCTTGTTGTTTGGATCTTCTTCGAGAATCGCAGCCAGAATCTTCAGCACGGTGGTTGTCTTACCGGTACCGGGACCGCCGCTTAAAACCAGCAGTTTTTTTCGCAGACCGAGATAGACCGAGGTCATCTGCCAATCGGGATCAGTACTGTTTTCATCGAAATTCGGAAAATAAGATCGTGCGAGCTCCGCAGCCTTCTCCTCCGTAATACCCGAATCCTTGGTACCGAGCTCAAAAAGTCTTTGGGCAACCTCACACTCAGCTTCGAAGTAGCGGCGCAGGAAAAGACCTCCTCGGGAATCGATCACAAGCGGTGTGACGGCTGCCCGGTCGGAAGCGCCCTGTGTTACCGCCAATCCGTGGTTAAGCAACAGATCGAGCGTTTCGCGGGGCAGTCTGTCCAAACAGACGCTGCCCTCTTCAATGGCACAGATCAGACGCCTTCCGGCATCGCGAATAATCTCTGCATCTGCTTCCGTGCACTGCGTCCAGTCGACAAGTGCCTCACCGAAACCGACGGCAAGCTCCGAATAATTTTTCTTATCCTTATTTTCGTATGTCTCTGTCATAGCCGTCGCCTTATCCCAAAATAGCATCGAGTTTTTCAATCAGAGCAAGGGGCGGCCTGTCGTACCAGATACCGTTATTGCCCGCATTCGGACGCACCCCTCGGACAAAGAGGTAATAGACGCCGCCGAAATGCTTTTCATAGTCGTAATCAGGCTGCGTTCTCTTCAGATGACGGTGCAAAGCCACTGTGTAGATCAGATACTGCAACTGATAGTAGTGCTCGCTCATCGCCTCTTTGACGCGCTCATTGTTGTAATCCTCGAGTCTGGTACTCAAACGATTTGTCTTCCAGTCGAGGATGAAATAGCGGCCGTCCTTTTCGAACACAAGATCGATAAAGCCCTTGAGATAACCGCTGTAGGCATGCGGAGTTGTCCAGAACGGAGCCGGATAGCCGGCATCTGTCAGAGCCTTATGCAGACACACGACATCGAGTTTGCGGGCGTTCAGCATAAATTCCATTTCCGTCAGGCGATGAGCTGCATCAATCTGCGAGAGTTCGAGTCCCTCTCCGAGAACCGTCGTGAGCACATCACCCACCATACGTCGGATGGCCGGCACATATTTTTCCAATCGGTCGGCAAAACCGGAACCCGCAACGCGAGCTTCGACTTCCTTATCCCAACCTCTGTCGTCGGAGAAATCGATACGCTCGAAAATACTGTGTACCAGGGTACCGAAGTCTGCGCTGCCCGGAATAGCAAGCACATCACCTTCGTCGATCTCTTCCTGAGTGCGAGGAGCCGAATCTTCGGCATACGCCGTCTGATCGTAGTCAGGAGTATCGGCAGACATACCGCTCTTCACCAAATTGGTATAGCTTGAAACCTGCCAGGCGGCATACTTATCGCCACAAGCCTCGAGCGTCACCAGATCGGGAATATCAGCCCACGGCCGAACTTCGAATCTGTCTCTTTCTTCGTCTGTGAGGAACAGACCGGAGAGCGAAACCACTTCGGAATTTTCTTCTGCAAACTTCTTAACGTTCGCTTCGAGGAGCTTGTCGCCGCTGTCACGCTCTTCAATACCGAAAAGCCCGGTGACCGACTGCAGTTTGTAGGAGTACTGCTTAGACTTATCGCCTCGGCCGCCTTCAGGAAAAACTGCCGTCATAAACAAAGCTTCGGCAGCGCGCGTCAGCGACACGTAGCCGAGACGCATCTGTTCCTGCCAAATTTCATCACGTTCAAAATCACCGATTTCATCAATCGAGGACGGTGCATAGAAGTCTTTTTCAGCGGTATGGACATGCGACAGATCTAGCCCCGTCCCCTTAACGTCCAAAACTGTAACCGGCATAAACGGCAGGAAAACCACCGGATACTGCAAGCCCTTGGACGAGTGGTACGTCACAATCTGAATCAGGTTTTCTTCGCTCTCGAGCTTCAGAATATTATTCTCGTCGTTGCCGTTATTTGCCTTGGCAGCCGCTCTTTGCTTTTCAAGCCACTCAAGCAGGTAGGACTGTTCGCGGTTATTCGAAGAAATCTGTTGCAGAAGCGTGCTGATCTGACGATAGTTCGTCAAACGTCTTTCCCCGAGCTCTTCGCCCAAAATACGGGAGTCCGCGCCGTGCATGGAAACAAAGGTTTCAAACGCTGAAGCAACCCCCTTTTTCGCCCAAATAAGACGCATCGATTCAAGCTCTTCAAACCACTCGGTCAGAGCGCTTTCATCGTTGAGCACTTCGGAAGCTTCGGCAATAGTTTTTCCCATCAGCTCACCGATCAGAAGTCTGGTGAGGCACCTCTTACTTCTCGGCTCCAGCAGCGCCTGAAGCCAGACACTGTATTCCTGAGCCTGTACGGTATAGAAAACACTGCTTCGGACTCGTCTGACACAACGAATTCTATGGTCGCGAAGCACTCTTTCCATCTCATCGGCCTGCGAGTGAGAAGAAACCAAAATCGCAATGTCTTTTGCCTGAATCGGCTCTCCGCTGATGTAGCAGTCGCCTGCAAGCAACTCTTTAATCGATGCCGCGGTCTTCTGAGCACCCAGCGAACGGACTGCGGAATTTGCTACGACACCTGGGTTAAACCAGATATTGAACGGCTTGAACGGCTTATCTTTACCCTTGACGCGCTTGACGAGACCGGTACGGCCGGAACCGGCCTTCACCGGACGAAATACGATTGCTTCGTCCCTGAACGGATTCTTCGTAAAGGAGTAGAGAGCATTGACAGCTTTTACCAATGCCGGCTGAGATCGGAAATTCGTGTCCAGCGAATAAACATGCTGAGCCAGTTCGCTCGCTTTTTGATACACGCGCAGGTCCGCACCGCGGAACCGGTAGATCGCCTGCTTCGGGTCACCTACAAGCAACAGATTGGTACCGGGGCGGTTCAGGTATACCTTTTCGAACACCTCGAACTGCATCGCATCGGTATCTTGGAATTCATCGATGAGCGCAGCAGGGAACAGTTCGGCAATACGGGCGGAAACTT
>CAZNBL010000015.1:0-15293 GCA_964571375.1 uncultured Burkholderiaceae bacterium
GAATATCTTCCCTCTGTATCATTTTGATACAGATTGCGTAAGTCATCATTTTTCTATGAATTTTTATATTCTGAATTATCTTCACCGAAAAATATTTTCTTTACTGCGCAAATTTAACTATTGATTTTATTTTTCTTCACGAGCAGAATTCGCCCCGCACTTTTGAGATTTTCCGAAAACAAGGAAAACTCAAAAATGACGAACAATACAAAACAAAACTCAAACCATACTTATTGATTATTCGGAGTAACGATGTTTAAGAAGACACTCATCTGCGTAGCTCTTGCCGCAGCCTCCACAGCATCTCTTGCCTGTACAACCATCCTGGTCGGATCCGAGGCCAGCGCCGACGGTTCCATGCTGATCGCCCGCAACGCCGACAGCAACGCCCTTAAGGCCCAGCACCTCAAGGTACATCCGGCCGCAACCAATCAGACAGGCATGCACAGCTCCAAGGCTCACAACGGTGCCAACGACTTCACCTATCCGTTGCCGAAGAACGGCATGCGCTACACCACTGCTCCGAACTGGCAGACTCAGCTGCACGGCGCAACCGGCTTTAACTCTGCCGGCGTCGGCATCTCCGGTACAGAATCCATCTTCGCCAAGCCCGAAGCTCTGGCTATCGACCCCTATGTCAAAGACACCGGCATTACTGAAGACGACATCCCCGACGTAATCCTGCCGCGCGCCAAGAGCGCCAAGGAAGCCGCAGCTCTGCTCGGCGAAATCGTTGAAACCCAGGGTGCCGGCGAAGGCTTCGGTGTTGCATTCGTCGACAAGGACGGTATCTGGTACATCGAAACTGCCACAGGTCACCATTGGATGGCTACCAAGCTGCCGGCAGACAAGTACTTTGCCAGCGCCAACCAGGGCCGCTTCCAGGAATACAAGAAGGATCACCCCGACTTCCTCGGCAGCAAGAACCTCGTTGAATGGGCTGCTCAGCACGGCTTCTATGACGCCAAGAAGGACGGCGCCTTCAACTTCTCCAAGGCTTACACACGCAACGACGGCCGCGACCGCGTCTACAACGACCCGCGCGTCTGGCAGATCCAGAATAAGCTCACACCTTCTTTAGAACAGAAGGTTGACGAAGGCAGAACATTCCCGGTCTTTGCCACTCCGGACAAGAAGGTTACTGTCGAAGACATGAAGGCACTGCTTCGCAACCACTACGCAGACGGCAAGCTTGCCGAACACGATCCGTACACCAACGGTCTGCGCGGTGAAGAACTCTTCCGTCCGATCAGCGTCTTCAGAACTTACGAAGGCCACGTCATGCAGGTCCGTCCGAACCTTCCGCAGGAAATCGGCAACGTCACTTACTTTGCTATGGGCATGCCGGTCCTGAGCGCATTCGTTCCCTTCTATCAGGGCATGGATCAGTTCCCGGTTGCTTATACAAAGGGCACCAACAAGGCTGACAGCGAATCCGCTTACTGGAAGTTCCGTAAGGTTCAGACCCTGGCTATGGAAGACTTCGGCAAGTACGCCCCGATCGTCCAGGAACGTTACGCTGCTTACGAAAAGAGCGCCGAAGAACAGATGAAGGCTTTTGAGCCGAAGTACCTCGAAGTGGCTAAGAAGAATCCGGCCGCTGCCAAGAAGATGATTCAGGAATTCAATGAAAAGATCGCTCAGCAGGCTCTCGACACCGCCGACGCTCTGACCAACGAACTCTTCACTCTCCGAGTCGAAGATATCCAGAAGAAGGTCTTCTTCTCCAACAACAAGAACAAGGACTAATCCTTTGTCTCCTGTGACGACCGATACCTGATCGTCACACGTAAAACGCTCCCCGAGGGGAGCGTTTTTGTGTTTCTGCAGTCAGAAAATTAACAGCAACCGGCCGACAGCGAAAGCTGCACAATCCATACCACTACAAAACTGCAGATATAAAAAAAGCCTCCCGAGGGAGGCTTCGCGCATGGAATGCTCTATTAGGCCATAGCCTTGATAGCAGCAACCAGACGGCTCTTATGACGAGCAGCAGCGTTCTTGTGAAGAACCTTCTTGTCAGCCATAGAGTCGATTACAGACTGGGCCTTAACGAAAGCCTGCTGAGCAGCCTGCTTGTCACCTGCAACAACCAGCTTGCGAACAGCCTTGATAGCTGTACGATAGCGGGAACGCTGTGCAGAAAGGTGCTTGTTGCGAGCGACGGACTGGATAGCGCGCTTGCGAGCTTGTTTAGAGTTTGCCATTTCTTAATTTCCTTGCCTTATGCTTGTGGCATTGATACGTTCTTACCGGTTGCCACTAGCATTACTTCGGGCTCGGCCGGTTAGTTAAACTAAATTCAAATAGGGTCAACCCATCGGGTCACCCTCAAAACACAAGAATATACCAAAAACAAGCCTGTTTTTCAAGGCGTCCTATACTTCGTTTTTCGTATCTTTCTGCATCCTCCCTTAAAGCAGGTACGAAACATCTTCCGGAAATACAGGAAGATAAATTTCTTCGCCGGCTCCGGCTTGTCTCCGAAGTCCTTGATCGCTCTGTTAAAATTTCTCCCGCTTATTCTCCGTCCGATAAAGCTTACCGCGGCGGACAGGGATTCCGTCACAGCGCCCGCATCCGGCCACCCCGGTTCTCCCTGCACTATCAATAAAGGAAAAAGAAGTGAGTTTATTTCGAAGCGCAGCCGTCATTTCCGGCATGACGCTGCTCTCAAGAATTACCGGGCTTGTCAGAGATATCCTGATCGCCCGTGTTTTCGGCGTCAGCGGCGATACCGACGCCTACTATGTAGCGTTTCGTCTGCCGAACCTGCTCCGCCGCCTCTTTGCAGAAGGTGCTTTCCAGCAGGCATTCGTACCGATGCTTGCCGACTCCAAGGAAAACTGCTCTGCCGATGAAACCAAGCGTTTTATCGACCGTATCGCAAGCAGTCTTGCGTTTGTCGTGCTTGTTGTAAGCATCCTCGGCGTCCTGGCCGCTCCGGCTTTGGTCTGGATGATCGCCAGCGGTCTTGCCGAAGAACCGAAGACCTTTGCGACCGCAACCGAACTCACCCGACTGATGTTCCCGTACATCTTCTTTATGTCGATGGTGGCGTTTTCTTCCTCAGTATTAAATACCTGGAAGCACTTTGCGATTCCGGCGGCCGTCCCGATCCTGCTCAACCTCTCGCTTATTACTGCCACGCTTTTCCTTGCACCGATGCTCGAGCAGCCGATCTACGCGCTTGCCGCCGGTGTCATGGCGGGCGGCGTACTGCAGCTCGGCGTGCAGATTCCGCTTCTCATTAAGAAAGGTCTCTTCCCGCGATTTGTGAACCCCGTTGTCGGCTTTAAGGATCCGTCGGTCCGCCGCGTGATCAAACTTATGGGGCCGGCTCTTTTTGCCGTCGGCGTTGCGCAGATCTCGATTCTGATCAATACCAATATCGCCTCCTTCCTTGCCGAGGGCAGTGTGACCTGGCTTGCCTACGCCGACCGCCTGATGGAGTTCCCGACGGCACTCCTCGGCGTCGCGCTCGGCACCGTTCTGCTTCCGAGTCTTTCCGCCGCTTTCTCCAAGGGCATGCTCGATCGCTACAACCGCCTGCTCGACTGGGGTTTAAAGCTCGTCATCGTCTTTGCGGTACCCGCTTCCATCGGTCTTGCGCTTGTCGGCGAAGCTCTGATCAGCGTTCTCTTTCAGAGTGCTAAGTTCAACGCCGGGGACGTCGCTCAGACTTCCACCGCCGTTTTAGGTTACGCCTGCGGCTTAATCGGTCTCATCGGCATCAAGATTCTGGCTCCGGGTTTCTATGCTCAGAAAGACATCAAGACTCCTGTGAAAATCGCCTGCGTCGCTTTGATTGCCACACAGTGTTTAAACGTCATCAACGTTCCTCTCTTTGCGCACGCGGGCCTTGCGCTCTCCGTCGGTCTCGGCGCCTGCATCAATGCGTCTTTACTGCTCTTCGTTTTAAAAAGACGCGGCTTCTATAAGCCGGAATCCGGCTGGAAGAAACTCTTTGCCGCCGTTTTCTGCGCCAGCTGCGTCTTGTCGGGTGTACTCACAGCCTGCCAATGGAATCTCGACTGGACGCACCTCGATATGATCTGGGCATATCGCCTGGGCCTGCTGCTTGCGATTATTGCCGCCGCCGGCATCTCGTACCTTTTCGTACTTTTCCTTTTCGGCTACCGCTTGAAAGACCTGAAGGCAAGCGAAATCGATTAAGCGCATATAAACCGACGCTCTTCATACCCTCCCGAGTCGGACATTCCGTCCACAGATTTGGGAAGGTATTCCTTATGTACAGAAGCTTCGGCGGCCGATTTTCCCGCAACCATTGAACTTCCCCGCCCGATACCTATAATCGGAACTACGTGCATCCGATGCACCTCTGTTCATCAATAAAACAAAGAGGATTACGAGCATGAGTCACTTAATCAATACCTACGACCGCCTGCCTGTCAGCTTTTCTCACGGCCAGGGTTCCTGGCTTTGGGACGAAAACGGCATGAAGTATCTTGACGCCTGTGCCGGTCTCGGCGCTTCCGGTGTCGGTCACGCCCATCCCCGTCTGGTTCGCGCCGTTGCCGATCAGGCCGCTAAGTTGATTCACTGCTCGAATACTTACGAAATCCCTCTGCAGGAAGAAGTTGCCGCAAAACTCGCCGAACACTCCGGACTTGAAGCTGCCTTCTTCTGTAACAGCGGCGTCGAAGCCAACGAATGCGCTATCAAACTTGCCCGCAAATTCGGTCATGACAAGGGCGTCGAAACACCGCACATCGTCGTGATGCGTCACGCTTTCCACGGCCGCTCCATCGCAACACTTTCTGCCAGCGGTACCGCAGGCGTCAGAGACGGTTTTGCTCCTTACACCGACGGCTTCATTCAGGTTCCCGATCAGGATATCGAAGCTGTCAAAACCCTTGCAGAATCCGATAAGAACATCGTTGCCGTGATGTTTGAGCCGATTCAGGGGGAAGGCGGCGTTATTCCGCTTGAACTGCATGTCATGCAGGAACTCAGAAAACTCTGCGACGCCAACGGCTGGTTGCTGGTGGTCGACGAAGTCCAAAGCGGTATGGGCAGAACCGGCAAGTGGTTTGCTCACCAGTGGGCTGATATCAAACCCGACGTGATGACGCTGGCCAACGGCTTGGCGGGCGGCGTCCCGGTCGGTGCAGTCGTCGTCGGCAAAAAGGCCGCCGGCATTCTCGAGCCCGGCAGCCACGGTTCCGCTTTCGGCGGCAATCCGCTTGCGATGCGCGCCGCTCTCGAAGTCATTTATATCCTCGAAGACGAAAAGCTTGTCGAACATGCCGATGAAGTCGGCCGCAAGCTCAAGAAAGCACTTTCGAAGTCCTTGAACGGTTTCTCCGGTGTACGCGGTATCCGCGGTTTCGGTCTGATGCTCGGCGTAGTTCTTGACCGCGATGCTCACGATCTTCTGAACGCAGGCCTCGCCGCAGGCGTCACCTTCAGCATCGCTGCCGACAACGTCATCCGCCTGACACCTCCGCTCAACTTAAGCGACGCAGAAGCCGACGAATTGGTGGAACGCCTCACTCCGATCATCCGCTCCTTCCTTGCCGCTCCGAAGCTCTAAAGTAAGCGACGAATAAAGCAAACCCGCATTTTCGATCACACGGAAATGCGGGCTTCTTTATTACCGGAAACCGGATGCTTTATGCATCGGGACAGGTTTCAAGCATCATGAGAATCTTGGTCACATCGGCGGCGTTTCTAGCATGCAGTTTTCGGCAAAGAGAGCCGCGATGCGCCTGAACGGTTTTTTCGCTGATACCGAGCTCAAAAGCAATCTGCTTATTGAGCATACCTTCGGCAATCATCTTGGCGATATCCTTTTCACGAGCCGTCAGTTTGTTGTAAACCGCGCAGATGCTTTCGAATTCCTCTCTGTGGCGGCGTCCTTCGATATCTTTTTCCACCGCCTTTTCGATTGCGTCGAGCAACCGTTCGGCCTTTACGGGCTTCGGCAGAAAATCAACCGCACCGTCCTTTAAGGCCTGCACAGCCATATCGATATCGCCGTGAGCGGATACGAAGACAATCGGGAGAGTATTGTCTCTGACCTGCATTTCCATCTGCATCTCAATGCCGCTCATCTCCGGCATACGTACGTCAAGGATGACGCAACCGGGAACCGACGGATCATCTTCATTCAGAAATGCTGTTGCGGTGTCATAGGTCTTTACCGACCAGCCTTCGCCTTCGATTAAAAACTGCCACGAACGTCTCATCGACGCATCGTCATCGACCACTCTGACCAGGAAACCTTCTCTGGTTTCCTCACGGACATCATCCAACATACTGCACTCCGACTCACTATTTACTGCTGCTTTTGTTCGGCAGGATCAACCAGCGGGATTCTGACAGTGCAGAGCATCCCTCGGTTCTGCAACCTTTCCATTTTAAAGGATCCGCCGTAAGCTTCGACCAACTGACGCACAATCGCAATTCCGAAACCGAGACCGTCCTTCTTCGTGGTTTCACCCACACCGCCGATACGTTCGAACACCTCGTCGGCTACTCTCGGACCGTTATCTTCGACCTCGACCGCCGCAAAACGCCCTCTTCTCATCAGTCTCATCACCACCTGACCGTCTCCCATTGAAGAGACCGCATCTTTGGAGTTCTTGATGAGGTTGATCATAATAAGTTCGATTTCGGTACTGTCCCCCTCGATAAAAAGCGCCTGTTCGCTCTCAAAACGGAACTGTTTGGGAAGCCCGCCTGTTTTATCGAGAAGATTGACGACCCGCTCTCCGAGTTCACCGAGCTCGAGCAGACCGCGTTCCCGCTTAGCCTGTTTGCCGTAACTGCGGACAAGTTCGACGATTTCTGCGGCTCTCGCACCCTCGGATGCAATGATATCGAGCACCTCGACCATCTTTTCGGGAGAAATCACCGCGCCCTTATTGATTCGACGCTTCAAACCTTCCGTGTAGTTGACGATTGCACCGAGCGGCTGCTTCAATTCATGCGCAACCATACTTGAAATCATGCCGACGGCCGATGCTCTCTGCAAAGAATCCAGGCGTGCGATATTTTTTTGGTTGTCCATTTCGGTGCTCATCTTGGCCTGAAGCACCTCTTCGACTTCGCGGGTTCTCTGACGCACGGTCCTCGCCATAATGAGGGTATTCATCAAAATACCGGCCAGCACAATCAACGCACCGATAAAGTACCAGCGGTTTTTCGAAATAAAGCTCGCCCAATCCCGGTCGGAGTCGATATAAAAACGCAACGTCAAGAACAGGTCTTTGAGAATTTCGTAATTCGTAGAAAACGTCCAGTACGTTCCGGTATCGCTGCTCGGCGGAAGATCCAGAAGCGCCTTGACGATTTTTCTTGCCAGAACAGAATCAAGCGTAGCTTCGGCCGTCAGAATCCAGGACGGATAGAGCTCGGAGGTATGTTCGCAGTAGAAGTTGTCGTGATGCTTCGGAAAGAGAACCTTGAATTCTCCGGGTTTGATATAGCCGTCTCTTTCGAGATTTTCTTTAAGACAGGCTACAACGATACCGACGTCGGAGCGCCCCTCTCGGATATCGTCAAAAATATCGACCATCGAAGTCGGTACCGTCCGCCAGGTTTTAACCATTGCGGGCAGGTTATAGCCGTGTACCTGCATTTCTCCGACCGGAATCTGGTAGCCTGCAAATGCATTCGTACTCATAATCGCAACGGTCTTTCCGCGCAGATCGTCCGGCTTATTGATATCAACCCGATTGGCAAGCGTAATGATTGCCGAAGCCGACCCTTTGTTCGGGTCCGGTGTTTGGGCAGAAGACAGCCAAAGCAGAGGGATGCCGCCGTACTTTTCGAACGTTACGGAACTCAGACCGCTCGAAGCGATTGCAAGGTCGAAGGCTCGTTCTTTGGCTGCCTTCAGAAATGCATCCTGACCGAGCAAAGTCACTTCCAGTTCGCGGGGCGCGATCACTTTACGGATCGTATCGATCGAATCCCGGTAGTAGCGGTGCGAGATACTCGCACCGAAACTTGAAACAACCGTGAGGCGCAGCGGCCGGTCGGATTCCGACAGCGGCGTAAGTGAATAGGTATGCGGAGCGGATTTGATCTGAGCGGCAAAAACAACAGAGGCGCCGGCGATGAAAATTATCGCCGCAATAAAACCGATCAGCCGACGAACGCCCCGCATCATCCGTTACACGATTACGACTTCGGGGTGAAGCGTAATACCGAAGCAGTTTTTGACGTGACGGCGCACGTCCTGAGCCATCGCATAGACTTCTTCGCCGTTGGCGCGGCCGTAGTTGACGATCACGAGCGGCTGACGCTCGTAGGTACCGACGTCGCCCATACGGATACCCTTGAGGCCGGCATTGTCGATCAGCCAGGCGGCGGAAACCTTGACGGTACCGTCTTCCAAGGGATAGTGCGCCACATCGGGAGCACGCTTTTTCAGGGCTTCGAACGCTTCCTGAGTCAGCACCGGATTCTTAAAGAAACTGCCGGCGTTGCCGAGGCGCTGCGGGTTCGGAAGCTTGCGGCTTCTTAAAGCAACGACAGAGGCGAATACGTCTTCGACGATTAAGCGCGGCGGATGATAAGCATCGATTTCGCGCTTGAGATCGCCGTATTCGATAAGCGGCGTCCAGACCTTGGGCAGCTTAAAGAGAACGCTGGTGATGATGTACTTACGGTTTTCCGGCTTCTTGAAAATAGAAGTGCGGTAACCGAATTCACACTCTTCGGCAGAAAATTCGACGATTTCACCTCTCTCAAGGTCGTAGCAGTGCAGCGAAGCGATACGCTCTGCCACTTCCAGACCGTAGGCGCCGATATTCTGAATCGGAGCGGCACCGACCGTACCCGGAATCAGAGCAAGGTTTTCAAGCCCCAGGCGGCCGGCGTCGATCGTACGACGCACAAAGGTGTGCCAGGTTTCACCGGCAAACGCACGGACAAAGTAATAATCTTCGTTTTCATCGGCGAATTCCACGCCGCGCATTTCCATCAGTACGATCAGACCTTCGTAGTCCTGACGGAAGAGAACATCGGAACCGCCGCCCAGAACCATGAACGGTTTTTCCGGATGGTGCGAGAGATATTCTCTTAATTCAACGAGCTGGTCCATATCCGTAATACGGACAAACTCCGCTGCTTTGGCGCTGACGCCGAAAGTATTGAACTTCTTTAACTGAATATCGCGAAGGATCTCCAGAGCCATTTCACTTCCCGTGGTTAATGAGTTTTTTCGGATTCTGCCAGAGCGGCATTTACCCGTTCAAGTACGCTCGGCGCATCCATACCGCATTCGCGGAAAAGACTTGCCGTGTCGCCGTGATCGATGAAGCGGTCGGGCAGACCGATCTGAAGCGTACGCACGCTTCTTAGTCCTTCGGAGAGGACTTCGAGACAGGCGCTTCCTGCGCCGCCCATAACTGCATTTTCTTCCATCGTCACGATAAGATCGTGTTCGTCCGCCGCCTTGAGAATTGCCTCGCGGTCGATCGGCTTGATAAAGCGCATGTCGATGACTGTTGCGTCAAGCGTTTCGGCGACTTCATCGGCAATCGAAACCATCGAGCCGAATGCCAAGAACGCAACGCGACGGCCGGCAGCAGCTGCGCCCGTGCGGCGTACTCTGGCGCGGCCGATCTCCAGAACTTCTCCGTCCCGCTCGACAGGAACACCCGGACCTTTGCCGCGCGGATAGCGGACCATAGCCGGCGCATTAAGCGCAAATCCGGTCGAAAGCATGTGATAGCACTCGTTTTCGTCAGAGGGCGCCATGATCGTGAGATTCGGCACGCAACGCATGTACGAGAGATCGTATGCACCGTGATGCGTACAGCCGTCGGCTCCTACCAAACCGCCTCGGTCGATTGCAAAGAGTACCGGAAGATTCTGCAGACAGACGTCGTGCAAAATCTGGTCGTAAGCTCTCTGAGCAAATGTCGAATAGAAGGCTGCCACAGGCTTCATGCCCTGCTCGGCCAAGCCCGCAGCAAACGTTGCGGCATGCTGCTCGGCAATCGCCACATCAAAGAATCTTGTCGGGAAACGCTTCTGGAATTCAGCCAGCCCCGAACCTTCTTTCATCGCAGGCGTAATACCGATCAGGCGTTCTTCTTTTTCGGCAGCATCGCAGATCCACTCACCGAACACTTCGGTATAAGTCTTGGCATGGGGCTTCGGCGTAATACCGACCTTCACGTCAAAAGGAGAAATACCGTGGTACTTGGTGGGATTCTGTTCGGCAAGCTCGTAACCGTGACCCTTTTCCGTCACGATGTGCAGCACGAGCGGTCCCTGCAGATTCTTCATGTTCTGCAGTACCGGAATCAGCGCTTCGAGGTCGTGACCGTCGATCGGACCGTGATAATTCAGACCGAATTCTTCAAACAGCGTGGAGTTCGGAGCCACCCAGCCCTTGCTGTACTCCTCGGCTCTCTTGGTCATTTCAAAGAGCTTCGGGAAAGGCTTGACGATGGACTTACCGAGATCTCTTGCCTGAGCGTAGAACTTACCGCTCATCAGGCGTGTGAAGTGCTTGCTCAACGCACCGACCGCAGGAGAAATCGAGCAGTCGTTATCGTTGAGAATCACCAGCAGGCGGATATCCTTCATGTCGCCCGCATTGTTGAGCGCTTCAAAAGCCATACCCGCACTCATAGCGCCGTCACCGATTACGGCAACGTGACTGCGGGTGGTATTGCCCTGAGCACGCGAAGCAACCGCCATGCCGAGTGCGGCGGAAATCGACGTGGAAGAATGACCTGTACCGAAGCAGTCATACGGGCTTTCGCTTCTCTTCGGGAAGCCGCAGACACCGTGGTACTGACGAAGCGAGAACATTTCGTCGCGGCGGCCGGTCAGAATCTTGTGCGCATAAGCCTGATGGCCGACGTCCCAGACAAGTTTGTCATCCGGAGTGTCGAATACGTAATGCACGGCAATCGCAAGTTCGACGCAGCCCAAAGAGGAGGACAGGTGTCCGCCGGTCTGAGAGACCACTTCGATAATGTACTCACGCAATTCGCCCGCGAGCTGCTTGAGCTCGGGCATCTTCAGTTTCTTCAGATCGGCCGGTGAATTGACCGTTTTCAACAATTCGTACATAGCGTATCAATAGGTGCGCTTAACAACGTACTCGGCAATTTCAGAAAGTCTGCGGGTCTTCTGACGAAGGCCGTACGGCAAAATTTCCAGAGCGGCAATAGCATTGTGATACTGCTCGTCGGCCATTTCCTTGGCTTTGTGCAGACCGAAAATCGACACATAGGTCGGCTTGTCGTCCTTGGCGTCTTTACCCGCGGTCTTGCCGAGAGTCTGAGTATCTTCGGTGACGTCAAGAATATCGTCGACGATCTGGAATGCCAGACCGATTGCCTGACCGTAACGGCTCAATGCGCAGATAAGATCCGACGAAATATACTTTGCCTGGCCGCTCCATGCACCCATCAGAACAGCAGCTTTGAGAAGAGCACCTGTCTTCATCGAATGCATGCGCTGCAGGGATGCGAGATCCATCTTCTTGCCGACGTTTTCAAGGTCGATTGCCTGACCGCCGCACATACCGTTGGTCGAAGCGGCTTCGGCAAGGATACGCATAAGGCTTAAGCGCTGTGCATCGGGAAGATTCATTCTTGCAAGCAGCAGGAAGGCTTCCGGCTGCAGAGCGTCGCCCGCAAGCATAGCCATCGCTTCGCCGTACTTGGCGTGTGCGGTCGGCTTGCCGTGACGCAGCATATCGTTGTCCATGCACGGCAAATCATCATGTACGAGCGAGTAGCTGTGTACACATTCGACAGCAAGGGCAGCAAGGTCGGCGCATGCCGGATCTGCTTCGGTTACTTCGGAAGCCGCATAGACCAGAAGCGGTCGTACACGCTTGCCTCCGCCGATCACGGAATAACGCATCGCCTCATGCAGTTTGCTGGGAATCTCATCCTGCGCCGGCAGGTAATCATCGGCCACCACGTCTACGTGGATCTGCTTGGCCTTAATCCAATCTTCAAAATCTGGCATCGTCCGTATCTGCTTTGAGGCTGTCGCCGGTCAGTTCCGAGAGTTCTCCGTCAAGCTTCTGAATCTTTCTCTGTGCGGTATCGAGAAGCTTGCGGCAGTGCTTGCTGAGTTCGACGCCTCTGGCGTACACCTCGACGGTTTCACTCAGCGGCAGACCGCCCTGCCCCATCTTGGCAGAGATATCTTCAAGCTCAGAAAGAGCCTCTTCAAATGTCATTTCCTTAACGGGTCTGACCTTGACCGGTATTTCCATACGCTGTTTCTATAAAAAAAATTGCAACATCAGCTCTGCCCGCCTCGGTGATACCCGAATTGCGGATACAGAGATGACAATTATTCCGCATTATAAAATTATTCGAATACCCGCGACGAGCCGATTCGTGGCAAAAATAACAAAGTTGTTTCTGCCGTTACGCTTTTCTCTTTTACGCACCCCCTGTATCGCAGGATGCACCCCATTGTAGAATGAGCTGTTCCTCGCAAAGGAGAAGTCCCTTGATTTTCACTACCGTTATCACGCCCGCCGAACTCTACACGCTGATTCAAAATGAAAAGCAGTGCGGCAGCGACTCCCTTCTCATCCTTGATTGCCGAAGCAGCCTCACCGATCCCGATATCGGCAGCAGACTCTATGACGAAAAGCACATCCCGCTTGCGAGATACGTTCACTTCGACCGCATGACGAGCGGCAAAGTCTCGCACGGTACAGGACGCCATCCGATGCCGGAAAAAGAAGTCTTTATCGAAGCTATGCGCTCCCTCGGTGTCGGCAACAACCGTCAGGTCGTGATTTACGATCAGGGCGGTCTCGGTTTTGCGCCACGCCTCTGGTATCAGCTTCGATGGGCGGGTTACGAAAAGGTCGCCGTGCTCGACGGCGGCTTCAAGGCCTGGGACAACGGCTGGAGACCGGTCACCAAAGAAGTGCCGGCAGAGGTTTCTTCCGACTGGAGCGGCGGCACATCGCTTGAAACGCCGGTTGAAATGCCTGAATTGCAGAAAAATCTCGAAGACCGCAGATTCCTTATCGTCGACGCCCGTCCCGTCTCGCGCTTCCACGGTGAAAACGAGACCATCGACCATAAGGCCGGTCACATCCCGGGCTCTGTCGCCCGATGCGGCTCCGAGAACCTTACCGAAGAAGGCCGCTTAAAGAGCGCGAAGGTTTTAAGAGATGAATGGCTTGCCGTTCTTGACGGCCGCAAGCCCAGCGAGATCGTTCACTCCTGCGGCTCGGGTGTGAATGCCTGCTTAAATCTTCTCGCGATGGATTACTGCGGTCTTTTCGGCGCGCATCTCTATCCCGGCTCCTGGAGCCAGTGGATCGACTTTGAAGAAAATCCTGTCGAAGTACCGTAAAAACACATCAAAGCAAAAGAGGAAGCCTTAAAAAGCTTCCTCTTTTACTTTATTGAAATTCAATCAATGATGATGGCCTTCGAGGCCGCCGGTTGCAACCAGCGCAATCGCCACACCGACCAGAATGAAAAAGAGCTGAACCCAGAAGTTCTTGTCGCTCTTGCGGTTGATTTCCGGCATCAGGTCGGAAAGCGCAATATAGATAAAGCTCGAAGCGGCTACCGCAAAGGCGTACGGCATCAGCCACTCGACGCGGTCCAGGAGAAAATAGCCGACGATACCGCCCGCAATCGACGTAAAGCCCGAAATCATGTTGTAGAGCATGGCTTTGGCTTTGCTGTAACCGCTGTGCAGCAGGATAAAGAAGTCGCCCACTTCCTGCGGGATTTCATGCGCCATGATGGCAAGCGCCGTCACCCAGCCGAGATTGCTGTTGGCCATAAAGGCGCTCGCAATCAGAAGACCGTCGGTGAAGTTATGGAACGCATCTCCGAGCAAAATAGCCTGACCGCCTCTGCCGTGATGTTCGCCCGGTGCATCGTCTTTATGTACGTAACGCTCGAGCGCGAAAAGCAGCAGTACGCTTACCAGCATGGTCCAGCCGACGGACACGCTCTGCTCATGCACTTCGAATGCTTCGGGCATCAGATGCGTAAAGGCCACGGCCAGCAGAAGACCGGCTGACAGACAGATCATCTTCGTCAGATAGCGGCCCATGAGCTTGAAGCTCAGTGCACCCGCAATTCCGATCGACAGAACGGTCAGAAGCAGCGTGGCAAGAATAATTTCTAAAAGAATCGGCATATTCAATTCAATAAACTAGTCGGCGGAGCCTTTCGGCGCTTCCCCTTAATCGCTTCCGAGCACTTTGCGGCGGCCCCAGGCGCGGCGGAATGCTTCCTCGGTGGATACCGGCGGTTCCCAGCCGAGCAGCAGTTTGGCCTTCTGCTTGTCCACCACCATACTGCCGAAGAAGAAATCTTCCCAAGCCTGGCGTCCGATATAGCTGTTAAAAAGCTTTAAGAGCGTTACCGGGAAGCCCCAGAGACAGCAAAAACGCCGTCCGGTCCCGGCAAAAAGCTTGAACATTTCCAAAGTAGAAAGCGCAGCGGTGTCGCTTACCAGGAACAGTTCGCCCGCAGCTTCCTTTTTCTCAATGCAGACACGGATGAAATCCGTAAGATTGTCGATCGCAATGATGCTGCGCTTATTGTGCTTGGCCCAGCGAAGCGGCAGCGGCAGACTGTAGCGCACCATTGTACGGATGACGCCCATCAGCCCCTTGCATTCGGGACCGTAGACAGTCGGCACACGCACAATCACCACTTCAAGACCGGTTTCGCGGCTGATCTTCCAGAGCTCGTCTTCGGCTTCGAGCATCGAAATGCCGAAGGAGAGCTTGGGGCGCGGCATGGAATCCGGGAAGAACTTGCGTCCCGGCGGCGTCACCTCGCCGTTGGCGGCAGTGGAGCTCACGAAAATGAAGCGCTTGACGCCCGCCAAATGGGCTTGTCTCGCCATATAGGCAGTGCCGAGCACATTGACCCTGCGGTAGGCATTCTGATCGATCCAGCCCTGACTGCGGCGCGGAGAAATCATCGCCGCGCAGTCGACGACGACATCGCACCCTTTGAAGATATGCGAATAATCCGGGTGATCTTCGAGATTACCGGCCTTGAAGACTTCGAGCTCCTTGCACTGCAGCACGGAACCGTGGCGCGCGCTGGCGCTGACAACAAACTCCTCCGGATGCTTCATAAGCTCCGTGATCAGGGCGTTGCCGATGTAGCCGTTGGCTCCGGTGACAAGTACTTTACGCTTCAATTGATTGACCGGTAAAAAGGAAAACTCAAAAGAAAAAGTTTAACAGCTCGGGTTCCGGCCTTAAATATTCATGACGTTCTTGCGGTAGAACTTCATTTCGGCGATCGAATCATGAATATCGGAGAGCGCTTCGTGCT
>CAZNBL010000015.1:15303-28121 GCA_964571375.1 uncultured Burkholderiaceae bacterium
CTTCGTGCTTGCTGCTCTTCTGGTACTTCTTCAGTGTTTCGGGAGACCAGCGCTTGACGACTTCCTTGAACGAAGAAACGTCGAGGTTTCGGTAATGGAAGAAGCTTTCGAGCTTCGGCATCCAGCGGGCCATGAAACGTCTGTCCTGACCGATCGAATTGCCGCAGAGCGGGCTCTTGCCGGCAGGAACGTACTGAGCGAAGAACTTCAAAAGTTCTTCTTCTGCAGCGGCTTCGTCCATCGTACTCTCAGAGACGCGCTTGACCAGACCGGAGCGGGTATGGGTGGCGATGTTCCAGGCGTCCATCGTGCTCATGGTGTATTCGTCCTGATGGACGGCGATCACGGGACCTTCGGCAATGATATTTAACTCGGGGTCGGTCACAACCGCCGCAATTTCAATAATGCGGTTGACCTCGGGCTGAAGACCGGTCATTTCCAGGTCCATCCAGATCAGGTTGTTTTCGTTGAAGTGTTCGCTTCTTTCTGTTGCGTTCATTACCAATACTCTCCGCAGATATCAATAGTTGCCGTGATTTTAAATCTCTTTTGCCTTCTGCACGCGCACGGATGTAATTTCAGTCGAAATCACCTCGCATAAAACATAAATGAATACTAAAATTTAAAGATTGCCTACCGAAACCCTGAGGATTTATGGATTTTTATTTCGAGGCTTTGTTTTTAGCCTTCCTGACAGTCAATGTTGTACTGAAATTTTGGCTCGATGCCCGCCAGACACGCTCCGTGATGGAGCATCTCGAAGAGGTGCCGGCAGCGTTCCGCGAAAGCATCACGATCGAATCACACCGAAGAGCCGCCCATTACACGATTGAAGTCATCCGTCAGGACCAAAAACAGCGTCTCGTGTCCGTCATGTTCCTGCTTTTAGCCACCGTCGGCGGTCTTATCGACGTCATCTGCAAGGGTTGGTTTGAGCTTCTCGGCACCGGCATTCACGGTCAGGCAGCGATTGTCGTTACGTTTGCCGTCTTAAGTTCCCTCATCGATGTACCGTTTGCCTGGATCCGTCAGTTCCGCCTTGAAGAGCAGTTCGGATTCAACAATATGACACAGGGACGCTTCTGGAAGGATCTTGCTTTAAATACCGTCCTGTCGGCGGTTATCGGCATTCCGCTCCTTTACGCCGTACTTTACCTTTGGAACGCCGCCGGAGACCTCTGGTGGCTTTACGCCTGGCTCGTCTATATCGGTTTCAGCCTGCTTCTTCTTTGGATTTATCCGACTTTTATCGCCCCGATTTTCAATAAGTTTCAGAAGCTTCCCGAAGGAGAACTCTCCGAGCGCGTCAATGCACTTTTAGATCGCATCGGGTTTGCCGCCGACGGTCTTTTTGTCATGGATGCTTCACGCCGCAGTGCCAAAGGCAACGCCTACATGACCGGTTTCGGCAAGCATAAGCGTATTGTCTTCTTTGACACACTTCTCTCGAGCCTGACAGTTGACGAAACCGAAGCCGTGCTCGCCCACGAACTCGGCCACTACAAGCTGCACCATATCGTCAAACGTATGGCCGTTTCTTTTGCCGTGTCGCTTGCGCTCTTTGCGCTTCTTGCATACCTTGCCTCCTGCCCCTGGTTCTATCAGGGTCTCGGCGTCACCTACAACGCCGAAGGCTTTGAAGCAGCGGCACTTCTGCTCTTCTCTTTCGTATTGCCGGTCTTTCTTTTCCCCTTTGCTCCGCTCACGAGCAAACTCTCGAGAAAGCACGAATTCGAAGCCGATGCATTTGCCGTGCGTCACAGCAGCGGCAAGGCTCTCGTAAGCGCCCTTGTCAAACTCTTCAATGACAATGCCGCAACTCTCACGCCCGACCCGATATACTCTGCCTTCTACGCTTCGCACCCCGATGCCGCAACACGCATCGATGCGATTCAAAAGCATTCCGGAGAATAAAGTATGCCGTTTGAAGCCCGTCTGATCGCTACCCACGGTCACCACAACCTGATTGAAACCGAGAGCGGAGAAGTGCTCGAAGCACGCCGCCGCGGTAAGAAGAAAGATATGGTGGTGGGCGATATCGTGCTCTGCGAAATGAGTTCCGACGACCAGGCTGCGATCGAGTCGGTCAAGCCGAGAACGTCTCTGCTCTATCGCAGCGACGAAACCCGCACCAAGCCGCTTGCAGCCAACATCGATCAAGTGGCGATCGTATTTGCGTCCCGTCCCACTTACAACCCGGTCTTCATCTGGAAGGCTCTGCTCGCCTGCGAAACCGCAGATATTCCGGTACTCGTCATCCGCAACAAAACGGATATCCAGGAAGCCGACAACAGCGTCGAGGAATTTGTCGGGCAGTTAAGAGAGCTCGGCGCCGAGGTCGTTCAGGTTTCTGCAACCGCACGCCCCGAAGACACCGAAAAGACTCTGGTACCGCTCTTTGAGAACAAAGTCACGCTCCTTATCGGTCAGTCCGGTATGGGTAAGTCCACCATCCTCAATCTGCTTGTCGAGGAAGCCGATCAGAGAACTCAGGAATACTCCACGGCACTGAACCTCGGTAAGCAGACCACGACTTCCACCCGTTGGTTTAACTTCGGAGAAGGCGCCATTGTCGACTCTCCGGGCTTCCAGGAATTCGGTCTTGCTCACTTAACGCTCAACGATGTCATGCGCGGTATGCCCGAAATCCGCAATCGTGTCGAAGGCTGCCGTTTCGTCAACTGCCGTCATTTGAACGAACCGGGATGCGCCGTCAAAGAAGCACTCGAAGCGGGCGAAATCGATCCCGCCCGCTACGACTTTTACTGCGACCTGGCAGTCACACGCGTTTAAACGGGTGTTTTCGGATTCAAGGCAGCTTTCGGGCTGCCTTTTTTATTCCGGAGTGTTTCGGTTATATTAAAAATAACCTTTTCGATCCGTAATCTCATGCGCCGATCTCTGCACTTTCTCTGCTTTGTGATGTTTGCCGCCGCTCTGCTCTTGAGTTCGGCACTTCCGGCATTTGCAACGCCCGCAGGTAAGGACGCCCCCCGCACCTATCTGCTCGCAGTCAACAATTCGGTCATTCCGCTTTTGGACGACGATTTCATCAAAAGTACGGTCCAGACACTGCAGAAAACTGTATCACCCGACCACTTAAGAGTTGAATTCGTGCCGCTGCCGCAACTCGAAAGCATGGTCAAAAAACAGCAGGCCGATTTCATTATTGCGACCAGCAATATGTCCCGCCGATACATCGAGTACGGACCGCACGACATAGTGACGGCTTCCTCTCCTTTCAGCAGCGACCCCAACCGAAGCGAAGGTTCGCTCTTTATTGTCAGAAGCGACCGCGACGACATTGAGATTCTTGCCGACCTGCAAAACCGAAAAGCCGCCGCAGGACGACCGACCGCTTTTGCGATGTATCTGGCCGGTCTCGGAGAGATTGCCTCTCAGGGCTATAAGCCGTATCAATTTTTCTCCGAAGTAAATTTTTTCGGCACCGACAAAGATGAAGTGATCCGAAGCGTTTTAAGAGGTGAGAACGACGTCGGGATTCTGCGCGCCTGCTATATGGAAGATGCGCTTGCACGAGGCATCTTCAACGAAGGTGAATTAAAGTTCATCAATCTCAAAAACGACCCCGTACATAAATGCCTGCACTCCACCGAGCTCTACCCGAACTGGACGCTCTCCTCCATGCCGAGCGTCACACCGGAACTCGCCGGCCGCGTCACACAGGCACTTCTGATGCAGAGAGCAACGGAGCGCAATCTTTATTGGGCGGTCGCAAGCGACTTTACCGAGCTCGACCGACTGCAGGACCTTCTGAAGATCGGTGCATACGAGCGTATCCGGGGTTCATTCTTCGAAGAATATAAATACGTTTTCGCCGGCTTCATCGCTGCCTTCGTTCTGCTCGCCGTTCACTCCCTTCTTGTTTCCAGGGCCGTGCGCCGGAGAACCGCAGATTTAAGAAAGGCCCTTGCCGAGCAGAAACTGCTTTTCGAACAGGCGGAAACCGCCAACCGAAGAATGCTTGCCATGCAAAAAGCCGGTGTTGTCGGGCAGGTTTCTTCGATGATTGCGCACAAATTGCGACAGCCGCTTTCAACCGTCTCCTGCTACACACACGCCTTGGTGCGCGCATCGGAGCGCGGCATACTGAACCCGGAAATCCTTGCGGAAAAACTCTCGGTCGTCCGCGAAGAGGCCTTAAGAGCCAATGCCATCGTTGAACGAGTCCGCTCCTACGCCAAAGATAAAAATATCGACAGTACGGAAATCGCTCTTGCAGACTTTGCCGAGCAGTTTTGCGATGCAAAAGAACAGTCAGGCGTTACGCCTCGCCCCGAGCTTGTCATCGAAGCCCGTCCGAGTGTTGTAATCAATCCGCTTGAACTTGAACTGGTACTGCATAACCTCGTTAAAAACGCCAGGGAAGTTCTGTTAAAACTCGGGCGAGAAAACCCGAATATCACCGTAACCGTCTCTGCAAGCGAAAACAGAGCACTGCTTCGCATCGAAGATAACGGCTCGGTAAGCGATGAAGAACTTGCCCAACTTTCGCTCCCTGTGTTTTCAACCAAATCCGACGGTCTCGGACTCGGCCTTTCAATCGTAAAAGGTATTATTGAAAATCACGGCGGACGCATTGTCTTTTCCCGCAATACAGCGGGCGGATTAACGGCAGAAGTCCGTCTACCGCTCGCGGAGAAATCCGATGAATCCCATTGATCAGAAGAACGTTTTAATCCGCATCGTTGACGATGAAACTCCCTTTCGCGAAGCGCTTAAGTTTCTCCTGGAAGTCGAAGGCTGGCAGGTTGCCTCCTATGAAAGTGCACAGGAATTCTTAGCCGAAGACACTCCGTCACGCGCCGGCTGTCTTATTCTCGACGTCTCCATGCCGACTATGAACGGTCTCGAACTGCATGAATTGCTTCGCCAAAGAAAAAACAATATTCCGGTAATTTTTCTTACCGCACACGGCGATCTCGACATGGCAGTGCAGGAACTAAAGAAAGGGGCCTATGACTTCATCCAGAAGCCGATCAATGAAGAGCGCCTGCTCGGAGCCGTCGAAGAAGCCGTTACCTGGGACCTCTCGCACCGCGGCTGGTCTGTCGACCCCAGAGAAGAAGCCGAAAGATATGCCTCTTTGACACCGAGAGAAAAAGAAATCATCGGTTTTGTAGCCAAGGGACTCACGACGCGCCAGATTGCCGAACGCCTTACATTGTCGGAGCGTACCGTCGAAGTCCATCGATCAGGCGCATGCCGCAAACTTAAACTTCAGCAACCCGCCGATATCGCACGACTTCTCGAGCATCTCTCGATAATTTAATGGGCTTTGCTTGAGATCTATCAAGGTACTTAAGTACCTCTCGGAGGAACAATATCTCCCATGCTCATTCAGGGAGATAAAAATGATTAAAAAGACTGCAGCCGCTTTGCTCTGCTCTGTCCTTTGCTTTGCCGTCAGCGCCGAAGAAACCGACCTCGTGGTCGTCGGCTCGGGCGGCGCCGGACTTTCCGCTGCGATCACCGCAGCTCAGAACGGCAAGAAAGTCATCGTTCTTGAAAAGATGGCATTCCTCGGCGGCAATACCAACCGCAGTGAAGGCGGCATGAACGCTGCCGGCACCAAGCAGCAGCTCGCTCACGGCATCACCGAAGACAGCGCCATGCGTATGTCTCGTGATGCTCAGAAGGGCGGTCACTACCTCAACAATCCCGAATTAACACTTGTGCTCGCCGAAAACGCCAAGCACGCCGAAGAATGGCTTCTGTCGCTCGGTGCAGACTTCTGTCACCGTATGGGTCGCGGCGGCGGTCAGACAGCTGCCCGCGGACACGGTCCCTGCGACGGCTCTGCTGTCGGTGTGGAACTGATGCGCGTTCTTCTTAAAGCCAGCAAGGACGTCCCCGGCATCCAGATCCGCCCGATGAATAAAGTCACCGAACTGCAGATGAAAGACGGACGGGTCACCGGCGTGAAAGTGCTCGAGCGCAACAAGAAGGAATACACCATTGACTCCAAAGCTGTAGTGCTCGCTACAGGCGGCTTCGGCGCCAATGCAAAGATGATTGAGAAGCTTCGTCCCGAATATAAGGGCTTTGCGACAACCAATCATCCGGGAGCTCTCGGAGACGGCATTAATCTTGCCGCCAAAGTCGGCGCAACTTTCGTCGATATGCGTGAAATTCAGGCTCACCCGACCGTTGTTCCGGTCAAGGGCATCCTGATTTCCGAGTCGATGCGTGCCCGCGGTGCATATTTGGTCAACACCGACGGAAAACGCTTCATCAACGAATTGCAGCCGAGAGATATTGTTGCCGCGGGGGTCCTTGCTCAGCCCACCGGCAAAGCTTGGATTTTGCTTGACAGCGCACTGGTAGAAAAAAATAAGCTTGCAGCAGGTTACGTTCATCAGGGACTCGCACTCAAGGGAGATACGCCGGAAGCACTTGCCAAGGCTATTAACGTTCCCGCAGCCAACCTTAAAGAAACTATCAGTAAATACACCGAAGCTTACAACACGAAAAAAGACGCCGAATTCGGACGTCCGGAGATGGTCACTCCGAACAACCGATTCCCGATGTATGCGATCCAGATCACTCCTGCGATCCATCACACCATGGGCGGTGTACGCATCAACCGCAATGCCGAAGTTATCGGCACCGATGCCAAGCCTATTCCCGGCCTCTATGCTGCCGGTGAAGTCACGGGCGGCATCCACGGCGGCAACCGCATCGGCGGTAACGCTGTAGCCGACATCATTACGTTCGGCCGTATTGCGGGTAAGAACGCAGCAGAATCCATGCATTGATCCTTCGGGATCTTTTAGAAGGGCGCTGCGTCAGCAGCACTCCGGCGCAGCGCCCGCTTTTTTCTCCGATTTCTCCTTTATCCAAGGGATTGCAAGTCTTTTGCAATCCCTCTTTTTTTGCTCCCGATTCCTGTCGATAAAATTTACTGTCCTTGGGAGCAAATTAAGAAGACAGACTGCAGAAATCGCGTGCCGGATAAAGTACCTCAATAGCTGCCTGACAAGCGGTAAAACCGGAAAACACTTCTTTTTCAGGCATAGAAAAAGCTCCCCGTCTGAAACAACAAGAAGGGGAGCTTGAAGGGCAGTCTCCGAAAAAACGGAGCCTGCCGGGCATCTTTGCCAATTAGGCCTTGCGAACCAGCTTTTCCTTGATTCGAGCTGCCTTACCGGAGCGGCTGCGCAGGTAGTAGAGCTTAGCGCGGCGAACATCACCGTGACGCTTAACTTCGATGCTAGCGATCATCGGGGAGTAGAGCTGGAATGTACGTTCAACGCCTTCGCCGCTGGAGATCTTGCGAACTGTGAAAGCGGAGTTGAGGCCGCGGTTACGCATAGCGATAACAACGCCTTCGTAAGCCTGAACGCGCTTACGTGTACCTTCAACTACGTTGACGTTAACGATAACTGTGTCACCGGGGTTGATGCGGGGGAAAGTCTTGCCTTCGGAAAGACGGGCAATTTCTTCCTTCTCAAGTGTTTCAATGATATTCATTTATAGCTCCAAATGACCATCGTCAAGCAGCTCTGTTTTTCTTAACCTGCTGATAGGATGGATTTTAAAAAAGGTTTAAAAAACCTTACGTTATTAAAGTGTTCGAAGAAACGCTTCGTCTTCTTTCGTCAGAAGATTCTTCGAGCGCGCTATTGTAATCAATTCCGGACGATTTGTCGCGGTTGCGGCCAAAGCTTTCTCACGAGTCCATTTCTGAATGTTTCTGTGATGTCCGCTCATCAGAACTTCAGGCACCTTTTCATCTCTCCAGACTTCGGGTCTTGTGTAATGCGGAGCATCGAGAAGACCGGTGGAGAAAGATTCATCCAGTGTCGAAAGTTCCTTAATGGCACCCGGCAGCTGACGGACAACAGCATCCATCAGAACCATGGCAGCCAGTTCGCCGCCCGAGAGAACGTAGTCGCCGATCGAAATCTGCTCGTCGACGTAACGGTCGAGGAATCGCTGATCGATGCCTTCATAGCGACCGCAGACCAGCACGATATCCTCGCCTGCTGCAACGGTCTTTCTCACCCACTCATCGTCAAGCTTCTTGCCCGAAGGCGCAAAGCTCACGACTTTGCCGCGATTACCGCTTGCGCGGATCGCTTCAATCGACTGAGCGAGCGGTTCGGCCATCATCACCATGCCCGGGCCGCCTCCGAAAGGACGGTCATCAACCGTGCGGTGCACGTCGCTGACGAAATCTCTCGGATTCCAGGTCTCTAAAGACCAAAGGCCTCTCTTCATGGCGCGCGATGTAATGCCTTCGTCAGTAAGCGAAGAAAACATCGAGCCGAAAAGTGTGACGACATCAAAGCGCATAGTTACTTCCAGTCCTTTTCCCATTCGACGCGGATCGTGCGCTCAGCCATATCAACGCCGAGCACATAAGCCTCGATAAAGGGAATCAGAAAACGACCGTGTTCGCCTCTTACGTCCAGAATGTCCTGCACTCCGTTGGTATCCATTGCGGAGACTTCACCGATGCATTCTTCGTGTGTATTGATCACACGGCAGCCGATGAGGTCGACCCAATAGAACTCACCGTCTTCGAGTTCAGGAAAATCCTTACGGTACAAACCTACGGCACCGCGAAGTGCGTCGGCTTCTTCAGGAGAAGCGATACCGGCGAACTTGGCAACAATGCCGGCGCCGTGCACCTTGCTCGCTTCGACAGCGAGCTCGCGGGAAGCGCCTTCGCGGGTCATCAGGACCCACTTACGGCAGGAAAGAAGCGCATCGCCGTCCTGGAACGGCTGAACGCGTACCCAACCCTTCAAACCGTAGGCACCACGTAAAGCGCCGAGCGCAATAGGCTCGGCGTTTGCAACTTTCTGAGTTACTTCAGAAGACATTGATTAGGCAGCGGCAGCGCCGGTCTTCTTGAACTCTTTGTAAAGCTTGGCAACTGTGTCGCTCATCTTGGCGCCCTTAGCGATCCAGGCGTTCAGGCTGGCTTCGTTGATGGACAGGCGAGTAGCAGCGCCGGCAGCCATCGGGTTGAAGTAGCCGATACGTTCGTTGAAACGGCCGCCGAGGGGATTGCGGGAATCTGTTGCGACGATATTGTAGAACGGACGCTTCTTGGAACCGCCGCGGGACAGACGAATAACTACCATGTTTTACCTCAATAAATAATGTATTTAACTTGTATGTTGACGCCACATTGCGTCCAGAGGGTTCGCATTCTATCCTAAATTTTCAATAAAAACAAACAGTCATAGACAAAAAGTGAAAATATTTTATTTGTCAAGTCTTTTGCATGAAACACAGATAGAAAAAAGCCCGGAATGCATTGTTTCGCATCCGGGCCTGCTCGGCGATTTATGTCTTTAAATCTTAGAGCTTAGCGTTCAGTTCGCGGACCACTGTCATGGCGTCGGCCACCAGACCGTAGTCGGCAACTTCGAAGATCGGAGCTTCGGGATCCTTGTTGACGGCAACGATTACCTTGGCATCCTTGATACCGGCAACGTGCTGGATGGCGCCCGAGATACCGAGACCGATATAGAGTTCCGGAGCAATGATCTTACCGGTCTGACCGATCTGCCAGTCATTCGGAGCCATACCTGCGTCGACGACGGCACGTGTCGTACCGACAGCGGCACCGAGCTTGTCGGCAAAAGCTTCCATTTCGGCAAATTCGGCTTCGTTGGCAAGACCGCGGCCGCCGGCGATCACGCGCTTGGCGGTCTGCAGATCCGGTCTGTCGGAGTGAACGGTCTTGTGAGAAACGAAAGTAACCTTGGCAAAGGCTTCGGCTGCGGCAACTTCGGTTACCGGAGCAGCAGCGCCGAGAGCGGCCGGATCGAACGCTGTGGAGCGGACGGTAACGACAGCCTTGGCATCCTTGGTACGTACGGTTTCGATAACGCTGCCGGCGTAGATCGGACGCTTGAATGTGTCGGCGGCAAGCACTTCGACAGCCTCAGAAATCTGAGCGATACGAAGCTTGGCTGCAACACGCGGAGCAACGCTCTTACCGCCCGGATTGGCGAGGAAGAAGAAGTGCGTATATTTTTCAGCGACCGAAAGAACCTGAGCGGCGAGATTTTCAGGCAGACCCTTGGCAAGGTGCGGAGCCTGAGCCAGAAATACGTTCTTGACGCCTTCGATGGCGGCGGCCTGTTCGGCAACTGCGGCGCAGTTTTCACCGGCAACCAGGAAATCGACGTCGGAGGAAACCTTCAGCGCTGCAGCGACGACCGAACGCATGGCAGGATTTAATTCCTGCGTATTGTGATCAGCTACTACCAATACAGACATTTGAACTCCCTCTTACAGAACTTTAGCTTCGTTTTTGAGCTTTTCGATAAGCTCATCGACAGAATTGACCATCACGCCGGTCTTACGGGCTTCCGGAGCTTCGTAAGCAACGTGTTCGAGATGCGCAGTCATATCGACGCCGAGTGTGTCGGCCTTGATTGTCTGCATCGGCTTCTTCTTGGCCTTCATCATCATCGGCAGCGTGACGTAGCGCGGTGCGTTAAGACGCAGGTCGGCTGTTACGACTGCAGGCAGATCGAGCAGAACGGTTTCGAGACCGCCGTCGATTTCGCGGGTAACTTCGGCTTTGCCTGCTTCGATCTTGATTTCGGAAGCGTGTGTAGCCTGCGGCATGTCGCAGAGAGCTGCAACCATCTGACCGACCTGATTGGAATCGTCGTCAATAGCCTGCTTGCCGAGAAGAATAAGATCGGGCTTTTCGGTGTCTGCCACGGCCTTGATGAGGTCGGCAACAACGAGCGGCTCGCATGCGTGATCGGTTTCGACGAACACGGCGCGGTCGGCACCCATAGCCAGGGCAATGCGAAGAACGTCGCCAGCCTTGCCGGCACCGACGGTAACGGCGACGACTTCATCGGCCGCACCCTTTTCCTTTAACTGAACCGCCTGTTCCATAGCGATTTCGTCAAAGGGGTTCATAGACTTCTTGAGCGCAGCGACGTCGAGATTGCCGTCCTGATCGAGCTTCACTTTGATGTTTGCGTCAACCACGCTTTTTACAGCAACAAGTATTTTCACAGTCAAGGTTCCAATAAAAAAACCGAGGGCCTTGCGGCACCTCCTGATTAAATGAGTTTCAGCATTATAAGAAAGTTAGCTTGTTCATAACTTATGCAAAAAACACAATTTGTTCGCAATCTTTGAAAGCAAAGCTACTGCCAGAAAAGTCCCGCGCCGTATGCAATCGCAAGATATCGGGCCGTTTTACCTGCGGCAATTAAAAAAAGCGAAGGCAAAAAAGCGGTCCTCATCCAGCCTGCGGCGAGACAAAAGCCGTCCCCCACCACAGGGAGCCACGAGAATAAAAGCGAGAGCATTCCCCACTTCTTAAATCGTTCGATACTTTCGCTTTTGACCTTCTGAGGCAGAATTCGGCCGATCCAGTAAGTTACGGCGGCTCCTGCCGTATTGCCGAGAGACGCAACCGCCACAATGGCGGCAAGCGCATCCGAATACTCCTTCATTCCCCAGACAACAAGCGCTTCGCTGCCGCCCGGCAGAAGCGTCGAGGAAATAAAAGCGCTGGTAAACAGACTCAGCAGATAAGCGGTGAGATCCATGCGAAAAATTAAAGTTTGCGAATAATTCCCGAGTTCTTCGGAGATTTCCCTGTGATTATTCCAAAAACTTCGGCTGAGCAGATTTATTTCGCAACAAAATATTTAAATACCGCTATTATTAGCATCTCAATCGCAGAACAGATGCCACGGAGACTCATCTTGACTGAACAAAAAGAAATTCCGAGCGACGAACTCGAAGCCAAAGTCGAAGTTGTCAATAAAGTTTTTCAGAACTACTACAAGGATGTTCATCATTCTCTTCTGAAGGCTAGCGACTTCTATGTCCCCTGGTTCATCAAGCGCAAAGAACGTATTGCCGAATTCGACGCACAGTACATTCCGTTAAGCGTCGCCATGCTGCTCGAAGGCATCCGTGCAACAACCGTCAAGCGTGACGGCAAGCCCGACACGATGCTGATGAGCCGTATGCGCAACAAGCTTCTGCCCGAACAGTACAAGAAAGACTTCGAAGACTACTCCGACCTTATCGAACGCGAACAGGCCAAAGAACACGAAGACATCCGTCCGCTCGTCAGAGAGCTGACCACCCTCTTCATGTATAAGCTCTTCGGACCGAATGCCACCATTCCCAACGAAGAAGTCATCAACAGCTCCAGACATCAGATGGCTGTTGATTTCCAGATCGGCCGCTTCCTCTTCTTCCTGACCAAAGGCAGCGAGAAGGGGTTCGACTACCTGAAGAAAAAACAGCAGGAAACTGCCGAACAGAATTAATGCTTTACGGCCCGAGCTCATTGCGCTCGGGCTTTCGTATATTTCCTATCAGCCTATTTACGGAGAAAAAATTCCATGCTGACAGATATTGAAATTGCCCAGCAGACCAAGTTGATTCCTATCGATCAGCTCGCTCACAACATCGGCCTGAAGGACGAAGAATTCATCCCTTACGGCCGTGACAAGGCTAAGCTCGACATTCAGAACCGTGCTCCCAAGGGCAAGCTGATTCTCGTCACCGCCACCTCCGGCATGCCCGCAGGTTCCGGTAAGACCACAACTTCCATCGCTCTGGCTCAGGGCTTGAAGAAGGTCGGTCAGACAGCATGTCTGGCTCTGAGAGAACCGTCTCTCGGCCCCTCGTTCGGCATGAAGGGCGGCGCCGCCGGCGGCGGCTACTCCCAGGTTGTTCCGATGGAATCGATCAACCTGCACTTCACAGGCGACTTCCACGCCATCACCGCTGCCAACAACCTTCTCGCAGCTCTGATCGACAACGCCCGTCACCAGGGTCAGGTC
>CAZNBL010000016.1:0-16880 GCA_964571375.1 uncultured Burkholderiaceae bacterium
CCTACAGGGAGCAGGGAGTCGAAACAGCGATTGTGACCGCAACGCATCGATTCCCGGTGGAGCCGATTGCCGAGATCTTCGGAGTCGACCGACTGATCGCCTCACAAGGTGAAGTCGACGCTGACGGTGAGTTCACCGGAGGCTGGCTCTACCATACCTTCAAAGAAGGAAAAGTTGTTGCGGTCAGAGAATTATTAAAAGAGAAGGGACTGACGGAAGAGGATCTTTCCGAAGTTGCTTTCTATTCCGATTCCATCAACGATCTGCCGTTGCTTTCCCTGGTGTCCGAACACAAGGGTGAAGCGGTTGCCGTGAATCCGGATCCGCAGTTGCTGAAAATTGCCGAGCAGCGGGGCTGGAAAATCATGCAGCTTGCCGAAGAAACCGTAAAGCCGCAGATGTCTGCAGTGGAGAGTATTTGTGATTAACGAAATCGTACAGTCTGTACAGAACTTGTTCGGCAGCCGCCGTATCCGTAAAAAGCCGCATGTCGTAACACGCGAAGAGCACGGCATCAACCGCGACCACCTGAGCCCGTTTGCCATCTCGGTCTGCGAAAAGCTGCAGGATGCCGGCTACAAGGCCTATATTGTGGGCGGTGCTGTCCGCGACCTTTTGATCGGTCACACACCGAAAGACTTTGACGTAGCAACCGATGCCACTCCGGAGCAGGTCAAGCGTCTTACACGCCGCGCCATCATTATCGGCCGCCGCTTCCGCCTGGTACATGTTATCCGCGGTCCGGAAATTATCGAAGTTTCCACTTTCCGCGGTCTTCAGCAGGAAGGCGTGGAAAAGGATGACAACGGCCGCGTGATTGACGACAACGTGTTCGGCGAACAGTGGGAAGACGCCGCTCGACGCGACTTCACCGTCAATGCAATGTATTACGATCCGTCGACCGAGGAACTGCTCGATTACCACGGCGGTATGCTCGACGTGCGTAAAAAGCGTATCCGTATGATCGGTGATCCGGAACTGCGCTATCGCGAAGACCCGGTCCGTATTCTGAGAGCTATCCGAATTTCAGCCAAGCTCGGTTTCCGTATCGATCCGAAGACGACTGCTCCGATTTCCGAAATGCAGCATCTTCTGATGGATGTTCCCGAAGCCCGACTCTTCGACGAAATGCTCAAGATGCTCACGAGCGGTGCCGCTCTTGAATGTCTCGACGGTCTTGCCGAATACGGCGTGGATATTCAGCTGCCGTTGCTGCAGCCGCTTCTGAATTCCCAGGAAAATATCTTCGTGAAGAAGGCGCTCGAGCGTTGCGATGCGCGAGTCCATCAGGGCCGTTCGATTTCTCCGAGCTTCCTCTTTGCTTCGATTCTTTGGTCTTCCGTACAGAAAGAACACGTCAAACTCAGCGGTAAGAAACTTTCTCCGGCACGCCGTTGGATGGAAGCCTGCGAAATGGTTCTTGAAAGCCCGCAGGTCCGCGGCATTCAGAGACGCTTCCACAAGGATATGCGTGAAATTTGGTTGTTGCAGCCGCGCTTTGAAAAGCGTTTCGGCGCTTCCGCACGCCGCCTGCTCGACCATCCGCGCTTCCGTGCTGCTTATGACTTTATGCTGATCCGTGCTTCGAGCGGTGAGATTCCGCATGCTCTGGCCGATTGGTGGACCGCTTTTGAATCCGCTCCGGATGACGAGCGTGAAGAAATGCTTGTCGAAATTCATTCCGATAAATCTGTTCTTGATCGCACAACACCGTTGAGCGAAGAAGCCGTATCGGAAGAAAAGCCGAAGAAGAAGCGCAGAAGAAAGCGCAAGCCCAATGCGAAGTCCCGCAGCGATGCACCTGAAATGCAGGATGGCGAAACAAGCGGCGAAACCATCGCTCCCGCCTCCGAACCTGCTCCGGCGCCGGTGTCTGCACCTGCAGTCGAGACGACCGTTCATGCTCACCCGGATTACGTGCCGGAAGAAGTACCTGCTCCTCGCCGCCGCAGAGCTCCGAGAAAGGGCAGTGCTCTTCTGACAGCCAAGCGTAAGCCTGCAGGAGACGCCGAATAATGCATGAAACTGTTGCTTATATCGGTCTCGGCGCCAACCTCGGCGAAGCTGAAAAGACATTGAGAGCCGCCGTTGAAGAACTGGTGGCGCTCGCCCGCGCTTCGAGCTTCACGCTGTCTTCGTTCTACAGTACCGAGCCGATCGATTCGAGCGGCCCGGACTACACGAATGCCGTGCTGAAACTTACGACTCCGCTCGGCGCCGAAGAACTGCTTCAGGTGCTTTTTAAAGTAGAAAACGAACACGGCCGCGTGCGTCCTGCCGGTGTGATCAATGCACCGAGAACTCTTGACTGCGATCTGCTGCTTTTCGGTGAAGAAGTACTGACGGATCCGCATCTTCTGGTGCCGCATCCGAGAATGCATGAAAGAGCTTTCGTGCTCGTTCCGCTCTGCGAACTCGATGCCGATATCGAAATTCCGGGTAAGGGCCGTGCCGCCGACTATCTGCCGGGTGTCATGCATCAGGGACTCAAAAAGATCGGATGATTTCCCGCATCGCGCTTAAAGAGGACTAAACTTCCTCTGTTCATTTTCGTCGAACCGCCTTTGTGCGGTTCGATTTCTTTATCAAGAAGAAAAACGATGATTATTGTTCATACTATTGAAGAGTTGCAGCGTCACCTGGCCGGCAAGACCTCCGTCGGTCTGGTTCCGACCATGGGCAATCTTCACGACGGTCATCTTGCACTGATGGCCGAAGCCAAGAAGCACTGCGAATTCCTGGTGACTTCTATTTTCGTTAACCGTCTTCAGTTCGGTCCGAACGAAGACTTCGACACCTACCCGAGAACTCTCGAAGAGGATTGTGCCAAGCTTCGTGAACAGGGTGCCGTAGATATCGTCTTTGCACCTGCAGAAAAAGATATGTACCCCGAAGCTCAGAATTTCATGGTGGATCCCGATCCCCGTATGGCCGATATCCTGGAAGGCTTCTATCGTCCCGGATTCTTCAAGGGTGTCTGCACGGTCGTCGGCAAGCTTTTTGCCATCGTGCGTCCGCAGATTGCAGTCTTCGGTAAGAAGGACTATCAGCAGCTGCAGATTATCCGTGCAATGGTCCGTCAGTTCGGTATGCCGCTTGAGATCATCGGTTTGGAACTTCAGAGAAGCCCCGAGACGGGCCTGGCTTATTCTTCCCGCAACCGCTATCTGAGCGAAGAAGAACTTGCCGAAGCTCCGGAACTCTACAAGACAATTCGTGAAGCCAAGGCTGCCGTTGAAGCCGGTGCTCTTGAACTCGACAAGGTTGAGGCTGCCGCCTGCCGTCGTCTCGAAGAACGCGGCTGGAAACCCGATTATGTTGCCGTGGTTCGTCAGAAAGATCTTCTTGCACCGACTTATGACGATCTGATGGGCAAGACTCCGCTCGTCGTTTTGGCTGCCGCCAAGATCGGCGAAACACGCCTGATCGACAATATCGAAATCTTCTAAGATTTCTGGCGCAAAACAAAAACGGATCGGCTTGAAACCGATCCGTTTTTTATTTGTGCATCGAAGACGATTATTCCTTCGGAAGGACTCGCTTCAGGAAGGTCTTGGTACGTTCTTCCTTCGGATTGACCAGAACTTCTTCCGGAGAACCCTGTTCGACAATGACACCGCCGTCCATGAAGATGACACGGTCGGCCACTTCCTTGGCGAACTGGATTTCGTGAGTAACGACGATCATGGTCATGCCGGACTGAGCAAGGTTACGCATAACGTTGAGCACTTCGCCGACGAGTTCGGGGTCAAGCGCAGAGGTCGGTTCGTCAAAGAGCATGGCCTTCGGGTGCATTGCCAGACCGCGGGCAATGGCAACACGCTGCTGCTGGCCGCCGGAGAGGCTTGCCGGATAAGCATCTGCCTTATCGAGGAGGCCGACGTTCTTCAGCAGTTCACGGGCACGTTCGTAAGCGACTTCCTTGGCAACCTTGCTGACAAGAATAGGACCGAGAGCGACGTTTTCGAGTACGGTCTTGTGCGGCCAGAGGTTAAAGCGCTGGAAGACCATACCGAGTTGTTCTCGGACCTTGTTGATATCAGTCTTCGAAGAAGTGATTTCATCATCGCCGACAAAGATCGAACCGCTGGTTGCATCTTCAAGCGAGTTGATGCAACGCAACATAGTGGATTTACCGGAACCCGAGGGGCCGAGTACCACGACTTTTTCGCCGGGATAAATATCGAGGTTGATGCCGCGCAGCACCTGGTTGTCGCCGAAATACTTGTGCAGGTCGCTGATGCGGATTAACGGTTTTGTATTGCTCATCGGTTGTCATCTCCTTTGCCAAGACGCTCTTCCATCTTCTTAACGAGGTAGGCAAGACCCAGTGTCATGACCCAGTAGATGAGCGAAATCGTAATGTACGGTTCCCAGTAACGGGCGGAAGCGCCGGCCACAGTACGGGCGGCGTAAGCAAGTTCTGCCAGGCCGATAGCCGATACCAGGGAGGAATCCTTAAGGATCGCAATGGCGTTGTTGCCGAGCGGGGGAAGCATGCGGCGGAAAGCCTGCGGCAGGATGATGTGGAACATGGCCTGCCAGTAGGTCATACCGACCGAGCGTGCGGCTTCCATCTGACCCTTGTCGAGAGACTGAATGCCGGCACGGAATACTTCGGACATGTAAGCGCCGGCGTTAAGTGTGATAGCAACGATACCGGCAAGCATCGCACCGTAGGAGGCGCGGATTTCGCGGGCTAAGCTGCCGTCGATCAAAATGCCGTCGATCGGATGGATAAAGAACGGCAATACGGCAAACTGCATCAGAAGAATCTGAACGAACAGCGGAGTGCCGCGGAAGAAGCTGACGTAGACCGTAACGGGCCAGCGGATAAAGAAACGCAGAAAATCTTTCAAAGGACGGTGGCGTGCATCGGCAAGACGAGCCATGCCGAGAGCCATACCGAGAATAACGCCGAGAATTACGCAGATAAACGTAATCTGCACGGTCATTTTCGCCCCTTCGACGAAGAGCGGCCAATACTCCTGAATTACTTCATACCTGAAAGAACCCACATTTACTCCTTGATCGGATTACACACAAAAAGCCCGGTATCAGTACCGGGCTGTTCACTGAATGAAAAATTACGGAAGCTTCGGTGCGTCAGTACCGAACCACTTCTGATAAATCTGGTTGTATTCGCCGCTGGCGATCACCTTGTCGAGACCGGAATTGATCTTGTTGACGAGTTCGGTGTTGCCCTTACGGACGGCGATGCCGAAATACTGTTCCTTGAAGCTCGGGTCGCGAGCCATATTGAACTTCTTGTCGGGGTTGTTGCGAGAATAGAAGGCGAGTACACCGACGTCACCGATGGCAGCAACGACACCGCCCTGGTTGAGCTCTTCAAGAGCAAGCGGAGTATTGTCGAAACGGCGGATACGGGTGGAAGCCTTACCGAAAGCTTCGGAAGCAGCAACGTCACCGGCAGAACCGCTGACCACAGCAACGCCGCCTTCCTTCAGGTCGGCAAGCTTTTCAATCTTGGTAGTGTGGTCGGTCAGGATGAGCTGGTGAGCGAGGAAGTAGGGCTTGGAGAAGTCTACGGCCTGCTTACGCTTTTCAGTAATGGTGATGCCGCTCATGATGATGTCGCGGTCACCCTTATCGACTGTAGCGAAAATACCTTCCCAAGGGGTGTTGATGAACTTGACTTCGAAACCTTCGGCCTTGGCGATGGCGCGCATCAGATCAACGTCGAAACCTACGAGTTCCTTCTGCGGAGTTTCGTATTCGAACGGACGGTATGTAGCGCCGGTACCGACAACATAAGTTTCAGCGGCCTGAACGCCCATGGCAAACAGAGTTGCGGCTGCGGCGGAAGCTAAGAAGATTTTCTTCATCAGCATTTAGAGTTTCTCCTTTGTTTTTCTTGGAACAAAATAATCTTGAATATAGACGAGCTAAGCTCGTTTGCGTTGATTTTCGCTTGAATTTACAAATAATTTCGGGAAATTGCGTACTTTTTTCGAGGTCGGATTTCGCAGTGAGAAAAGTGCAGAGAGCCTTGAACGTACCCTGAAAAGTGCGCAGAGCCTTTATCTGCGGTATCTTCGAGGCAAAGGAGATGTCTATGATTCCTAAAGTTAACCGATATTCGCGTCACGAGTTGCTCAAAGGCTTCGGAGAAGAAGGTCAGAGAAAAGTCCGTCAATCGAGTGTATTGGTACTCGGTGCGGGTGGTCTCGGATCGCCTGCTGCGCTTTATCTTGCCGCTTCCGGCGTGGGGCGTCTCACAATTGCCGACGGTGATGTTGTGGATCTGACGAATCTGCAACGACAGATTCTGCACACGACAGAAAGAGTCGGTATTCCGAAGGCGATGAGTGCCAAAATTTCTCTTCAGGCAATCAACCCGGAAGTTCAGGTGATCGGTCTGATGACCGTTCCCGGCAAAGAACTTCTCAGTATGCTCGTCAACGAGCATGACTATATTCTTGACTGCACGGACAATACGACATCCCGCTACCTGCTCAACAGTGTCTGCCGTGAATATAAGAAGCCTCTGATTTCTGCCGGATGCGTCGGTTACAGCGGCCAGATTACGGTTTTCGATTTCAGAGAGGAAGATTCTCCCTGCTATGCCTGTGTTTTCCCCAATCATGACGGGAACGATGAAAAAGCTTCGAGCTTAGGAGTGTTTGCACCCTTGGTCGGTATGCTCGGCTGTATGCAGGCCGGCGAAGCACTCAAACTGATGGCAGGCGTCGGAAAGCCGCTCGCCAACCGACTTTTGATGATCGATGCACTGACGATGGAAATGCGTGAGATGCGCTTTAAAAAGGATCCGAACTGCCCGGAATGCGGCAAGAAAGAGCAGGAGTAATTAGACATGCAGATTTTGTACTTTGCCTCTTTGAAAGAATTTCTCGGTCGTGACAAGGATACGGTCACAGTTCCTGCGGAAGTGAAAACCGTAGCGGATCTGAGAGCCTGGCTCTCAAAAACCTATCCCGACCTCGCTGAAGCCTTTGCCACAATGCCGAGACTGCGCTGTGCGGTTAACCAGGATATGGCCGATAACACGGCCGCGGTATCCGACGGCGATGAGGTTGCATTCTTCCCTCCGGTGACCGGAGGCTGATGCCTTTACTCAGAGCCGCCTGAAACGGTGGCTCGTTGTCCGAGCCCTTTCGTGCAGCCTCTACACTTACTTCGGAGGTGTCGCTCATGGGCTCGTTTTCTTCTCAAAATCCCCGACAGCCGACGGGTAAGGCCGTTGCGGCGGCTTCTCTGCGCTTTTTTACGGCAGTAGCCGTTTCACTTATTTGTTCGGCACTCTTCGGTAATTACCTGGTCGGCGGTTATGCGGCACTTTCCGCATTCATGCTGTTGGTCTGCGATCTGAGAACAGACCTTCCCGAGCGTCTTCAGGGACTTCTGATTGCTGCATTCTCTATCGCAGCAGCCGAGTGTTTCGGTAACGTGTTTTTTCTCCATCCGTACGGAAAATGGTTCGTTCTGATTCTTTCGGGATTCGGCGTGAGTCTTCTTTCTTTTGCGGAGAAGTATTGGTGGCTGATCGGCAAGATGAGCCTGGTCTGCTTCATGACTTCGCTTTTTTCCTATCGGCCGGATATTTCGGCGGTCGCCGGATTCATGTTCGGAGGAGTGCTTGCTGCTCTCTGCATTTTGGCAGATGCCCGACTATGGAAGATCGAGGCGCTCGGGGAGCGTCCGATGGATCAGATCCTGAAAATTCTCGGAGGCGACCGCAACCCGATAGGGTATGCCGCGGTGTCCGCTCTTTGTCTTACAGTCGCACTCCTGACTGCAGAACTATTCGGACTTCACGAAATAGGCTGGATCGGATTGTCGTTTGTCTATCTGATGAATACCAAGATCAGCGTCGGTTTTACACGGATCCTGGAGCGCGTAGCCGGAACATTTCTCGGCTATCTTTTCTGTATGAAGATTTATGTGATTTCCGAGCATTTGTTGATTTTGGCTGTAATGCTCTGCATTGTTGCCGCACTGTTGCCGTACTTCATTGTAAAAAGCTATTTGGTCGCTAATTTCCTGATTACTTCGTTCATTCTTTTAATACTGCATTGGATGCTCTCGACCGCAGGAGGAGACCGCGGAATTCTGGAGTGGCGGTTCTGGGATACCGTGTACGGGGCTGCGTGGGCAATGTTCGGGATGATGCTTTGTGCTCTGCCGACAGTTGTGAAGCGCCTTCATCGTGTTTTGGCAAGCAAGTCGGACCGGGCGATTGGCAAAATAGTTAAGTAAATTCGGCGTGTTTACGGGAGGGGTTGCGTGAAAGAATAGGAAGAGTTACTTACAAGTGCTATTTCCGTGCGGATCACGCGCCCAAAGCTGTCATGATGCGGTAAAGTAAGAAAATTAAAATTAGATATGGCGCAGTGTTCGCTGTGTCGCTAACGATAAGAAAAATATAGGAAACCTGCATGCAAGATACCAAGACCGCTGAAACAGCCGTTGCTATTTCTGAGGCCGTTACTGCCGAATCCCCGAAAAGTGTTCAGGAAGAAAAGCCGGCACAGAAGCCGGTGCGCAAAACCGTAAGATCCGCCGCGGCTAAAAAGCCCGCATCTTCGAGCGCCAAAAAAACCTCGAGGACGAGTGCAACTGCAGCAAAGACAACTGCCGGGAGAGTTGCTAAGCCTAAGGCTGCGACCTCAGCAGCACCGAAAAGTTCTGTAAAAGCATCGGTCAAGCTGACTGATCCGTCCCTTTATATCAATCGAGACATCAGCTGGACTGAGTTTGACCGCAAGGTTCTTGAAACGGCAATGGATAAGGCTATTCCGCTTCTGAACCGCGTCCTTTTCCTCTCGATCTTCTTTAATAACCTCGACGAATTCTGCATGGTTCGCGTCAAGAACCTGCAACAGCAGGCCAGGAGCGGTGCCGAGCCGACCGGTCCGGATAAAATGCCGCCTGCCAAGCAGCTTGTTGAAATCCGTCGCAGAGTGAACGAACTGCTCGGTCTCGCAGAAGATCTGTGGATCAATGATCTCGTACCGGCGCTTGAGAAAAAGAATATCCGTTTCGGTAAGTACAACAAACTGAACGATGCCGAAAAAGCCTGGCTCGACCGTTACTTTGACGACGATATTTTCCCGGTCCTGACACCTCAGGCCGTCGATGCCGGCCGCCCGTTCCCGATGATTTCCAACACAAGTATCAACTTTGTCGTTGAGATCACCAGAGACAGCGAAGATGAGTCGATGACTCGTTTTGCACGTATCAAGTGCCCGAACAACGTACCGCGCTTCCTCTTTATCAGCAATAAGGAACAGAGAGTCAGCCCGAAGATGGACAGCTCCTGCACAGACGGTACCGTTATTTTGGTCGAAGACCTGATCGACAACCGACTTGAAAGTCTCTTCCCGGGCTACAAGGTGAAGTCGAGCGGTCTCTTCCGTATTACCCGAAATACCGACGGAGAAATCGAAGAAGACGAAGCAGACGATCTGCTGAGTGCTGTCCGCGATTACGTCGATCAGAGACGTTTCGGTTCTGTCGTTCGTATGGAACTCGAACGCGGTATGCCGCAGAAACTGCAGGACTTCCTGATTACCCATCTCGACCTGCACGCCTCTCAGATTTACCGCTACCGTATTCCGCTCAGTTTCTCCGAGTTCGGAGCTCTGATGATGCTCGATCGTCCGGCTCTGAAGTATCCGAGCATGCCGTACCGCCTGCCCAAGCAGTTCGATGCGGATCACAACGTGTTCCGTGAAATCGCCCGCCGCGATCTGATGGTTTATCACCCGTACGATTCTTTCGGTTCCGTACTCGAATTCCTGAAGAACGCTGCCGAGGATCCGAACGTTGTTGCGATCAAGCAGACGCTTTACCGTTGCGGCAAGGACTCTCCGATCGTCAAGAGTCTTCTCGAAGCCCGCCGCAGAGGTAAGCAGGTCACTGCGATCGTCGAACTCAAGGCACGCTTTGACGAAGAACAGAATATCAACTGGGCCGAGGAACTCGAACGCAACGGTGTCAACGTGGTTTACGGCTTTGCCGGCCTGAAGATTCATGCCAAGCTTTGCTTTGTTGTACGACGTGAAGAGGGCGGCTTAAGGCGTTATGTTCATATCGGTACCGGTAACTACAACGCCGCGAGTGCCAAGATCTATACGGACTTGGGGCTCTTTACCGCCGATAAGGAAATCTGTGACGACGTTCAGGATCTCTTTAACGTGATGACCGGTTTCGGCATCGTGGACAATTACCGCAAGCTTCTGGTATCTCCGAAGTCCACACGCCCCGGCGTGATCAAGCTCATCCGTGACGAAGTGGAATCCCACAAGAAGCACGGCAACGGACACATCATCGTCAAGTGCAATCAGCTTGTAGATGCCGAGATGATCCGCGAGCTGTATGAGGCCAGCCGGGCCGGTGTTCGTATCGAATGTATCGTCCGCGGTATCTGTTCTTTGCGCCCGGGACTCAAGGGTGTATCCGAAACCATTACGGTGCGCTCTGTTGTCGGTAAGTTGCTCGAACACGCCCGCGTGTACTACTTCCATAACAACGGAGAAGCGAAGATTTACTTCGGCAGTGCCGACCTGATGACCCGCAATCTCAACGGACGTATCGAAGTGCTCTCTCCGATTACAAGTACGCGTCTCAGAAACAATGTGATGCGTCAGATCATCCGTCCGCAGCTCAAGGACAACTACCACGCTTGGGAACTGCAGGCTGACGGCAGTTACGTCAAGATGAAGCCCAAGAAGGGTGAAAAAATCTATGACTCTCAGGAAGTGATCGGAGATCTTTTGAATCTCAACAACGACTGAGATTGAGAGCGTTATGCGCAAGCCCCTTCGGTTTAGACCGGCGGGGCTTATTTTTTAGCTCGAATAATGAAAATTCTAGGATGAGGCGGATAATCTTAATCGGCTGAAAATGTACTGTAGGTTGTACTGAAAAAACCGGGTGTACGCTGCCTTTTTTTTGAAAAAGGTAGTTTTCAGAAAATATTAGAAGTGCGTATAAGTGATTGAAATAAAAAGAGGTTTCGTATTTCTACGAAACCTCTTTTTGGGTATTCTGGTGCCCGGAGAGAGACTCGAACTCTCATGCTTATTAGGCGGCGGATTTTGAGTCCGCTGCGTCTACCATTCCGCCATCCGGGCAAATTCTCATCTGGTGCCGGCAAGAGGAGTCGAACCTCCGACCTTCGCATTACGAATGCGCTGCTCTACCAACTGAGCTATGCCGGCGATGAGTATACCATTATAAAATATTTTTCAGAAGAGGCGCAAGCAGGTACAATTAAAAGTTGCGGTGAATTTTCGCCTCCGAAATTGCTGAGGACAATCGAAAACATGGAAAAGATTCTGAATGTTTACCTTGAAGATGAGACTGCCACAGAGGCCTTCGGCCGAAAGATTGCAGAGAGTATCAAGACTCATCGCGACACGATTCTCGGCAACGGTCTGAACTTCCGTTTGGACGGCGATCTCGGAGCCGGCAAGACCTATCTCATCCGCTCCTGTCTCAGAGCACTCGGCTTCGAAGGCCGTGTGAAAAGCCCGACTTTTACTCTGCTTGAAACGTATACCATCGACGGTCTGCGCTGGAATCACTTCGACTTCTATCGATTCGAAACTCCCGAAGAGTTTGATGACGCCGGTTTTCGCGAAGCATTCGGTCCCGGTCAGGTAACTGCCTGCGAATGGTCTGAAAAAGCTTATCCGTATGTGCCGGATGCAGACATTTTGATCCGCTATACCATCGCCGACGAAGGCAGAGATCTCGAACTTACAGCAATGAGCACTCTCGGCGAAGATATTCTCAAGGATCTGAAGTGACCGATACGCCGCTTAGCCGCCGCAGCGTGCTGGCTAAGTCAGTGACGCTTGCCGTCTTCTCATTTCTGCCGTGTGCGGCCGCAAAGGCCGCTCAACTGGTTGCCGTCCGTATGTGGCCGGCAGATGAATACACACGTCTTACTATCGAGCATGACGAACCGATTAAGTTTCGCTATTTCGTCATGCGTAAGCTCAAGCCGGTGCGTATGGCGGTCGACGTGCAGGGGATGCTTCTGACCGGAAAGCTTCGCAAGATGATCGAGGCGGTCAAGCCCAATGATCCGTACATTTCAAGCATCAAAGTTGTTCAGAATACTTCGGATACCATTCGCATCAATATCGATTTCAAGGTCGATGTCGATCCTCAGGTTTTCTCTCTGAAGCCGTTCGGCGAATATCGTTACCGCCTGGTGTTCGATATTTATCCTGCGCAGCAGAGAGATCCTCTGATGGCGATTATTCAGAAGGAAGAGAAGGAGAAGGACGTAATCGGCCGCCTTCTCACTCAGGTTGCCGAAGGTCAGAGACGTATGGAAGAAAACCGTGTGGAATCCGGAGCGCAGAGCGAGGATGCTATCGGAGATCTGATTGCCGGTATTACTTCGGGAACGGCCGTACCGATGAGACCCGATATAGAACCGGCTCCCGACAGAAAGCCGTCCGCGGGTAAAAACACGGCGTTAAAACCTGCTGCCAAGCCTTCGAAAACACCTTCCGGAGCGGCAAAGCCCTCGGGTCGCAAGCTTGTGATTGCGATCGACCCGGGACACGGCGGCGAAGACCCCGGGGCGATCGGCAAAACCTATCGCACGCGTGAAAAAGATGTTGTTCTTTCGATAGCCCGAATTCTGCAAAGAGAACTCAATGCGCTGCCCGGCATCGAAGCCGTGCTGACCCGAAGCAGCGATTACTTCGTACCGCTCAACCGCCGTGTGATGAAGGCAAGAGCGGCAAAAGCCGATTTCTTTGTTTCCATTCATGCCGACGCATGGATTAAGTCCACAGCGAGAGGATCTTCGGTTTTCTGCCTGAATTCGAGGGGTAAAGTTTCTTCTCAGAACAGCTGGCTTGCGAGACGACAGAACGATGCTGACCAGATCGGCGGCGTCAACATGCGCTCCCAGGACCGTCAGATCGCCAAGATTCTTATGGATATGTCCTTTACTGCTCAGGTAGCCGACAGTCTTGAATACGGCGGCATGGTGCTTAACGAAGTGGGGCGTATCAACAAACTTCATAAAGCCCGTGTCGAGCAGGCTAATTTTGCAGTGCTCAAAGCACCGGATATTCCGTCAATTTTGGTTGAGACGGCTTTCTTGTCGAATCCTCAGGAAGAGAAAAATCTGAGGACTGCGGCCTTCCAGAAAAAGATGGCTCACGCGATCGGAAACGGCATTTTGAAAGCTTTTAATCGAAAAGTGCGCTTGGGTTGATTTATCAATTTTCAAACGCGCCGGACTACTTTAAAATTAAATAAATTTGGTGCGATGTTTATGCACCGCGGATCGATTTCCAACTGGAGAATTAAATTATGGCTCTTGTCTCTTTGCGCCAGCTTCTGGATCATGCTGCAGAGAATAGTTACGGTATTCCCGCTTTCAACGTAAACAACCTCGAACAGGTTCAGGCCATCATGCAGGCCGCCGATGAGGTCAACGCTCCTGTCATCATGCAGGCATCTGCCGGTGCCCGTAAGTACGCAGGCGAAGTCTTCCTTGAACACCTGATCAAGGCTGCTATCGAAGCTTACCCGCACATTCCTGTCTGTATGCACCAGGACCACGGCCAGAGCCCCGACGTTTGCCGCGGCGCTATCAATCTCGGTTTCTCTTCCGTGATGATGGACGGTTCCCTGCAGAGCGACGGCAAGACAATTGCTTCCTTCGACTACAACGTCGGTGTTACTAAGGAAGTTGTCGACATGGCTCACAAGATCGGTGTATCCGTCGAAGGTGAACTCGGCTGCCTCGGCTCTCTCGAAACCATGCAGGGCGACAAGGAAGACGGTCACGGTACCGACGCTGTTATGACACGCGATCAGCTCCTGACCGACCCGGATCAGGCTGCCGAATTCGTTAAGGCAACTCAGGTTGACGCTCTTGCTATCGCTATCGGTACAAGCCACGGCGCCTACAAGTTCACACGCAAGCCCACAGGCGACATCCTTTCTATTCAGCGCGTCAAGGAAATCCACGAACGCATTCCGAACACTCACCTCGTAATGCACGGTTCTTCCTCTGTTCCGCAGGAATACCTCGAAATGATCCGTCAGTACGGCGGCGAATTCCGTACAACATACGGCGTCCCGGTTGAAGAAATCGTCGAAGCCATCAAGTACGGTGTCCGCAAGGTCAATATCGACACAGACATCCGTCTGGCTATGACAGCTGCTGTCCGTAAGTTCTTCGTTGAAAATCCGGAAGCTTTCGACCCGAGAGCCTTCCTGAAGGCAGCCCGCGCAGCTTCTGTCGAAATGTGCAAGGCCCGCTACCTTGCCTTCGGTTGCGAAGGTCAGGCTTCCAAGATCAAGCCGATCGCTCTGCCCGACGTAGCTCAGCTCTACGCAGCAGGCAAGCTTGCTCAGCAGGTTAAGTAAGAAAAAGCATTGCAGGCCGCTCTTGGCAGCGGCCTTTTTTATGTCCTGATATGACTGAATCGGCTAAAAACGCAACGGATCTTAAAGGTAAGACCGGTCTGAAGCGCCTTACCAATGCAACGAAGTATTCGATGCAGGGTTTTCGCGCCGCCTGGCAGACGGAAGAAGCTTTCCGTCAGGAAGTGATTCTTGCGCTGATTCTCGTGCCGGTTGCCGTGTTGCTTCCGGTAGAGACGATTGAAAAACTTCTGATGGTTGCGGCTGTTGTCAATGTTGTGATCGTCGAAGTGATCAACAGCGCTATCGAGGCGGTTGTCGACCGTTTCGGCGGAGAAATTCATCCGCTTTCCGGCAAAGCAAAGGACCTCGGCAGTGCAGCCGTGCTGCTCGCTCTCATCCTTTGCGCTGCAGTCTGGTTAACCATCCTCTGCGGCCGCTTCCTTTAAGAAGCAACCGGTAAAACAAAACCGCCCCGAGGGGCGGTTTGTTTTTATGCGGAATAAACCGGATTAGATGTCCTTGGCAAGACGTTCGGCAATACCGATGTAGTCATGCGGAGTGAGCTTCTGCAGGGAAGCCTTGGCATCGGCCGGAATTTCCAGATCGGCAACGAAAGCGTGCAGAGATTCGGGTGTGATGCCCTTGCCGCGTGTCAGAGCCTTGAGCTGTTCGTACGGGTTTGCAACACCGTAACGGCGCATCACAGTCTGAATGGCTTCGGCGAGAACTTCCCAGGAGTTGTCGAGGTCGGCGGCAACAGCAGCTTCGTTGAGCTGGAGCTTGCCGAGACCGCGCTGCAGAGCGGCGTAGCCGCAGAGGCAGTAACCGAAAGCGACACCCATGTTGCGAAGCACTGTGGAGTCGGTGAGGTCACGCTGCCAGCGGGAGATCGGGAGCTTCTGAGACAGGAATGTCAGGAAGCTGTTGGCCATGCCGAGGTTACCTTCGGAGTTTTCGAAGTCGATCGGGTTGACCTTGTGCGGCATTGTGGAGGAACCGACTTCACCTTCCTTGAGCTGCTGCTTGAAGTAGTTCATGGAGATGTAGCCCCAGACGTCGCGGTCCAAGTCGATGATGACTGTGTTGAGGCGGGCGATCGCATTGAAGAGCTCGGCCATGTAGTCATGCGGTTCGATCTGGATGGTGTACGGATTGAATGTCAGGTTCAGACGGTTTTCAATCACGTTGCGGGAGAATGCGGGCCAATCCTTTTCCGGATAAGCGATGACGTGGGCGTTGTAGTTACCGACGGCGCCGTTCATCTTGGCGAGCATCTTGACACTCTTGATGCCTTCGAGAGCACGTTCGAGACGGGCTGCAACGTTGGCCATTTCCTTACCGACTGTTGTCGGGCTGGCATGCTGACCGTGAGTGCGGGAGAGCATGGAGACGCCGGCCCATTCGTGAGCAAAACCCTTGATCTTGGCGATGATGGTTTCGATCTGAGCGCAGAGCACTTCGCGGCCGCGGGAAAGCATAAGGGCGTGGGAAGTGTTGTTGATGTCTTCGGATGTGCAGCCGAAGTGAACGAATTCGCTGGCGGCAGCAAGATGTTCGTTAGCCTTCATCTTGCCCTTGATCCAGTATTCGACAGCCTTCACGTCGTGGTTGGTTGTCTTTTCAATGTCCTTGATGGCCTGGCAGTCTTCAAGGCTGAAATCGGAGACGAGAGAGCGCAGATACTGCTTGTCTTCTTCCGGCAACTCATGAAGTTCGGGCAGGTTGAATTCGGACAGAGCGATCAGCCACTCGATTTCGACTGTGACACGAGCGCGCATGAAAGCGAATTCAGAGAAAACATCACGAAGGATTTCAGTTTGGCGACCGTAGCGGCCGTCGAGAGGGGAAACTGCAGTGAGTGCGTTAAGTTCCATGAGTTTTTTCCAAAAGGACTGGTGAGAATTTCTTAATTTTAAAGGACTACGGGCTCGTTCGGGAGAGGATCGCTTACGGGCTTATTGGGGAAAGTTCCCGAGAGCTTTTCCGAAAGAGTTTTCAGCGCAAAATCGATGCCGCCCGAGAAGTCTTTGGTCTTAAAGGCGAGCGAAAGTTTTTCGATAACCGCATCGAGCTCTTCTTTGCTTAAAACGCGTGCGGCAGCACGGTCGACAACCAGTTCGATCGCATGATCGGTGAGGTTGATGTAGAGCAATACGCCGGGTGTCCCAGCAACGGTACTTGGCAAACAAATCTTCTGCGCGAAGAGACGAAGGTGCGTCTTCCCTTGTGTAACTCAAGGGAAGGGTACGTTCGATAATGACCAGAAACTCTGCCGAGGTACGTGTTTCCGCTTCTGCAACAGATGCCTCGATGCTGTTGAGAACCTCTTCGGAGAGCACGGAACTCAGCGGAAGCGCAGAGTAAATCCAATGTTTGAAACTTCTTGCAAATGACATTTACCAACTCCCGCTAGCACCGCCGCCGGCAGAATCTCCGCCGCCGCCCGATCCGGCTCCGCCGCCCATGCCGCCGAAACCGCCTCCGCCGAA
>CAZNBL010000016.1:16980-27095 GCA_964571375.1 uncultured Burkholderiaceae bacterium
CCGCCGCCCATACCGCCGAATCCGCCGCCTCCGAAGTTATCCCACTGGTTGCGGGAGCGTCTGCGGGTGCGATAGATACGTCGGCTGCGCTTTTCACCGGCTTCGAGGACTTCGTCCGGGATGAGAAGACAGGCTGTAACCACAATTACTGCAATGATGAGACCGGCGACAAGCGACTGCATGACAAAAGCACCGAAAGCACCGACCGCAAGTCCGGCAACGGGGGCGCCCTTCTTCTTGCCGAGCAGTTGTCTGAGCATCATCGTGGCAACAAAACCGATAAACATAATGGCAATCCAGGGCTGATCCCAAAGCGGTTCGCCCTCTGCTCTTTCATGCTTGCCCCATGCATCGGGGTCGGGAGCGGGAAGGTTTTCGCCCTTGATCAGCATGAAGACCTGATCAAGACCGCGGCTGATGCCCTGATAGTAGTTGCCGACCTTAAAGGACGGAAATACGGTCTCATTGAGGATTCTGGACGCAGCAACGTCGGGAATTGCGCCTTCGAGCGCTCTGTTGATATCAAGGCGGGCGCGTCGGTCGTTGACGGAGACGACAAAGAGCAGACCGTCGCCGATATTCTTGCGGCCGAGCTTCCAGTTGTCTCCGACCCGATGGGCGTAGTCTTCGATCGGTTCTCCGTTGAGCGTCGGTACGATAATGACACCGATCTGGGAGCCGTAAGCTCTCTCAAAGTCGTTGAGTTTCGTCTCCAGCGCTCTCTTTTGCTCTGCGGAAAGAATACGTGCGCTGTCAGTAACGTACGCCACCTCCGGTACCGGCAGTAACTCTGCGGCTCCGGCCGAGCCGATCCAAGCGGTCAGACTCAAAAAGCAGGCGGCGATCCAGAGCAGGAAATTATTTCTTGCTGTCAAAATTGAAATCTACCTTCGGAGCGGTGGAAATAGCAGCTTCGTCTGCAACGGTGAACTGCGGCTTGGCCTTGTAATCGAAGATCCAGGTCCAGATCATCTGCGGGAACTGACGGACAAAGGTGTTGTACTGCTGAACCGATTTGATGTAACGGTTGCGTGCGATCGAAATACGGTTTTCACAACCTTCAAGCTGAACGCGAAGTTCCTGGAAGCCCTTGTTGCTGTTTAAAGTCGGATAACGTTCGACGTTGACGAGCAGACGGCTCAAAGCTCCGGAGAGTTCGCCCTGTGCCTTGGTGAATTTCGAGAAAGCTTCGGGGTCATTTAAGAGTTCCGGAGTAGCCTGAATCGAGGTGGCTTTGGAACGGGCATTGATGACATCGGTAAGTGTCGATTTTTCAAAATCGGCTTCACCCTTGACCGAGTTGACGACATTCGGAATCAGATCGCTGCGTCTTTGATATTGGTTGAGAACTTCGCTCCATTCGGCTGTGACGGCTTCGTCCATCGACTGGATTTCGTTGTAACCGCATCCGCTCAGAGAGAGCGATAAGAGCAATGTGCTGAGGATCAATAAAAGTCGTTTCATAATAATCGGCGATCTTTCCGCTAAGCTTTATTCGGAAGATGAGCCGCCTCCTTTTTATCTGGGGTTCGCTGGGTTGTAAGTTACGCTCGGGCGGTTATTCCTGAAAACTTATTCAAGAATTCCCCGTAATCCCGAGCTTAAGCGATATCGGTTCGGGTGACTATGCGTATTAAGGCCAAACCGACAGGAAGGCCTCTGCATCCGGACTTTCTTCGATTGTATGTTCTTCTTCCTTAGCAGTGCCGACCATCAGCCAGCAGGCAACTTGTTCGCCCGGCTTACAAAGGGCTGCAGTGACTTCGGGATAAGCTGTGCTCGAGCCGCTGACGATTTTGCCTGAGAAGCCCTGCAGTTCGAGCGCATTCAAGATGCTGCCTGCAAAAGCACCGCAGGTCATCCATTGTTCGTGCTGAGGAACTTTCGGATGGTGTTTGTCGATGTTGACGATAAAGGCGAGCAGACCGGGAGCTTTCTTTGCTTTGGCTTCGGCTTTTTCCGCTTCTGCCGGAGTGGCGCCCAAAGCTTCTGCGCCGCGGGCCAATACCTTTCCGAGCTTTTCAAGATCTTCAATGATTGCGACTCTGCAGGGATGCAGACCGAGATGGTCGGGCTGACGCAGAGCAACGCGGATAGCTTCAAGATAATGCTCGCGCTCGGGGACCGGGAATGTCAGATGTTTACCGCCGACAGATGTTCTTGATTTCAGGCGCTCAAGAATATCGCGGACAGGAAAATCCGGATTTGTCATAACAAATACTCCTACAATCGTATGGGGTTATTGTGCACCCGTTGGGAAGTGCCGTGAAACCCTTTGTATGAAAAGACTTCGGAGAACCTATGAAAATTTATGATCTCAGCAAGCCAGTTGACGCTTCGAGTCCCTGTTATCCGGGCGATACGCCGTTTCGCAGCCGCTGGATCAGCGAAGGAGAGGTTTTCACGAGCGAAGTCACCTTTACGCCGCATGTCGGTACACATATCGATGCTCCGTTGCATTTTGCGTGCAACCGAAAGGGAGTCGGAGAGGCGCCTCTTGAGATATTCGTCGGTCCGTGCCGCGTGATTCGTCCGGATTGTTCATCCCGTACGGTTGGAAATGAGGATGTCCCGCCGATGAACGGTGAGGAACGTGTTCTTTTTGCTCTCAACGGTACCGATCAGGGGTTAAGTTCAGAACTTTGCCGCCGGCTTGTTGAGGAAGGTGTGAAACTTGTCGGGACGAGTGCGGCATCCGTAGATCCTGAGCCGACGGAAGACTATCCTGCGCACGAAGTATTGTTGAGCTCCGGTATCTATCTTCTCGAAAACTTAAGTCTTGAGGGTGTGCCCGAAGGTCGTTACGAACTCCATGCCGCACCGCTTCGCTGGTGCGAAACCGAAGCAAGCCCTGTGCGGGCTTACCTCATCGACCGTTTATAAATCGGCGCTCAGTACCTTGACCGGCCTCTTTAAAAGAGAGGCGATTACTTTTTCCGTATTTTCGGTAGGACCCGAGATATAAAACTCTTCCTTTCTGGGAACTGTTCTTTCGTTGGCAAGCGAATGGTTTTCTTCGAGTTTGCGGCGCAGCTGTCTTGCAACGGCGTGACTCGGGTCGATCAGTTCGACGCTTCCCTGCGGAAAGAATGAAGTGATTTCGTCGGCAAGGAACGGATAGTGTGTGCAGCCGAGAACGATCTTGTCGCAATCGGCTTTGACGAGCGGATCGAGATAGCGTTCGAGAAGTGCCATCGTTTCAGGAGAGGAACCTTTGCCGGCTTCGACTGCGTCGGCTAATCCCGGGCATGCAATAGGAATCACGCGTGCGGCATTGCCGCCGAATCTTTCAAGCAAAGACGCAAATCGCTCGCTCTGAATTGTTCTGGTGGTTGCCATCACACCCACCGTGCCGGTTCGGGTCTGAGCGGCGGCAGGTTTAACTGCAGGTTCGATACCGATAACAGGAATCGAAAGACGTTCTCTCAATGCAGGAACGGAGGCGGCAGTTGCGGTATTGCAGGCAACAACAATGGCCTTGGCGTTGTGTTCGATCAGAAAGTCTGCGATGCGGAAGACGCGCTCGGTGATGAAGGCCTCCGAGCGGTCGCCGTAAGGCGCATGGCTGCAGTCGCCGAAATAAAGGAGATCTTCGTTCGGAAGGTCTTCGCTTACGGCCCGCATGACGGATAGTCCGCCGAGACCGGAATCAAAAATACCGACAGGCTGATTAAGCATTTTCTCCTCGATTCATTTTTTTCTGCTGCAGATATTTCGGCAGCCATGAGCTCAGCAGTACGCTGCCGATCACCAAGAGACACCCGATAAAACCGCCTGTGCCGAGGCGCTCGCCCACGCAGTAGCCGATGATGCCGGCAAAGACGGGTTCAAGCGTATAGATAAGAACCGCACGTACCGGTGCTACGGATTTCTGAGCCCAGGAAATCGCATATTGATTGAAGGCAATCATGCCGACAAGAATACCGAGACAGGTAAAGAGTTGCCAGTTTGCCTCGAATCGGACGGTTTCGCAGACTGCGCAGTAGGCGGCAGCCAGGGCGGAAACGACAACGAGTTGCGTGAAGCAGAATGCAGTCGGTTCGCACTGTTTGGCGTAGAAACTGATGACGATAATTTCCAGGGCGCAGGCAAGCGCACTTGCCACCGTCAGCCATTCTCCGAGACTGCCGTCAAAGGAAAGACTGAAGGGGTCCATGATGAGGAGCATGCCGAGAAAGGCAACGGCAATGCCGGCCGAAGTGATCTTTCCCGGTAATTTGCGCAGAAAAATCATCTGCAGCAACGGAACAAACGGTACATAGAGCGCCGTCAGAAATGCCGAGACGGAACTTGAAATCCACTGCAGGCCGACGGTCTGCAGAAAATAGCCGAAAAAGATACAGGTACCGGTCAGGCAGCCCGCAATCCAATCGATACGGCGGAGCTTAAAGAGGCGGCTTCTGAGAATAGCCGCCATCAGCAGCGCACCGAAGCCGAATCTCAGTGCAACAAGCAGTGCAGGAGAAATCGACTCCAATGCGACGGAGAGAAGAATAAAGGAACTGCCCCAGAGCGCGGAGACAAGAACGAGTACGAGCTCCGGAGTCCGGGCTGCCGAGGCGGTTTCTAATTTCAACGACGTCCTCCTTCACGACGGAAGGGCTTGGCATTGAAGGATTCTTTTTCAGTGAGATAGCGCCACTGACCGACGGGCAGTTTGCCGAGGCTGATGCCGCCGATGCGTACGCGCTTGAGCTGAACGACCTTGAGACCGACCAATTCGCACATACGGCGGATCTGACGGTAGCGGCCTTCATGCAGGATGAACTTGAGCTGATTGGCGTTGAGCCAGCTTACCTCTGCAGGCAGCAGTTCTTTACCGTCAAGGCTTAAGCCGTGATTGAGCAGACGCAGCTTTTCAGCCGGGAATTCGGAATTCGGCTTGCCGTTGACCTGTTCGACACGAACGATGTATTCCTTTTCGACCGTACTGTTTTCGCCGATGATTTCTTTGGCAACACGTCCGTCCTGAGTGAGTACTAATAAACCGGTGGAGTTGATGTCGAGGCGGCCGGCGGGAACCAGGCTCTTCAGCTGAGTCGGAGAAAACCGGGTGGCGGAGCGGTCTTCCTTCCAGCGGCTCGCGGCATTGATCAGAACCTTAGCAGGTTCATAGCCGTCTTCGGCCTGACCGCTGACGTAACCGAGCGGCTTGTGCAGAAGGATGGTGACGCGAGACTGTTGCTCGTTGCTTGCGCGGCGGTCGAGTTCGATTTTTTGGGTCGGCAGTACCTTGAAGCCGAGCTGATCGACGGTGACGCCGTCAACCTTAACCCAGCCCTTGGCAATCCATTCGTCAGCCTCGCGGCGGCTTGCCAGACCGAGTTCGCTCATGCGCTTGGAAAGACGCACCTTGCCGTCCGGATCCGTTGCGGCAGGAACTTGTCCCATGACGCGGATCTGAGACTGAGGACGGGAAAAAGAGCGTTCGGCCGGTCTGCCCTGAGAGCGTTCCTGGGGACGACCGAAAGAGCGGCCCTGCGGACGTCCGTTCGGTCGGTTCTGAGCGCGCTTGGGAGCGCCGGGACGGCGGTTGGAATTTTCGTTCATAACTTCTTCAAATACGGTACTTACAGGAATTCAGTCTTGGTCGCTGCGGCTCTGCCGAGGCGGTCAAGTACACCGAGCCAGCCGTTGGAAGAGGGCGGCGGAACAACCAAAATGAAGTCGGCGCCGCTCTTGTCGAGCTGATGCATCCAGTCGTAGAGGCGGCTCTGCAGTTCAGCGGGGTTTTCTGCATCGTAGCCGAAGCAGCTGACGCAAACACCGCGGAAGCGCTTGGCAACGGCTTCGGGCGCAATGATGCTGAATGTCTTGAAGTGACGGGCGAGTTCCTGAGTGGCTCCGGGCAGATCCTCGGCGCTTACAAGGCGCAGCGGATGCTCGGGAGCATAGTGGCTCTTTAAAGTACCGGAGACTCTCGGAGAAGCGGATTTGGCGCCGTGCTGAACTTCTCGGCCGATCACGGCTTCGATCATCGGGCCGGTCACGGCACCTTCGCGAAGAATGCGCGGGTCGTTTTCCGACATATCCAGGATCGTCGATTCAATACCGACCGAGCAGGCACCGCCGTCAAGAATCAGATCGACCTTTTCGCCTAAGTCGTTACGGACGTGTTCGGCGGTCGTCGGGCTGATTTTGCCGAAGGAGTTGGCGCTCGGAGCTGCAACGCCCTTGTGAGAAGTTCCTGCGAAAGCCTTGAGGAGTTCGCGGATAACCGGGTGGGACGGGCAGCGAAGAGCTACGGTGTCCTGACCGCCGGTAATAAAGTCCTTGGCCTTGTCGGTACGCTTCAAAACAAGTGTCAGCGGACCCGGCCAGAAGGCTTCTGCGAGCTTGCGGGCGTCTTCGGGCACTTCGCGGGCCCATGCGTCGAGCGCTTCGGGACCGGTCAGATGTACGATCAGCGGGTGGTTGGCGGGGCGCTGCTTGGCCTTATAAATTTTGGCCACGGCATCGCCGTTTTCGGCATCGGCCGCAAGGCCGTAAACCGTTTCGGTAGGAATCGCCACCAGGCCGCCGCGTTCGAGAACTTCGACAGCCTGATCTAAGGGAAAAGTTACAGCATCCGTCATTGAATTATTTCGGAAGAGGAAGGTTAAGCAATTCACAGACACGCGTTGCGCAGGTCATCGCTTCTTCAGCGGTATTGCCCAGACAGGTGATATGCCCCATCTTTCTGGCGCGGCGCGGCTGAGCTTTGCCGTAAAGGTGCAGCTTGGCATTGCCGAGTGCAAGAATTTCGGACCAATCTACCGGACGCAGAGCATCGTTTTCATCGAACCAAATGTCGCCGAGCAGATTGATCATGACCGAGTAGCGTACCTGTTCGGTACTGCCGAGCGGCATACCGGTCATGGCGCGGACCTGCTGGTCATACTGGCTGGAAACACAGGCTTCGATCGTTGCGTGACCGGAGTTGTGCGGGCGCGGAGCAAGTTCGTTAACGACGAGTTCATCGCCTTCGAGAACAAAGAATTCCGTGCAGAGTACGCCGCGGTAGTCGAACTTGTCGGCAATGGCGGCGGCAATTTCTCTGGCGCGTGCGGCAAGAGAGTCGGAGATGCGGGCCGGCATGATCGAAACGGCAAGAATACCGTTGCGGTGCTGGTTTTCGCAGACCGGGAATGTTTTGGTTTCGCCCTGAGCATTACGGGCGGCAATGACTGAAATTTCCCGAACGAGCGGCAGGCGCTTTTCGAGGACGCAGCGAACTTTGCCGAGAGAAGCAAACGCTGCGGGCAATTCGTCGGCATTCGAAACAGAAATCTGTCCCTTTCCGTCGTAGCCGAGTCGTGCTGTCTTCAAAATAGCCGGGAAGTAATCGGCGGTGACGCCTGTGCAGTCCTCATCTTTTTCAATCAGAAGATGAGGTGCTACCGGAGCACCGGCAGAAGCAATGAAGCTCTTTTCAAAGAAGCGGTCCTGTGTAATGGATACAGGGTGAGCCGACGGGCAGGTCTTGGAGGTCTTTGCCAGTGTTTCGAGTGCGGCGGCCGGAACATTTTCAAATTCAGTAGTTACGGCACTGCAGAGCTCGCCGAGTTCGGCAAGCGCTTCGGGGTCGGTATAGGGTTTGGCAATGTGCTTTTCGCAGACAACGGCTGCCGGAGCATTCTTGTCGGGTTCGAGCACGCAAACGCGGTAGCCGAGCGTAGCTGCGGCCTGAGCATACATGCGGCCGAGCTGACCGCCGCCCAAAAGGCCCAGCCAGCTGCCGGGCTGAAGTGTATTTTCAGTCATCTTTTAAAGTCCGGGAAGTTCCATGGCACGTGCTTTGGCGTTCTGCTGCTTGCGGAATTCAGCAAGCTTTTCGGCAAGCTTGTCGCAGTTTGTCGAAAGAATCTGAACGGCGTAGAGCGCAGCGTTGGCAGCTCCGGCTTCACCGATGGCAAAGGTACCTACCGGAACACCCTTGGGCATCTGAACGATAGAGAGGAGGGAATCCTGACCGCGCAGATATTTACTCGGAACCGGAACGCCGCAGACAGGCAGTGTGGTCTTGGCCGCGAGCATACCCGGAAGGTGAGCGGCACCGCCGGCACCGGCGATGATGACCTTGATGCCGCGTTCGCGTGCTGTTTCGGCGTAGTCGAACATTTCGTCCGGCATACGGTGTGCAGAAACAACCTTAGCTTCGAACGGAACGTCAAAGCTCTTAAGCATTTCAGCAGTGTTCTTCATTACTTCCCAATCGGAGTTGGATCCCATCAGGATGCCGACAACAGGCGTATCAGTTTTGGTCATGGAAGGGTACCTTTTTTGTGGGTTAATTTATGAATTTTAAAGCATCGGCGAGTGATACTTCAGCACGCATGTAAGTGCATGCTTCGAAGCTGATATTTCACTCGGTATCCGGTCAAAAGAAAATCGAAAAAACGCGCCCGAAGGCGCGTTCAAAATTGTCTCGAAGAATTATTCCTCTACACCCTTGCCGGTGAGGCGGATCAGAGCTTCTTCATACTTTTCGCTGGTCTTGGCGAGTACATCGGCCGGAACCTTCGGTGCCGGAGCCTTCTTGTCCCAGGGCTGAGTTTCAAGCCAGTCGCGGATGAACTGCTTGTCAAAGCTCGGTTCGGACTGGCCGGGCTTGTACTCATCGGCAGGCCAGAAGCGGGAGCTGTCCGGGGTGAGTACTTCGTCCATCAGAACGATGGTGCCGTTTTCATCGAGACCGAATTCAAACTTGGTGTCGCAGATGATGATGCCCTTAGTGGCGGCGTAATCGGCTGCCTTCTTATAAAGGGTGATGGTGTAGTCGCGGATCTGTTTGGCGATATCTTCACCGACGAGTTCGACAACCTGTTCGTATGTAACGTTTTCGTCATGCTGACCGACTTCGGCCTTTGCTGCCGGAGTAAAGATCGGTTCGGGCAGTTTGTCGCTCTGCTTAAGGCCTGCGGGCAACTTGACGCCGCAGACAGTACCGTTTTCCTGATATTCCTTCCAGCCGCTGCCTGCGAGATAACCGCGGGCAACACATTCGACGAGGATCGGCTTAAGGCGCTTGGCAACCACTGCGCGGCCCTTGACCTGATCGACTTCATCGGCAGAAACAACGCTCTCAGGATCAACACCTGTCAGGTGATTCGGGACGATATCGGAGAGTTCTTTGAACCAGAAGTCGGTAAGGGCTGTAAGGATTTTGCCTTTCTTAGGAATCGGATCGCCGAGGATGACGTCGAAGGCAGAGATACGGTCGCTCGCAACGATGAGAAGTTTGTCGTCGCCGACAGCATAGCTGTCTCTGACTTTGCCGCGATAGACCAACGGTAACGATTTAATAGATGACTGAGCAAGCCCGGACATTATTCCCCCTGTGTTTTGTTGTAGGTTTTAAATCGACGCTTAATTCTAGTTTTAAATATCGCTACTAAACAAAAAACGGAGCAGAAGACGGGGGATTTTTTCTACTCCGTTGGGGTTTTTCTTAATGCTCGTTTTTACTGACGCTGGTAAAGACTTTTGGCAACCAAATCGAAGAATTCCTGTCGCTCAAGAAGTGTCTCGTTGACATCTGCAGTGTTCTTGCCGGTGCCGAGAACTTCAGCCGAGAGCAGGACGACAGAGTCGTTAAGCGGAACGGCATAGTAGTAGACGGCATTTGTTCGGGCGGCGTCGGCAGGGAAATAGAGACGTCGGATTTCGCTGTCAGGCAGCTTCACCGCTCTTTCTCCGTTTCCTAATTTCTTTTCGAGACCGGCCATCAGGCTTTCAACCGTACTGCCCGGCGCGGTTGCGTTAAGCGAGACAACAAGGGAGCCCGCGCCCGAATCGCTTCTCCAGGTAATAAGCCGCTCTTTCGTCGGAGCCGTGTTTTGAACAAGTTCCCAGGAAAGCGGCAAAGAAACTTCTACCGGGTTGGCGTCTTTGTTGATCAAAACCGGGAAATTACGGCGGTAACCGGCATTCCATTCATCGATCGGATTCGGGTAGCGAAGTGAAAGAAGGTAGGGGACGAGCGGATCGACAACCTTTTCTTCGGTACCGTTTTTAAAATCGGTAAGCCATTTTTCAGCACTGTCGATTCTTTCCTTAGTAAAGGTTTTCTCCGTCCATTCCTTCAGCGACTCTCCGGCTTCTTTGCCCTTGTCGAGTCCGTCTCTGAGTTTTTC
>CAZNBL010000017.1:0-26165 GCA_964571375.1 uncultured Burkholderiaceae bacterium
TCGACTGCTCTAACCAACTGAGCTATAGGGCGTAGTGATTTTTATTCGTCTCGATCACCTTCGAGGAAGCTCTTAAGTTTATCAGATCTGCTCGGGTGACGCAGTTTGCGCAGGGCCTTAGCCTCGATCTGACGGATACGTTCACGGGTAACGTCGAACTGGCGACCGACTTCTTCAAGAGTGTGGTCTGTGTTCATTTCGATACCGAAACGCATGCGAAGAACCTTAGCTTCACGCGGAGTCAGAGAATCCAGAACTTCCTTAGTAATTTCAGTCAGACTGGACTGCTGAGCTGCATCCGCCGGAGCAACTGTACCGGTATCTTCGATGAAATCGCCAAGATGCGAATCATCATCGTCACCGATCGGAGTTTCCATAGAGATCGGTTCCTTCGCAATCTTAAGAATCTTACGAATCTTGTCTTCCGGCATATCCATCTTTTCTGCCAGTTCTGCCGGATCCGGTTCAACACCGGTTTCCTGAAGAATCTGACGAGAAATTCGGTTCATCTTGTTGATGGTTTCAATCATGTGAACCGGGATACGAATCGTTCTTGCCTGGTCTGCAATGGAGCGGGTAATCGCCTGGCGAATCCACCAGGTAGCATATGTCGAGAACTTGTAACCGCGACGGTATTCGAACTTATCAACCGCCTTCATCAGACCGACATTACCTTCCTGAATCAAATCAAGGAATTGCAAGCCACGATTGGTGTATTTCTTAGCGATAGAAATGACCAAACGGAGGTTAGCTTCGGTCATTTCACGCTTAGCTTTACGGGCCTTTGCTTCACCTGTAGCCATCTGGTTATAGACGTCTTTCAGGTCCTTCAAGGGGAGGGTAACACGATTCTGAATTTCAAGGAGATGCTGCTGCATCTGCTGAATTTCCGGCAGACGACGAAGGATCAGACCGGAGTACGGCTTACCGGCTTCGGCTTCCTTGGCAGACCATGTTGCGTCTGTTTCGTTCTCAAGGAATTCCTTGAGGAAGTAGTCGCGCGGCATCTTGGCACGATTAACCATGATGTCGTAGATACGAGATTCGATCTTACGGACTTCTTCAACCTGTGTACGCAGAGTTGTGCAGAGGCGTTCCACTGTACTTGCTGTAAAGCGCAGTGTCAGCATTTCCTTCTGGATTGCATCCTGAGCCTTGATAAAGGCCTTGGACTGACAACCGTCCTTCTGGTAAGCATCCTTCAGACGTTCGTACTCAGCCTTGCACTTATCGAGACGTTCGAGAACCTGCTCCTTAAGTTCTTCGAGCTGACCGGCAGTCATACCGGATGCACCGATATCAGTACTTTCATCTGCTTCGGCGACATCATCGGAATTCGACTCGAGCATATCGTCGATGTCATTAAGACCGTCAACGATTTCGTCGATCTGCATCAGACCGTCACGGACCTTTTCTGCATCTTCCAGGATGGCGACAATAGTTGTCGGGCAACCGGAAATAGCAAAGACCATGTGCTTTAAGCCGTCTTCAATGCGCTTGGCGATTTCAATTTCGCCTTCGCGTGTAAGCAGTTCAACAGAACCCATTTCACGCATGTACATACGGACAGGGTCCGTAGTACGGCCGAAATCGCTGTCGACTGTTGCCAGAGCTGCTTCTGCTTCTTCTTCAGCTGCATCATCGCTTGCTGTCGGAACAGAATCGCCGATAAGCATATCGTCAGCAGACGGAGCCTGTTCGTAGACCTGAATACCGAGGTCGGCAAGAGTAGAAATAATCTGGTCGATCTGATCGGGGTCGACGATGTTTTCCGGCATGTGGTCATTGACTTCTGCATAAGTCAGATAACCGCGTTCCTTACCCATACGGATAAGTGCCTTAAGCTTGTTCAGACGAGTTTCCTTGTCTTCTGCTTCCTGGTTCTGGTAACCCTTGGACAAAGTGTCCTTAGCATTCTTGTCGCGAGCACCCTTTCGACCGCGTCCGCCGGCAGACGGAACATAGGATTCGGCAATCGCGACTTCAGCATCTTCCATATCGTCGTCGCTGTCTCCGACGAGATCGTCATCGCTGTCTTCTACCTTTGCCTTGGGCTTACGACCCGGACGACCGGCTGTCTTCTTCGGAGCCTTTTCAGCTGCAGGCTTGGCAGCACGTGTGCGCTTGGGCTTTGCTGCTACTTCTTCTTCAGCGGCTTCAGGCTCTTCCGGAACGACTTCAGCCTTCTTCTTGGCAGCAGTCTTACGGACGGTCTTCTTCACTTCTTTTTCTTCAGTGACAACTTCTTCAGCAGGAGCTGCTTTCTTAGCTCTTGTCTTTACCGTCTTCGTTGCCTTCGGAGCTGCTTCTTCTTCAGCTTCCTTAGCGGCCTTTGCTGTCTTAGTGGTTTTGGTCTTGGCTGTCTTTGTTGCGGCAGTTTCGGTCGTCTTCTTTGTAGCCTTCTTCGGCTTTGCAGCGACCTTAACTTCCTCTTCGGAAGCTGCTACCAGAGCTTCTTCAGACTTTTTAGATTTAGTTGCAGATTTCTTGGCAGTTGCCATATTTCACCTTATTTGATGATGGCTCATCAATGTCCTTCAAAGAAACAAAGACAAAAAAATCCCGAGATGCGTCTTACACGCTTCTCAAAGATTTCGACGTTCATTTATTCCTTTTCAGAATCTGATCTGTTCAGCGGTATCGAAAAAAACTGCTCCTTGAGCGGGATCTATATCAGATCTAAATCACGGACGATACAGCTGACTCAGCGGTTTACACGCGCCTCCGACCTTAGTCTCCTGGACGCACAAAGGGTCCTCATACGTCTAAATACCCTATGATGGACCTAAATTTACCATTTTCAAGCGATTTGTCAATAGGATCAAACGCCCGTCTCAGGGCCTCTCTCCGTCAGACACCTCGGGTGATGATTTTACTGAGAAGAGCACGAAGTCTCTGCTCTTCCTTGACCGCTCTGAGCTTAGATGTAGAAAGGAGTCGATAGCGCTCGCGGCTCTCGTCGTCGAGATCGCCCTGACTGATGATGCGGCGGATTTCCACGTCAAGTCTCTGACGTTCTGCCTGCAGGAAAACAAGTTCTGTTTCAATCCTGGCGCTTTCATAAGGCGTATTGAGCATACGTGCCTTCTGAGCCTGTTCGAGAACAATACCTTCAGACAGTCCTCGGTTGGCAAGCAACCCCATCAGAACCGCACGGTGATTCTCCATCATTTCCTCAAAATGCTCGCCCTTGCCTTCGGAAGGAACGGACTGCAGTTTTTCTGCGAACACAAAACCGTCCTCGGACTCATGCGTTACAACAGAAATAACCTCAAGGATCGTTGCCGCAACTTCAGAATCCTGACCGGCCAGCATCTCGGTAGCCTGACTTTCATAATCGACTGCGAGCTGCGGATAGTAGATGAAGTTACGCAAAATACTCAGAAGCGGAGACGAAGGATCCAGAGCAGGACGCGCAGAGAATGTCGGACGAGTCTGAGCGGCACCGTACGGATATCGCTGGGAACGCCACGAAGGTTCCGGCAGACGAGCTTTCTCGAGAGTAACTTCGCGAATTCCGAACGCCTTATTTAAGAAATGAATATCTTCGCCGCAGGCTGTTGCAATCTGACGGACGATATCGGACTTAAAGACTTCGGAAGCAATCGAGCGGACAAGCGGAGTGGCGTCGGCAACAAACTTTGCCTTACCTTCTGCCGTATCAAGATCCAAATCCTCCTGCAACATAGACAGAAGGAATTTGGAAAGCGGAATCGCTTTGGCAATTTGCTCTTCAAAGGCAGCCGTGCCGTGCTTCTGAACCAGGCTGTCCGGATCTTCTCCGTCCGGCAGGAACAGGAACTGAGCCATCTGCCCTTCCTGCAGAAGAGGCAGAGAAAGCGTGAGTGCACGCTTAGCAGCCTTGCGGCCGGCGGCATCTCCGTCAAAGGAGAAGATGATGGTATCGGTAAGCTTCAAAAGCTTTTCGATATGTTCTGTTTTAATAGCTGTTCCGAGCGGCGCGCAGGCCTCGCCGAATCCGGCCTGAGAAAGCTGAATGACATCCATCTGTCCTTCAACCACGATGACACGCTTTTTGTCATGGATAGCCTGACGTGCTTCGTAAAGACCGAAGACTTCACGCCCCTTTACAAAAATAGAGGTCTCGCCCGTATTGATGTATTTAGGTTCTTCACCGCACATAGTGCGGGCACTGAATGCAATCGTCTGTCCGCGTGTATTGCGGATAGGAAACATCAGACGGTTTCTGAAGAAATCATACGGTTCGCCGGTTTTTCCGTCTCGGGTCAGACCGACCTGCTTTAACTGCTCGGCAGTAAAGTTTTTAAGTGCCTGCTGCAGCACGTGCCATCCGTCAGGCGAATAACCGATGGCAAATTTTTCAATCGTCTCGGCAGTAAGATTTCTGCCGGCAACATACGCTCTGGCCTCAGCTCCGGCATTGCCGTTGAACTGCATGCGGTAAAAATCCTGAGCGGCCTTCATGACATCGGTCAGATGAGCCTTCTCTTTATTTTCATTGCGATGTCCGCCCTCATAGCGGACAGTCATGCTGTATTCCTGAGCCAGTCGTTCGATGGCAGTCGGATAGTCGACGCCCTCGTAATTCATCAGGAAGCCCACGGCATTGCCGTGCGCACCGCAACCGAAGCAGTGATAGAACTGCTTGGTACGGGAAACCGAGAAACTCGAAGTCTTTTCGTTATGGAACGGACAGCATGCCCAACCGCGGTCTCCCTTATCTTTCAAAGGAACACGGCGGTTGACCACGTCATAGACGTCGACTCGGTCTAAAAGTTCGCTGATAAATGAAGAGGCAATCATATCGTCTGCACAAACACCAATAGCCTCGTCAGTCCGAATAAACTAACGAGGCTAAGGTAATTGATTCAAGCCTAAGCTGTAAGCTTTGCTTTGATAATAGCCGACACTTTGGACATGTCAGCCTTACCAGCAACCAAAGGCTTTACCTTTCCCATTACCTTGCCCATAGCAGCCGGACCGCTGACATTGAGTTCGGCCATAACTGCTGCTACGACCTTTTCAATTTCGGCATCGTCCATCTGTTCAGGCAGATAAGAAGTAAGGACGGCAATTTCTGCCGATTCTTTATCAGCCAGATCTTGGCGGCCAGCCTGTACGTACTGCTCTACAGAGTCCTTGCGCTGCTTAATGAGCTTAGCAACGAGGGACTGAATCAGAGAGTCATCGGCGGCGATACGCTCGTCGACTTCCTTCTGCTTGATAGCTGCCAAAAGGAGGCGGATTGTAGCCAATCGCGACGCATCATGCGCACGCATGGCGTCTTTCATATCAGACATAATCTGATCACGTAAGCTCATGGCAATCCTCTCGATAACGGGATAAGTTAAATCCGATGATTAGTAAAGCTTCTTCGGGAGCATCATGCTGCGAAGGCGCTTGTAGTGGCGCTTAACAGCAGCAGCCTTCTTGCGCTTACGTTCAGCTGTGGGCTTTTCATAGAACTCACGAGCACGGAGTTCAGTCAGAAGACCGCTCTTTTCGATAGTGCGCTTAAAGCGACGAAGAGCTACTTCAAAGGGTTCATTTTCTTTAACGCGAATAGTGGGCATCTAGCACCTAAACCTATAGAAAAATGGGTAACGAGTACCTGTTAAATAACAACTTGCCGACAAACCTCAACGGGGTTTGTCACTCGAAAGTTTGTAATTCTAAGCTATTTTTGAGTTTTATGTATTGATTTCATGTCAGCAAATTACAACTTAGTGCCTGTTTTTAGACTTAAAACGCTCCCGCAGGCACATTTTTTAACCGCTCAAATGAGCGCCGGCGCACTTGACGGGCTGTTAAACACGCTATCATGTAGAAAAATTTTTTATCAGAAATTGTTACCCGCGCAATCTGCGTTCGGGTTCTCTGCGGAAATCTAATCATGCTTATCCTCGGAATTGAGTCCTCCTGTGATGAAACAGGTGCCGCACTCTATGACACAGACAAAGGACTGCTGAGCGATGCATTGCATACCCAGATCGATATGCATCGCCTCTACGGCGGCGTTGTGCCCGAATTAGCCAGCCGCGACCATATCCGCCGCGTCATCGGCTTAATCGACGAAGTCATGGCCAAGGCCGGCAAGACCCGTCAGGATCTTGAAGCCATTGCAGTTACCGAAGGTCCCGGCCTCGCAGGCGCCCTCCTCGTCGGCACCTCGGTGGCCCATTCCATCGGTCTGGCACTCAATATCCCGGTCATCGGCATCCATCACATGGAAGGCCATCTGCTCTCGCCGATGCTCGATGAAAACAAACCGACATTCCCCTTCGTCGCCCTTTTGGTTTCGGGCGGTCACACCCAGCTGATGAAGGTTGAAGGACTCGGCAAATACGAATTGCTCGGCGAAACACTCGACGACGCTGCAGGCGAAGCTTTCGACAAGACCGCCCAGGCACTCGGCGAAGCCTATCCGGGCGGCCCTGCCGTATCCCGCTTTGCAGACCTCGGCCGCAGCGGCGTAATCGACCTGCCGCGCCCGCTTCTGCACTCCAAGGATCTCGATTTCAGCTTCTCGGGCTTGAAGACTGCGGTGCTTAATACTATCCGCAAGGCTCCCGATCCCACAGAGGAGCAGTTTAAGTACGACCTTGCCCGCGCCTTTGTCGACTCCGTTGTCGATGTACTGACAACCAAAGCCATCAAGGCTCTCAAGAAGAGCAACTGCCGCACGCTCGTGGTTGCCGGAGGCGTATCCGCCAATAAGCAGCTTCGCGAATCCCTGATCCGCCGCTGCCGCGGTATCGGTGCAAAGGTTTACTTCCCGCCGGCTCACCTCTGTACTGTACCGACAACGGCGCCATGATTGCCGTTGCGGCCGCAGCCCATCTGAAGGAACTTGAAGAGGCAAAGGCTCAGAGCGTCAGAGACGATCACAGCTACCGGATCAAACCGCGCTGGCAGCTCGGTTCTCCGGCCTAAAGCAAAAAAGGACAGCAACCGCTGTCCTTTTTTGTTCATCTTTTAATCGGGGTTCGCGCAGGTAACCGGCGTTGCGCCGAGAACATCCCTGAGAACCTTGGGATCAATTTTGATATTGAATCCTCTTCTGCCGCCGTTGATATAGATAAAGGGAAGAGAAAGAATGGTCTCTTCGACATAGATCGGCATACGCTTTTTGGTACCGAAGGGCGATGTACCGCCCACCTGATAACCGCTGTTTCTTTCTGCCTGATCGGGCTTGCAGGGTTCGATATGTTTGACACCGATCTGTCGGGCAAGCTGTTTGGTAGAAACTTCGCAGTCCCCGTGCATCAGAATGACCAGAGGATGAGCTTTTTCATCCTGCATGATGAGCGTCTTGACGACCTGATGCTCGTCAACTCCGAAACACTTGGCGGCATGAGCCGTGCCGCCGTGTTCGATGTATTCGTAAATACCTTCCTCGTACGCGACTTTGTTTGCCTTAAGCCACATGGTGGCAGGTGTCGCAGATACGTGTTCTTTCTTAGCCATAGTTATCTCCGGGCGATACCTTCTTAAGGCAACATACGCTTCTGGGCTTCTTCAAGATCCTTTTTCCAAAGGCCTTTGGGCAGCGGGAATTCGACGTTTTCTTCCACACCCGGCATAGTTTCGACTGTAACGTCGGAGAATGTATAGAGACGTTCGATGATCTCTTCCACCAGAATTTCGGGAGCGCTGGCACCGGCGGTGATACCGACTTTTTCCACGCCTTTGAACCAATCTTCATTGAGTTCGTCGGCACCGTCGATGAGATAGGCCGGCGTACCGACACGTTCGGCTACCTCACGGAGTCGGTTGGAATTGGAACTGGTGCGGCTGCCGACTACGAGAACAAGCTCAACTTCCTTGGCAAGCAGTTTGACCGCATCCTGTCGGTTCTGTGTGGCGTAACAGATATCGGCCTTCTTCGGCTCAACGATGTTCGGGAAGCGGTCCTTCAGCGCACGGATCACTTCCTTGGACTCATCGTGCGAAATCGTAGTCTGACTGACGTAAGAAATTTTGTCGGGATCTGCTACCTGAAGTTCGGACACCTGTTCGGGTCTTTCGATCACTTCGATTTCGGTCGGAACCTGACCGACGGTACCTTCCACTTCGGGGTGTCCCTTATGGCCGATCATGACGATCTGATAGCCGTTGCGGTACATCTTGGCAACTTCTGCATGTACCTTGGTCACGAGAGGACAGGTGGCGTCATAAATTTTCAGATCGCGGGAACGGGCTTCTTCTTCGATAGCTTTAGGCACGCCGTGAGCGGAGAAAACGAGTACGGATCCGTCGGGAACTTCGCTGATTTCGTTAACAAAGATTGCACCCTTCTCATTAAGCGTATGAACCACGTACTTGTTATGGACGATTTCGTGGCGTACGTAAATCGGCGCGCCGTGAACAATCAGTGCACGCTCAACGATTGCAATGGCTCGGTCGACACCGGCGCAAAAACCGCGGGGCTGAGCTAAATAAACCTTCATTTTGATCTCCGAAGATCCGTCACCGAAGCACGCATCGAGAAAATTTGGCGTGCATCGGCAGAGAAAAAACAAAAACAGAAAACGGCCCGACAGCCCGTCCTGTCAGCGTTTCCCAATTATATTTGAGTGCGGCGGAACAATGAGTTTTTACGGTTTTAAAACTTTCGCTAATGAATTCCATGCAAAAATCTTTAAAAACCCGTATAATCTTGGTTTTTAGTCCTCGAGTTTCCTTCGAAGGGTTTCGCTAGGAACAAACTGCGAGGAATTTATAACCGTTTTATTTCTGGAGAGTTAGCGATGGCACGAGTGTGTCAAGTCACCGGCAAGAAGCCGATGGTCGGCCATTGCGTTTCGCACGCCAACAACAAGACCAAGCGTCGTTTTATGCCCAATCTGCAGTATCGCCGTTTCTGGGTTGAAAGCGAAAACCGCTGGGTCCGTCTGCGCGTAACAAATGCAGCCCTGCGTACGATCGACAAGAATGGCATTGAAGCTGTTCTGGCGGACCTCCGAGCCCGCGGCGAAATCTAATAGGAGTTCACCATGGCAAAAGGTATCCGTGAAAAAATCAAGCTGGCTTCTACTGCCGGCACAGGACACTTCTACACAACCACGAAGAACAAGCGTAATTCGACTGGTAAGATGGAAATGTCCAAGTACGACCCCGTTGCTCGCAAGCACGTGTTGTACAAGGAAACCAAGCTGAAGTAATTCAGCAAGGTCCGCGAAAAACCGAAGCTTCTGCTTCGGTTTTTTCGTATCTGCAGTCAACAAAAAATGCCGCATTAAGCGGCATTTTTTGTTTTTCAGAGCTTCTTAGGCTTCGGCAGCTTCGACAGCAGCTTCAACCTTAGCGGGCTTGGCGGGCTTCTTTTTCTGAAGCACGGCACCGAAGAAACCGTCGGTCTGATTCAGATGCGGCAGCATAACGAAATACTTGCCGAATCTTTCCTTCTGGAACTCAGGAATTTCCACACCCTGAGCTGCGAGGATTTCCCAGGAGTCGAGCAGTTCGAAATCCGGATTTTCCTGCAGGAATTCTTCGATCACGTCCTGGTTTTCCTGCTGCAGCAGAGAGCAGGTGGCGTAAACGAGACGGCCGCCGTCCTTAAGCATCTTGGCAGCAGATCGAATGACGGACTTCTGAATTTCGTTGATTCGGGTGAGTTCGTCTTCACCGAAGCGCCACTTCAGGTCCGGGTTGCGGCGGTATGTACCGGTACCCGAGCACGGAGCGTCGACGAGCACGCGGTCCATCTTGCCGTAAAGGCGCTTGACGCGGCTGTCGTGTTCGGTGCGGATCGCAGACGGGAAGATGTTGGAGAGACCGGCGCGGCGCATACGCGGGCCGAGACCGTCGAGACGCTTTTCGTTGACGTCGAATGCGTAGATACGGCCTGTGGACTTCATCAGAGCACCGATAGCAAGTGTCTTGCCGCCGGCGCCGGCACAGAAGTCGCAGACCATTTCGCCGCGTCTCGGCTGAAGCAGTCGGGCGATCAGCTGGCTGCCTTCGTCCTGTACGTCGACCTTACCGTCCTTGTAGATCGGCCACTGAGTCAGAGCGGGCTTTACGTTAAGACGTACGCAGTCCGGAGAGAACTTGCCGGGCTCGGCGGTAACACCGTGAGTGGCGAGTTCTTCGATCACTTCTTCACGCTTGGCCTTCAGTGTATTGACGCGAAGGTCGAGTGTGGCGCCCTGTTGCATGGCTTCGAAGAGCACCTTGTGGTCGGTGAACTGAAGCACGAGCTTATTGAAGAGCCATTCGGGCACTTCTGCCTGGAAGCACTTCGGAGCCTTGCGTGCGTCGGCCTTGAGCATATTGGCAAGCGGCTGAGCTTCGCGACCGATCACGCGGTCTTCGATCTTGCCCTGACCGTGCTGCAGGGAAAGTGCAAGCAGAGCGGTAAGGCGCGGAGCCTGGAAGGGCTTCACCGGAGCCATACGCCAGGTGATCATGGAGAGATGGCGCATCGTGAAGTAGATACCTTCGGCAATGATGCTGCGTTCTCTCGGACCGAGGTGGCGTGCGTTTCTGAAGTAAATGCTCATCAGAACGTCGGCAGGACCGTCAAGCTTCAGAATATTCTTAAGAGCCTTGGAGAGTTCGTCGACGACAAGAGCCGTGATGCGGACTTCGCCCGGATGGCGCTTTTCCATCTTCGGGTTCGGAGCCTTGTTGGGGTCGTGAGTCTGACGCTCCTGCGGGCTCATCTTGGCCCAGCGCTCACGGGCAGCCTTCTGACGGTCCGTCAGCTTGCGCTTGGGAGCGTCTTCTCTTCTGCGGAAAGCACCTCGGGAGGCGCCGGTTTTTTTCTTGGTTTCAGACATGAATTAATTCCTAAAGAATAGCCAGCTCGCGGCTTGTTTCCTGATCCATTACAGCTTTGCCCTCTTCGAGTCTGACGCGGCCGGTGGCAACCAGACGCACTGCTCTCGGATAGAGGATGTGTTCTTTTTCGAGTACACGGGCAGCCAGAGTATCGGCGTCATCGCCGCTCAATACCGGAACGGCTGCCTGACCGATGATTGCGCCGCCGTCGAGCACTGCGGAGACGAAGTGCACGGTTACGCCGTGAATACGCATACCGGCTTCGATTGCTCTTTCATGTGTATGAAGACCCGGGAAGAGCGGCAGCAGTGCCGGATGAATATTCAGAATGCGGCCTTCGAACTGTCCGACAAAATACGGTGTCAGCACACGCATGAAGCCGGCAAGCACGATGAGATCCGGGTTGTACTCGGAGCAGACCTCTGCCAGAGTACGTTCGAAATCTTCGCGGCTTTCATAGTTTTTATGATCGACCGTACGTGCCGGGATACCGACCTGCTGCGCATACTGCAGACCGAGCGCATCGGGACGGTTGGAAATCACTGCGGAGAATTGAATGCCGTAGTTGTCCTTCCAATTTTCGCGCACGGCAGTTTCATGCATGGCCTTGAAATTACTGCCGCGACCGGAGATAAGGACAACGATGTTCAGAGGTTTGCTCATCGGTTTGCACTCTATATAAATTTGAATAATCTTTAAATTGTACTCGAGCCGCGGGCCGATTCCCCTGCGCAGAGCCTCGAGCCTGTTAAAATCTTTGAATGTTTCGGCCGAATCAACCAGTTTGTAGAAAGGATGAACCGTGAGAGTATTTCTTGGGCTGCCCAGTGAGAAGGACAGGCTTGACTGCGCGCTCGCAGTCGGCAATTTCGACGGTGTTCACCGCGGACATCAGGCTCTCTTGCATCATGTTGTGGATGCCGCACGCGCAAGATGGCTGAGCCCGGCTATTCTGACGTTCGAACCGCATCCGAGAGAATTCTTCAATCCGAGTGCTGCGCCCGCACGTATTCTGAGTCTTCGCGACAAACTCGAAGAGTTCCGCAAAGCCGGAATCGAGCGCGTCTACATTCTCAGATTTAACGAAGAACTCGCCAAATACTCTCCCGATGACTTCGTTGAGAAACTCCTCGTCGAAGGTCTTCACGCCCGCTGGATTACGGTCGGAGCCAACTTCCACTTCGGTGCCGGCCGCTCGGGCGATATCCGTACGCTCGAAGCCTTGGGAGCCAAGTTCCATTTCGAAGTCGACCCGATGCCGATGATCTATCACAAGGAACTCGCTATTTCGAGCTCCCGCATCCGTCATGCTTTAAGCGAAGGCGACATCGCTCAGGTCAACTATATGCTCGGCCGCCCCTACACCGTCAGCGGCAAAGTGCTGCACGGCAAGGAACTCGGCCGCACGCTCGGTTTTCCGACCATCAACCAGAGAATTCTTCCGCCCTACTCCAAGGCACATCCGGCAATTACCGGCGTCTATGCCGTCAAAATTCACGGCCTGGCAATGCGCCCCCTCGAAGGCGTGGCATGCATCGGCCGCAGACCGACGGTTGCCGACCACGGAGAATATCTGCTCGAAACACATATTTTTAATTTCCACGAAACCATTTACGGTCGCGTGGTCAAGGTAGAATTCTTTGCAAAGATCCGCGATGAAAAGAAGTTCGGCAGTCTTGACGAACTTCGAGACGCGATCGCTGCAGATATGGCAAAAGCAAAACAGCTTTTAGGCCTTTCTGCCTGATATATTTCTTTTGTTTTTAACCAACCCTTGAAGAGGCCGAGGGGCCCAAGGAGCATTATGTCTGAAGAAAAGAACAAGGCATCCAAATCCGATGCCAAGAAGTATCCGCTGAACCTGCCGGATACCCCGTTCCCGATGCGCGGCAATCTGCCGCAGAGAGAACCCGCCTGGATTAAGGAATGGGAAGAAAAAGACGTCTACGGCAAGATCCGCGCCGCCCGCAAAGGTGCCAAGCGTTACACACTGCATGACGGCCCTCCGTACGCCAACGGCAACATCCACATCGGACATGCTGTCAATAAAATTCTGAAAGACATCATCATCAAGTGCCGCACACTCGACGGCTACGATGCACCGTACGTTCCGGGCTGGGACTGCCACGGTATGCCGATCGAAATTCAGATCGAAAAGAAGTTCGGCAAGAACCTGCCGAAGCTCGAAGTCATGGCTAAGTGCCGTGCATACGCCAAGGAACAGGTTGCCAGCCAGATGACCGGCTTCAAGCGTCTCGGCGTTTTGGGCGACTGGAATGATCCGTACCTCACCATGCGTCCGGAAACCGAAGCCGAAGAAATCCGCGCTCTCGGCAAGATCATGGAACACGGTTACGTTTACCGCGGCTTAAAGCCCGTGAACTGGTGTTTTGACTGCCAGAGCGCACTTGCCGAAGCCGAAGTCGAATACCGCGACCGCGAAAGCTATCAGATCGACGTAGCCTTCCCGCTGCTCGACGAAGAAAAGGCCCGTGTCGAAGGTATCTTCAATGCCAAGACTGAAAAGCCGGTTGCTACCGTTATCTGGACCACCACTCCGTGGACCATTCCGGCCAACCAGGCCCTGAACTTCAACCCGGAACTCACTTACGTTCTCGTTGAAACCGCTCACCGCGCATTCATCATCGCCGAAGGCCTCTATGAAGACGCCCTCAAGCGCTACGGCATGGAAGGCAAGGTTATCGGCACCGCCAAGGGCGAAGCTCTCGAAGGCGTCAAGTTCCGTCACCCGCTCGCTCTCATCGACAAGGGTTACGACCGCCTCTCTCCGGTTTACCTCGCCACTTACGTCGAATCCACCAGCGGTACCGGTATCGTTCACTGCTCTCCCGCCTACGGTGTGGACGACTTTATGACCAGCAAGTCCTACGGCATGGCCAACGACGCCATCCTCAACCCGGTTCAGGGTAACGGCGTCTACGCAGAAAGCCTCGCTCTCTTCGGCGGCATGAACGTCTGGAAGGCTGCTCCGCAGATCCTCGAAACACTGCGCGTTGCAGGCAACCTCCTTTGCGATGGCAAGATGACTCACAGCTACATGCACTGCTGGCGTCACAAGACTCCGCTCATCTACCGCGCCACCAACCAGTGGTTTATCCGCATGGATGAAGCCAACGAAGACACTCAGAGCGCCGTTGCTGTCGAAGGCGAACACGAAACACTGCGCAAGATCGCGCTCGACGGCGTTGCTGCCACCAAGTTCTATCCGGAATGGGGTGAAAACCGTCTGCACGCCATGATCGCCAACCGTCCCGACTGGTGTATCTCCAGACAGCGTAACTGGGGTGTTCCGCTGCCCTTCCTGCTCAACAAGGAAACAGGCAAACTGCACCCGGATACACTCGCCATCCTCTACAAGGTTGCCGATATCGTCGAAAAGGAAGGTATCGAAGCCTGGACACGTCTCGAAGTCTCCGATCTGATCGGTGAAGAAGCCGATAAGTACGAAAAGGCTACCGACACGCTCGACGTTTGGTTCGACTCCGGTACAACTCACCTTACCGTTGTCCGCGGCTCCCACGGCGAAAAACTCACTCACCCGATCGATCTCTACCTCGAAGGCAGCGACCAGCATCGCGGTTGGTTCCACTCTTCGCTTCTGACCGGTTCCGCTATCGACGGCCGCGCTCCCTACAACGCACTGCTCACACACGGCTTTACCGTTGACGAACAGGGCCGCAAGATGAGTAAGTCCGTCGGCAACGTCGTTGCTCCCGATGAAGTTGCAAGCAAGTTCGGTGCTGAAATCATCCGCCTCTGGGTCGGCTCCTCCGACTACTCCGGCGAAATTTCTCTCGGCCAGAGCATCCTGAAGGGTACGGTCGACAGCTACCGCCGTTTCCGCAACACCATCCGCTTCCTGCTTGCCAACACAAGCGACTTCGATGCGAAGAAGGATCTGCTGCCGGTTGAAGAACTCACCGAACTCGACCGCTGGGCCGTTGCCCGTATCGGCGAGCTGCAGGCTGAAATCCTCGAGAAGTACGAACGCAACGAGTTCCACACTGCAACTTCTGCAATGCTGCTCTTTGCCAGCGACGACCTCGGCGGCTTCTACCTCGACATCCTCAAGGACAGACTCTACACATGCGCTGCGGGCTCCCAGGCACGCCGCTCTGCTCAGACTGCCCTCTGGTACCTCACAGAAGCCTTCCTGAAGCTCATCTCGCCGATCCTTTCCTTCACCGCTGAAGAAGCCTGGGCTGTCTTCAACCCGAACGAAAGCGGCACGATCTTCACCGAAACCTTCAGCAAGATGCCGGAAGTTGCCGACGGTGCAGCTCTGCTTGAAAAGTGGACGCTTATCCGCGCCATCCGCTCCGACGTTCAGAAGGAAATCGAACGTCAGAGAGAACTCGGCAAGGTCGGTTCTTCCCTGCAGGCTGTGGTCGAAATCAAGCTTCCGCAGAACGAGTACGACGTCATTGCCAGCTTGGGCGACGAACTCCGCTACGTCATGATCACCAGCGAAGCCAAGCTCGCCGGCGTTGCCGACGCTCGCGAAATCACCGTTGTTCCGAGCGAACAGCAGAAGTGCGAACGTTGCTGGCAGTACCGCGAAGATGTCGGCAGCGACGACAAGTACCCGACACTTTGCTGCCGCTGCGTAGGCAACCTCTTCGGCACCGCCGAAACCAGGAAGTTTGCTTAAGTGGCTAAAGGGGCGACACACACATGGAACTGGCCGGCGCTTGCGCGCTGGTCGGTTTTGGCCGCCCTGATCTTCGGTCTGGACCAGTACACGAAGTACTGGATCCAGCACCGCATGATCTACGGTGATGTTGAACCTGTTACCGGCTTTTTCAATCTGGTGGTTGCCTATAACACGGGCGCCGCTTTTTCTTTCTTGGCCGATGCCGGCGGCTGGCAGAGAATCTTCTTCTCGGCATTCGCATTTCTTGCCGTCTTCATCATCAGCCTGATGATTGCCCGCAGAAGCTCTCAGAAGCTCCTCTGCTTCGGATTGACGCTGGTGCTCGCCGGAGCGCTCGGCAATGTATACGACAGAATCTTTTTAGGACACGTCGTCGATTTTCTCGACTTCCACTGGGCCGGTTATCACTGGCCGGCTTTTAACGTTGCGGATATCGCCATCTGCGTCGGTGCCGCAATCATCGTCCTTATCGAATTCCTGTCGCCCAAAAAATAAGGAGTCCGTATGAGTCGTCTCAACGGTAAATCCATCCTGCTCGGTCTGACAGGAAGTATCTCCGTCTATAAATCCTGCGAACTGATCCGCCTGTTGAAAAAAGAAGGCGCGGACGTATCCGTCGTGATGACCCGCAATGCCGGTGAATTCATCGGCAAGCCGCTTCTGGCGGCACTCTCGGGACACCCGGCAGTCGACGACGATTTCTGGAAGCATCCGGACGGCGCGATTTCGCATATTTCTTTGGTCAGCAACAAGGATCTCTTCGTTATTGCGCCCGCGACCGGCAACATTCTCGGCAAAGCCGCCAACGGTATTGCCGACGATCTGTTATCCGACTGCATCCTCGCAAGAAGATGCCCTCTGATGATCGCGCCTGCGATGAACTGCTACATGTGGACGAATCCTGCGACACAGCGCAACGTCCGCCGCCTTAAAGAAGACGGCGTGATCTTCTCGGGTCCCTCCGAAGGCGTGCAGGCATGCGGCGACAGCGGTGCCGGACGCTTCCGCGAACCCAAGGATATTCTGGAAGACATCGTCGCTTTCTTTACGCCGAAGGCACTTGCCGGCCGTAAGGTTGTAGTGACCGCAGGTCCCACTTTCGAAGCGCTCGACCCGGTCAGAGGCCTCACCAACGCTTCTAGCGGCAAGCAGGGCTATGCGATTGCCGATACCGCAGCCAAAGCCGGTGCCGAGGTGTGGCTTATCAGCGGTCCCACGGCCCTGAAGGCTCCCGAAGGCGTGAATTTCGTCAGGGCTGACAATGCGCTTGAAATGCTCAGCGCAGCCGAGTTTCTCATCGAAAAAGAGTCTCCCGATGCATTTATCGGGGTCGCGGCCGTCGCCGACTGGCGTCCTGCCGAATACTCCGAGAGCAAGATGAAGAAGGGAAATGAAGACACGATGAGCGTGACCTTCGTCAAGAATCCCGACATCATCGCTGCCGTTGCCGCATCCGGCAAGGTTCCTGTTTGCGTAGGCTTTGCCGCCGAAACCGACAACCTCACCGAGTATGCAAAACGCAAACTCGAGAGCAAAGGACTTGATCTTGTCGTTGCCAACGATGCCGGCGTCATCGGCTCGGACAACAATAATGCGTACTTTGTCACCGCTTCCGGTACCGAAGCGCTCGGCTCCATGACAAAGAGAGAACTCGCAGGCAAAATCACGGAACGTGTCGCCGAACTTCTCGCCGACAAATAAACAAAGTTATTGGAAAAAACATGAAAATCAAAATTCTCGACCCGCGTCTTAAGGACTCGCTTCCTGCCTATGCGACCGAAGGCAGCGCCGGTCTCGACCTCCGCGCCGCTTTGGACGAAGCTCTTGAAATCGCTCCGGGCGAATGCAAACTCATTAAAACCGGTCTTGCCGTCTGGATTGAAGATCCGCACTTAGCTGGCATGATCCTGCCGCGCTCCGGCCTCGGCCACAAGCACGGTATCGTGCTCGGCAACCTGGTAGGTCTGATCGATTCCGACTATCAGGGCGAACTGATGATTTCCTGCTGGAACCGCTCCGACAAGGCTTACACCGTTCAGCCGTTCGAACGTATCGCCCAGCTCGTGATCGTTCCGGTCATGCAGCCCAAGCTCGAAGTCGTTGAAAGCTTCGAAGCCACCGAACGAGGCGAAGGCGGTTTCGGTTCTTCCGGACGTCACTAAACCGAGAAAAGCGGATTTTTATTCCGCCCAAGCAAAACGGCCGCATTGCGGCCGTTTTGTTTTATGAAGTCAATCGCCTTACGGCTTTGCTACGGTAAGTTTCACCTTGCCGTCTTCATCGCAGTCGACATGCACGCTGCCGCCGCCCTTTGAGAGATCGCCGAAAAGGAGCTCGTCGGCGAGCGCCTTGCGGATCGTACTCTGAATAAGGCGGGCCATCGGGCGGGCCCCCATCAGGGGATCAAAACCCTTGCGGCCGAGATACTGCTTCATCGCATCGCTGAAGGTAACCGCAATATTCTTGGCTGCAAGCTGCTTTTCAATCTCGGACAGGAACTTTCCGACCACTCGTTCGATAGACTCCTTGCCGAGCGGAGCAAACGAAATAATGCCGTCGAGACGGTTGCGGAATTCCGGCGTAAAGGTGCGTCGGATTTCACCGGCTTCATCGCCCTTATGCGTGGTCTCGATAAAGCCGATCGACGTCTTGTTGAGCGCTTCGCTGCCCGCATTGGTCGTCATAATGATGATGACGTTGCGGAAGTCCGCGCTTCTGCCGTTGTTGTCGGTGAGCGCACCGTGATCCATCACCTGCAGGAGGATGTTGTAGATATCGGCGTGTGCTTTTTCGATTTCGTCGAGCAAAAGAACTGCATGCGGCTTCTTGTTGACCGCCTCGGTCAGCAGACCGCCCTGATCGAAACCGACGTATCCCGGAGGCGCACCGATCAGGCGGGAAACAGCATGACGCTCCATATATTCACTCATATCGAAGCGGATAAGCTCGATACCGAGAGAGGCGGCAAGCTGTCTGGCAAGTTCTGTCTTACCCACACCGGTCGGACCCGAGAAGAGGAAGGAACCGATCGGACGATCCGTTCTTCCGAGACCGCTTCGGGCAAGTTTGATGGCATCGGTAATCGCTTCGATCGCCGCATCCTGACCGTAGATCACGCTCTTTAACGTACCTTCGAGATGACGCAGACGATCCTTGTCGTCGGTAGAGACGGCCTGCGGCGGAATTCTTGCCATCTTGGCAACCACAGCCTCCACATCGGCCTTGGTGATCAAATTGTCTTCAGCCTTCGGATGCAGTCTTCTCTGAGCACCGGCTTCGTCGATCACGTCGATTGCCTTGTCGGGCAGCTTGCGGTCGGTCATATAGCGCGACGAGAGTTCGACGGCGGCGGCAATCGCATCCTCGGAGAAGCGAACCTGATGGTAGGCCTCGAATCTGTCCTGCAGCCCCTTGATAATCGCAATCGTATCTTCGACGCCGGGTTCGGATACGTCGACCTTCTGGAAGCGGCGCATCAGAGCTGTATCGCGTGAAAGGATCTTGCGAAGCTCTTCGTAGGTGGTAGCACCGATGACGCGCAACGTTCCCTTGGCAAGTGCGGGTTTCAGCAGCGTGGCAGCGTCTCCGGCACCGCCCTCCTGGGCACCTGCGCCGACAATCTGATGAATCTCGTCGAGGAACAAAATAGCGTTATCCCGTGCTTCGAATTCGTTGACGAGCATCTTGAGGCGTTCTTCGAATTCACCGCGGAAACGAGAACCGGCAAGCATGCCGCCGAGATCCAAAGAGAAGACCTCGAAACCCTTCAGAGCCTCGGGGACCTCACCTCGGGTAATGCGATAGGCAAGACCTTCGGCAATTGCGGTTTTACCGACACCGGACTCACCTACGAGAACCGGATTGTTTTTGCGACGGCGGCAGAGCACCTGCATGACGCGGTCGAGTTCTTCGGCTCGTCCGATGATCGGATCGATCTTGCCGGCTTCTGCGAGTTCATTGAGGTTGACGGTAAAGAGCTCGATGGCCGTCTTTTTACCCGAACCTTCTTCGCCCTGAAGACCGGCGGCGCCTTCGTAAGCGTAGCCGCTCATGTGTTCGATCCAGGCTTCGACGTCTTCGGGAACTACACCCTTTTCCTGCAGCAGATAGGCGGCTTCGGATTCTTCTTCCTGAATCAGACAGAAGAAAACGAGAAGACAGTCGGCTAGATTTTTACCGAACGCGTGCTTGCCTGCCATATCGATCGCTTCCTGCACGATCTTCTGAACGCCCACGGTCGGAACAGGATCCTTGCCGTCGGCTAAGCGTCCCATCTCTGCGTTGGCTTTGACAATCAGCGCTTCGAGTTCCTGCTGAATCTCTCTAGCATCGATATCAAGGTTGCCGAGCATGATAGCGATCTGCTCGTTTTTGATCAGGCCGAGCAGCAGGTGTTCCTGCGTCACATACTCGGCGCGGTCGAAAGCGGCCCTTCCGTAAGCCTCGCTCATGGCGATGGCCAGGCCCTCATCAATACTGCTCATCTCGTGTTATTCCTGCTCAATTTCGACTTTAAGAGGGAAGCCTTCGGCTCTGGCCTGCTCGACGGTCTGCTCGCGCTTGGTTTCGGCAATATCCTTACTGTAGACGCCGGCAATGCCGCATCCCTTTTCATGGATATTGAGCATGACTTCGACAGCCTCTTCCGTCGATTTATTGAAGATCTCCTGCAGCACTCTGACCACGAATTCCATCGTGGTCACATCGTCATTCATCATCATGACTTTCCAGCGCGAGGGCTTCTTGATCACAGCCACTCTCGAGCGAGTGATCGTGCACGTCTGTCCGTCTCTTTGCGGCATACCGTTCTCTTAAAACTCTGTTTGTTCAAAACTCTGTGGCGAAAGTACAACAAAAAATAAAAAGTACCGTACCACGGTGCATTTTGCCTGAATATTCAGCGAAATATCCTGCAAATCCATGCATTGGCGTTTATTGAGTCTAGAATGGGTTGTGCAGGTGTTCAAGAGAACCCGTGTTTCTTCCATTGACAAGAAAACTCTACTCTTGTAACAATTTGCAATAGCTGCTCGTCTTGCTCACAGGGCAGTAAGGCTGCAAGCCTATTTTTTCGCTTTAGGCGGGTGAGGTAACAGACACGCCGTTAAGTAGTTTTTGGAGATGTTTAAAATGGCAACTGGAACCGTAAAGTGGTTTAACGACGCAAAGGGCTACGGCTTTATTACTCCGGACGACGGTGGTGAAGATCTCTTCGCTCACTTCTCCGCTATCAAGATGGAAGGCTTCAAGACCCTCAAGGAAGGCCAGAAGGTTACTTTCGATCTGAAGATCGGCGAAAAGGGCAAGCAGGCTGACAATATCACTCCGGCCTAATCGGAAGATATTCTCGAAAAGCCCGAGCCTAGTCGCTCGGGTTTTTGTATTTACGATCATGAAAAAATTGCTGACCGCTGTTTTTCTTGCTGCCGCCCTCTTAACATCTCCGGCGCATGCAGAAGCACTCACGGTCGGCGATTTCACAATCGATGCCGAAGTCGCACGTACGCGAAGCGAACTTGAGCGCGGTCTGATGTTCCGCACTTCGCTTCCCGAAAACTCCGGCATGGTCTTTGTCTTCGATCCCGCTGCTCTCGTATGCATGTGGATGAAGAACACTCTGATCCCGCTCTCGGTTGCATTTATCGACGAGAGCGGCCGCATCATCAATATCGAAGAAATGCTGCCCGAAACACTCGCGCTGCATTGTGCGGCTTCTCCCGCAGCCTACGCACTCGAAATGAACGCGGGCTGGTTTACCGACAGAAAAATCGCCCCCGGTGCTGAAATCGCCGGACTTCCTAAAGTCCGTCGCTGATCCGATCGAAGTTTGCCTCGGCAAACTCCCAGTTCACCAAGTGATCTAAAAACGCCTTCACGTAGTCGACTCTCGCATTGAAGTAGTCGAGATAGTAAGCGTGCTCCCAGACGTCGCATACGAAAATCGGCTCGCAGGATTCGGTAAGAATGCATCCGGCGTTTGAAGTATTGATAATTTTGAGCGGCGTTGCTGCGCTGTGCGATGAGGCAAGCCATGTCCATCCCGAACCGAAATTAGCTGCCGCGCTTTCAATAAACCTTTCTCGAAAATCCGCGAAAGAACCGAACGTGGAACATATCGCTTTGGCAAGCGGGCCTGACGCGTGCGGCGCACCGCCGCCCGAGGGTTTCATCGAATTCCAGAAGAAAGTGTGATTCCAGGTTTGTGCCGCGTTATTGAAGATTGCACCGCTCCGGGACTTACGGATCAGCTCTTCGAGCGTGAGTTCCTCGCAGCTCGTGTGCTCTACGAGCATATTGAGCGTCTTGCAGTAGCCGAGATGGTGCCTGCCGTAATGAAAGGAGACTGTGCGCTCGCTCATATACGGCTCCAGAGCATCCGTCGCAAAGGGAAGTGCAGGAACAGCAAATGCCATAGTTTCCTCCTCTTCGGAGCTGTTGATTGGCTTTGCTGCAGTATGACGGGGTTATGACTTCTTTACGCGTCGCAATGACTCAATTCGGGCATGCGCGTTTCCGTCGGCAAGACAAATATCGACTGCGTCCCCGGCTTTGAGCTCTCCGACAGAGCTCACGACCCGGCCTTCGGTCTGCACCCAGGCGTAGCCTCTCGAGAGAACCCGTTTCGGATTCATCGCATCGCACTCGGCTTCGAGAGACGTCAGTTTCACGGCGCTCCTCTGAAGCAGAGAATCCGCCGATCTCTGCATTTTCACTGTAAGTTCCGAAAGCTCATCGCTTCGGATACTTCTTTTGGCAAGAGAGAGGCGGCCGCACATCGACTTCCAGCGGCTGACATCGGAAGCAAGCGACATCCGGCATCCGCTTGATAAACGCTCCGATGCCCTTTCCAAGCGCAGAGCGAACGGCTCCGTCATCGCTTCGGGCGATGCAAAAGCTCTTGCGTTGAAATCCACGCTCATCTGCTGATTTTCAAGGTAGTGCCGCATAAAGGACTGCATCCCGCCTTCCAAAGAGGCGATATGGTTGATCAAAGCACCCCTCTCTGCAGCCGCCATTTCAGCTGCCGCGGTCGGTGTCGGAGCACGAAGGTCCGCCGCAAGATCGGCAATCGTAATATCGGATTCGTGACCGATACCGCTGATGACCGGTATCCGGCATTCACGGATGGCATATGCCACGATTTCTTCGTTGAATGCCCAGAGATCTTCGATCGAACCGCCGCCGCGCACTAACAGTAAAACATCGGTTTCGCCGCGCGCACTTGCCGTACGCAGAGCCTCGGCAATTTCGTTTTCGACGCCGATTCCCTGAACGCGGGTCGGATAGACGATGATATCGGCGTAGGGAGCGCGCGCCGTAAGACGGGCAAGCACGTCCCTTAACGCCGCTGTCTGCAGGCCTGTGACGATACCGATCCTTCTCGGAACTGCAGGAATTTCACGCTTGATTTCCTCCCGGAAGAGGCCTGCTTGGAAAAGCTTGTTTTTGAGCTGCAGGAACCGCTCGTAGAGTTCTCCGGCACCGGCGCGGCGCATGGCGCGAACCACGCACTGCAGGCTGCCGTTCTTGTCGTAAACAGTCATGGAGCCCATCACCGCGATCTTATCGCCGACACGCGGCACGAAACCGACACGTGCATTGTCGCGGGCAAACATGGCGCAGCGAAGCTGTGCGGCGGAATCTTTGAGCGTGAAATACCAATGACCGCTGCCGCGGTAGTTTGTGAATTCCGAAATTTCGCCCTGAATCAGAACTTTGTGAAAATTCTGATCGAGTACGCGGTTCAATGCCCGGCAGACTTCCGAAACACTCGGAATACGATTGCTCTCCTGCGCTTCCTGATACATAAAACAAGCCTTTTTTATTCATCGGCGAAAGTGCATTTCCGCCCGTTTCTCATATTACGGAAAGATAAAAGGCTTTGCACTGCGTCATCTGCCGCCCGAAGTGTCTTTTTTCTGTGAATTCTTCATGCTTTGCCAATCAAAACATGCAAAAGTGAAGTAGGGTTTTGTAGAATCGATACATTGACATTAAAGAGAGACTAACCACAACAATGCGGGCTCAACTTGAATCCTTCTTGCATCAGCAATGGGACAGACGCGGACCGGCGTCCTGGCTTCTGCTTCCGTTTTCCGGACTTTTCCGGCTCGGTGCGCTTCTGAAGAAAAAACATACCGTGCCTAAGAAGCTTCCGGTTCCTGTCGTTGTGGTGGGCAACATCTACGTGGGCGGCACAGGCAAAACGCCCGTGACAATCGCCCTGGTGCGCGCCCTGAAAGAAAAAGGCTGGAATCCCGGCGTCATCTCCCGCGGCTACCGCGGCAAAGCCGATGAAGCCATCGAAGTCCGCCCGGACAGCGACCCCGATATCGTAGGCGACGAGCCGCTTCTCATCTGCAAGTCCGCAGGTGTCCCGACCGTTGTCTGTCCTGAGCGCTTCAAGGCCGGCGAATTCCTTCTCAAGCATTACCCCGATGTCGACGTCATCATCAGTGACGACGGCCTGCAGCACTATGCTCTTGCCCGCGATGTAGAGCTTGCAGTCGTCGGCGCCAGAGGCCTCGGCAACCGTTGGGTGCTGCCCGCAGGTCCTTTGAGAGAACCGCCTTCGAGACTCTCGAGCGTCGATGCGATCGTGCTTAACGCCACCGATGAAGTCCTCTTTACCAGCAAACCGAGATTTGCGGCAACGAGCGGCCTGAACGTTTGCGAAAACTACAGCACCGGCGAAATCGTCAACCTCGACACGCTTGCCCGCATGCAGTTCAAAAAGGAAATGAAGGCTGTGGCCGCTGCCGGCATTGCCGTGCCCGGCCGCTTCTTCTCGATGCTGCGCGCGCATGATCTCGATATCACCGAATTACCGCTTCCCGACCATTACAACTACGACAAGAATCCGTTTGCCGATCTTGACGCCGAGCTGATTTTCATTACCGAAAAAGATGCGGTCAAATGCCGCAAGCACCCGGAAATCAAGGAAGACAAGCGTATCTATGTCGTACCGCTCGAACTTGTTCTCGACAAGCATTTGGTCGACTTTGTGGTTCAGAAACTCATTTCTTTGAAAAAGGATAAATAACCCATGGATCCTCGAGTAACGCAGATTCTGGTCTGCCCGATCTGCAAGGGCCCGCTCTTCTGGGATGCAGAAAAGAAGGAATTTTATTGCCGTACGGATATGAAGGCATTCCCGGCCGCCGACGACATTCCCTGCATGGTTCCCGCCGAAGCCCGCGACCTCAGCGAAAAAGAAGTTGAAGAAAAAGACGCTCGGAGAAAAGCATGAGTTTTACCGTCATTATTCCGGCCCGACTCGCAAGCACACGCCTGCCGAATAAGCCGCTTGCCGACATCAACGGCAAGCCGATGATCGTTCGCGTTGCCGAGCAGGCCAAACTTGCCGACGCCGGCCGCGTGATCTGTGCCGTCGACGACGAATCGATTCTCGAAGTCTGCAAGAAGTTCGGCATCGAAGCATGCCTTACCCGCAAAGACCATGTCTGCGGCACCGACCGTCTCTGCGAAGCCGCCACACTCTGCGGCATCCCCGACGATGAAATCATCGTCAACGTTCAGGGAGACGAACCGCTTATTCCGCCGAGCGTCATTCGTGAAGTAGCCAACCTTCTGAAGACTCACAAGGACTGCACGATGGGTACGGCCGCCATTCCGATCGACAACGCCGAAGAATTCTTCAATCCCAACGTTGTCAAGGTCGTCTGCGATAAGAACGGCAAGGCACTGACATTCAGCCGCGCCCCGATTCCCTGGGACCGCGACACCTTTGCCAAGGACCGTTCCGCCCTGCCCGCAGATCTCGGCGCACTGCGTCACATCGGCATCTACAGCTACCGCTGCCACTTCCTGAAGGCATATCCGCAACTGCCGAAGAGCAATCTCGAAGCTAAAGAAAGCTTGGAACAGCTGCGCGCCCTCTGGAACGGATACGAAATTGCTGTTAAGGTGTTCGAAGAAAGTATTCCTCCGGGGGTGGATACTCCCGAAGACTTAGAGCGCGTCAGAACCTTCCTGACACAATCTAATTGAGCCTGTCATAAAAAGGGGGTGCTCATTACGCCCTCTTTCCACTAGAATGACAGAGAAAGTTTTTTTAATAATTATCGAATAAGGAGGCGCAGATGCGCTTAATTCTTCTCGGTGCTCCGGGCGCCGGCAAAGGTACACAGGCCAATATCATCAAAGAAAAATTCGATATTCCCCAGATTTCCACAGGCGATATGCTCCGCGCTGCTGTTAAGGCAGGCACACCGCTCGGTCTCGCAGCCAAGAAGGTGATGGACGCCGGCGAACTCGTCAGCGACGACATCATCATCGGTCTCGTTAAGGAACGTATTGCTCAGGCCGACTGCAAGAACGGCTTCCTCTTCGACGGCTTCCCGAGAACTATTCCTCAGGCAGACGCTCTGAAGGACGCAGGTGTTGACATCGACTACGTTCTCGAAATCGACGTTCCCGACAGCGCCATCCTCGAACGTATGAGCGGCCGTCGTGTTCACCCGGCTTCCGGCCGCAGCTACCACATCAAGTTCAACCCGCCGAAGGTTGAAGGCAAGGACGATGTGACAGGCGAAGACCTCGTTCAGCGCGACGACGACAAGGAAGAAACCGTTCAGAAGCGTCTTAAGGTCTACCACGACCAGACAGAAGCTCTCGTCGGTTACTACGACGAACTCGCCAAGAGCGGCAAGACTGCCACTAAGTACGTCAAGGTTGACGGCGTCGGTGCAGTTGAAGA
>CAZNBL010000018.1:0-9161 GCA_964571375.1 uncultured Burkholderiaceae bacterium
TCCGACACCTGCGTCCCGAACGCAGTACTCTACCAGGCTGAGCTACACTCCGATTCTGACGTTTCGAGAGACTTATTTATCTCTTTCAACTGTCAAGGAAAGTAATTGTACCAGAGATTCTTTAAATTGTGAAGCGGGAAGTTCAGAAAGTGCTTCGATACCTCCGGCAACCTCATCTCTGGCCATCTGAATGCAGGACTCGATAGCACCTGTCTTCTTCAAAATGGCAACGATCTGATCCAGGTCGCCTTCGCCTGCAACGACTGCATCCTTAATAAGTTTGGCTTCATCATCGGTGCAGTTGCGGAGTGCATAGATGAGCGGCATGGTCATCTTGCCTTCTCTTAAGTCACCGCCGAGGTTCTTGCCGATATTGGCGGTACCCGTGTAGTCGAGTACGTCGTCGATGATCTGGAAGGCGCGGCCGAGTGCCAGGGCGTAACGGGCGGCGTTTTCTTCCATTTCGGGAGTGGCTCCGGCAATCGTAGCGGCCATGCGGGCTGCGGCTTCGAAGAGAACGCCGGTCTTGCGTTCGATAACGTCGAGGTAACGGCTTTCGTCGACAGTAGTGTCGTGAATGTTGAGAAGCTGAATGACTTCGCCTTCGGAGACGCGGTTAACGGCGTCGGCAACGATCTCACAGATTCTGAGGTTGTTGGTGCGGACCATGAGCTGGAAAGCTCTGGAATACATATAGTCGCCCGAGAGGACGGCCGCTGCATTGCCCCATTTGAAGCATGCTGTCGGCTTGCCGCGGCGCAGGTCGCTTTCGTCGACCACGTCGTCGTGCAGCAGACTTGCGGTGTGAACGTATTCAATCATAGTGGCAAGGAATACATGGTCGTTGCCCTTGTATCCCATGGCACGAGCCAGAAGCAGAAGTACAACGGGGCGCATCCGCTTGCCGCCGGCGCTCACAATGTAATCACTGATCTTCTTGATCAGAGCGACATCGCTCTGAAGATCATTCATTACACAGCGATCCACCTCTAATAAATCCTCCTGAATCGGAGAAATAATCTTGAGCATGGCTTCGGCCACGTTTGACATGCTGACTCCTAGAAATTGATACGTATTTTCACAAAGATTTAATCTTAACGATTTTTCAGGGCTTCAGACGAGGAAAAAACGCAACTTTTGCCGAAAAGCCGGCGGGACGGTTACCTTTTTGCCGGGAGAAAATGATTCCTAACTTATTGACTTCAATTGACTTCGGAGCCGATATGTGTCACAATCCCGCGTCTTGCGCAAAAAGATATTTTTTAGCTCATAAAAAGGCTTCAACGGAGCGCAGGCCGTATTGAAGTGACTGAGGTTAATTTACATGTACGCAATTATCAGAACTGGCGGTAAGCAGTACACTGTTGCCGTCGGCGACACTGTTAAAGTAGAACTTATTCCTGGTGAAGTCGGCTCCCAGATCAAGCTTGAAGAAGTCTTGGCTGTTAAGGATGAAGCCGGTCTTCGCGTTGGCACTCCGCTTGTTGAAGGTGCTGCCGTTACCGCAACGATCGTTGCTGAAGGTCGTCACGACAAGGTTCGTATTTTCAAGTTCCGCCGCCGTAAGCACTCCATGAAGAGTGGCGGTCATCGTCAGCACTACACAGAGCTGAAGATCGACGCAATTACAGCCTAATGGACTATTAAGAGAAGAGGTAATATTAAATGGCACATAAGAAAGGTGGCGGCTCAACAAGAAACGGTCGCGATTCCAACGCCCAGAGACTCGGTGTTAAGGTTTTTGGCTCTGAAATGATTCAGCCCGGCGGCATCATCGTCCGTCAGCGCGGTACAGCTTTCCATGCCGGTGAAAACGTAGGCATGGGCCGTGACCACACTCTGTTCGCTAAGACAGCTGGTAAGGTTCAGTTCTGCATCCGCGGTCGCTTGAACAGACATTACGTTGACGTTATCCCGGTTGCTTAATCAGCTGACCGTTTAACTGTCACAGAGGAAAGGCCCCATTCTTCTTATGAATGGGGTTTTTCTTTATCTGCTTTCGTTTCGTCTATCATGAGACGAAAGCATTGAGGAGATTGCAGAAGTGAAGTTCGTAGACGAAGCCAAAATTGAAGTCATCGCCGGTAAGGGCGGCAACGGTGTTGCCTCTTTCCGTCGTGAAAAATTTATTCCGAAGGGCGGTCCTGACGGTGGTGACGGCGGCCGCGGCGGTTCTATTTTTGCCGTTGCAGACCGCAACTTAAACACCCTGATTGACTATCGTTACACTCGCAAATTCCTTGCGAAGAACGGTGAAAACGGCCGAGGCAGCGACTGCTACGGCCGCGGTGCTCCGGATATCGAATTGAAGGTTCCGGTCGGCACCATCATTACCGACATCAACACAGGCGAACTGGTCGCCGACCTTGACTCCAACGGCGCAAGAGCTCTTGTTGCCAAGGGCGGTAAGGGCGGTCTCGGTAACCTGCACTTTAAGACTTCGACCAACCGTGCTCCGCGCCAGTGCACACCGGGCGAACCCGGAGAACAGCGCGAACTGAAGCTTGAACTTCGCGTTCTTGCCGATGTCGGTCTGCTCGGTCTTCCGAATGCCGGTAAGTCCACTTTGATTTCTGCGGTCTCCAACGCTCGTCCGAAGATCGCCGACTATCCCTTCACAACGCTTCATCCGCAGCTCGGCGTCGTCCGTGTCGGTCCGGAACAGAGCTTTGTGATCGCTGATATTCCGGGTCTCATTGAAGGTGCCTCCGAAGGTGCCGGCCTCGGTCATCAGTTCCTGCGTCATCTCTCGAGAACCAGCCTTCTGCTGCACGTTGTCGACGTAATGCCGCCCGATCCCGATGCAGATCCTCTGCAGCAGGCCCGCGCCATTACCGAAGAACTCGGTAAGTTCGACCCGGCTCTTGCAGCTAAGCCGCGCTGGCTTATCCTCAACAAGATGGACCTGGTTGTCGAAGAAGAAAGAGACGCCGTTCTTGCGAAGTATCGCGAAGGCTTCGGTGAAGAAACCGTCATCATGCCGATCTCTGCGGCTACCCGCGAAGGTTGCGATGCCCTGGTAAGCGCAATTGCCAAGCATCTGCATGAAGAGCATCAGAAGGAAATTCTCGAAGCCGAGGCTAAAGAAGATGCCCGTTTCGAAGAAGAACTCGAGGATGCTGAAAATGAACGCAACGAGTGAAACTCAGAAAGTCTGGAGCGAGGTAAAAAGAGTCGTTGTTAAAGTCGGCTCTTCGCTCGTTACCAACGAAGGTCACGGCCTCGATCGCGCAGCGATCGAGCGCTGGACCGCTCAGATCGCCGCTCTGCAGTCTATGGGCAAGCAGGTGATCCTGGTCAGTTCCGGAGCTGTAGCCGAAGGTCTGGTGCGTCTCGGATGGAGCAAGCGTCCGAGCCGCATGCATGAACTTCAGGCTGCTGCCGCTGTCGGTCAGATGGGTCTTGTGGAAGCCTACGAAAAGAGTTTCGAAGGCTACGGCATCAAGACGGCTCAGGTGCTTTTAACGCACGCCGACCTGGCCGACCGCGAACGATATCTCAACGCACGTCTGACACTCATCACGCTTCTTAACCTCGGCGTGGTGCCGATCATCAACGAGAACGATACGGTTGTTACCAACGAAATCAAAGTCGGCGACAACGATACGCTCGGTGCATTGGTGACCAACTTGGTCGATGCCGATGTATTGGTGATTCTTACCGATCAGTTAGGTCTCTTTACTGCCGATCCCCGCTCCAATCCCGATGCGGAATTCGTCAGCTGTGCCAAGGCAGGCGACGAAGCGCTCGAGAAGATGGCGGGCGGAGCCGGTTCTTCGATCGGCAAGGGCGGTATGCTCACGAAGATTCTTGCCGCCAAGCGTGCCTGCGCAAGCGGTGCTTCCACTGTGATTGCCAGCGGCAGAGAAGAAAATGTTCTGGTGCGCCTGGCTCAGGCGGAATCCATCGGTACGCTTCTGGTTGCCGAAAAGCCCCGCCTTTCGGCCTGGCGTCAATGGATGGCCGACCATCTGCAGTTCAAAGGGTCCTGTGTGATCGATGACGGTGCTGCCGAAGCAATCCGTCACGGCAAGAGCCTCCTGCCTGTCGGTGTTAAATCGGTGGAAGGAGAGTTCCTTCGCGGTGAAATCATTGCCTGTATCGATGAGGCCGGTAATGAAGTGGCCCGCGGTGTGACGAATTATTCTTCTGAAGAAGCCCGACGCATTATGGGACTTCATACCGAAGAAATCGTTCAGGAGCTCGGCTACATGGAGCAGCGCGAGCTGATTCATCAGGACAATATGGTTGCCGCCAAGCGTTAACGGACAATGGGCTTTAAGCGGAAGTGACTCGGTCCTTTCGCTTCGGCCCAGCCTTTGGGCGGCGTAGCGTCCTTCTTAGACATTTCTGTGAGAGGAAGCAATTCTTTCAGAGCTTCCTGATACACCTTGCGCTTGAATTCGATGACATCGGCAAGCGGTACCCAGTACGAATTCCATTTCCATGCTTCGAATTCCGGGTGGTTGGTTGCCTGAAGATTGATGTCGTTGTTGCGTCCCTGAAATTCCAAAAGGAACCAAATCTGTTTCTGACCGCGATAGATTCCGCGCAGATCTTTGCGGATCCAATTTTCGGGAACGTTGTAATAAAGCCAGGATTCGGTACGTCCGACGATGCGCACCTGGTGTTCGAAGAGCCCTAATTCTTCCCAGAGCTCGCGATACATAGCTTCTTTCGGAGTTTCTCCGCGCTTGATACCGCCCTGCGGAAACTGCCAGGAATGCTGGCGCAACCGCTTGCCCCAGAAAACCTGTTTGAGCGGGTTTTGCAAAATAATGCCGACATTCGGTCGGTATCCATCTTTATCAAGCATGAAAAAACTTTAAAATAACTATTTTGTATCCGGCTCATTATATGCGGTGTCCGCATTTTTAACTTGAAGAGCTGAGGAAAACGAGACCGGCAGCGTGTCTGCCATTATCTGCTACAGAGAAAATCTAATGCGAGCAAAACAGTTTTTTATTTCTACACAAAAGGAAGCTCCTGCTGATGCAGAAGTCGTCAGTCAGAAGTTGATGCTCAGAGCAGGCATGATTCAGAAGCTTGCCGCCGGTATCTACAACTACATGCCTATGGGCCTGCGCAGCCTGCGTAAGATCGAAGCGATCATCCGCGAAGAAATGAATCGCGCCGGCGCTATCGAACTGCTGACTCCGGTCGTTCAGCCGGCCGAACTCTGGCAGGAAACCGGCCGTTGGCAGAAGTACGGCGCCGAACTGCTGCGCTTCAAGGACCGCCACGACCGCGATTTCGTTCTCCAGCCGACCAGCGAAGAAGTTCTGACAGACCTCGTTCGTCAGCAGGTTAAGTCCTGGCGTCAGCTTCCCGTTAACTTCTACCAGATTCAGACTAAGTTCCGTGACGAACGCCGTCCCCGTTTCGGTCTGATGCGCGGCCGCGAATTCGTCATGAAGGATGCTTACTCCTTTGACCGTACTGCTGAAGACGCAGGTAAGAGCTACGACAAGATGTTCGAAGCTTACTGCCGTATCTTCGACCGTCTCGGCCTGATGTACCGTGCCGTTCGTGCCGACTCCGGCTCTATCGGCGGTTCCCGTTCTCAGGAATTCCAGGTGATCGCCGATACCGGTGAAGACGTAGTGGTTTACTGCCCGGACAGCGATTTCGCAGCCAATATCGAACTCGCTCCGGCTGAAAGTGTTATCGCCGAACGCGCCGCTCCCGCAGAAGCAATGGAAAAGGTTGCTACTCCGGGCAAGGAAAAGTGCGAAGACGTTACAGAAATGCTCGGTCTGCCGCTTACACGCAGCGTCAAGAGCGTTGTTGTTGCCGCCGACCGTGTTGATGAAGAAGGCAAGCCGCTGCCGGCTAAGATCGTTCTTCTGCTCATCCGCGGCGACCATACTCTCAACGAAGTTAAGGCCGGTAAGCTCGAATCCCTGAAGGCCGGTTTCCGCTTCGCCAGCGACGCAGAAATCAAGGAAGCCTTCAACTGCAAGCCGGGTTCTCTCGGTCCTGTCGGTATTCGTGAAGATATCGAAGTTGTTGCCGATAAGACTGTTGCCAACATGAGCGACTTTGTCGTCGGTGCCAACGAAGAAGGTTTCCATATCCGCGGCGTCAACTGGGGCCGTGATCTTCCCGAACCTGTCGTTGCCGACCTCCGTAACGTTGTCGAAGGCGACGTTTCTCCGGACGGCAAGGGTACGCTCAAGATGCAGCGCGGTATCGAAGTCGGTCACGTCTTCTTCCTCGGCGACAGATATTCCGCAGCGATGAACGCTTCTTACCTCGACGAAAACGGCAAGCCGCAGATCATGCAGATGGGTTGCTACGGTATCGGTGTTTCCCGTCTCCTCGGCGCTGCTATCGAACAGGGTCACGATGAAAAGGGCATCATTTGGCCGGATTCCATCGCTCCGTTCACACTCGTTATCTGCCCGGTCGGTTACGACAAGAGCGATGCCGTCCGCGAAACAGCCGACGACCTCTACAACAAGTTCAAGGAAGCCGGTGTCGACGTTATCATCGACGACCGCGGCAACCGCCCCGGCGTTATGTTCGCCGAATGGGAACTGATCGGTGTTCCGCACCGTATTACGATCGGTGACCGCGGCCTTAAGAACGGCGAAGTTGAATACACTCACCGCGCCGATCTGAATAACGAAATGGTTGCTGTCGACAAGATCGTCGAACACGTCATGAGCAAGATCACCTGCTGATTGATGTGAGGCATCAGGGGTGCTTCGATCGGAGCGCCCGTATAAACGGTTCTCGTGAAAGGAAACTTTGCGGGAGCCGTTTTTTATGTCCGCTTTCTCATTTCAAACAAAAAAAGAGAGACCGAAGTCTCTCTTTTTTCTCGTAAGAACAATTAAACGTTAATCGCTGTTGTTCTTATCTTTATCTGCGCCGGTTTCGACTTTACAGACAATATCCGGCATAGAGAGAACGCGCAGTTCTCTCTGTGCGTACGGAATATTGATGCCTGCCTTATCAAATTCACGCAGGAAGGCTCTCGAGATATCCGAGCGCAGTGTCGAAGTACCCTTGCCCGGATCCGGAACCCAGAAATAAGCCGTGAGATCAATACCGTCGTCGCCGAAGTTGGTAAGACGGGTAAAGGGTGCAGGATTGCTCATAACACGCGGCTGAGCGCGGACAATGCTGTTCATCAGTTCGATAACGGCATCGACGTCCGAAGAATAGTCGACGCTGATTGTCACTGTTGCACGGCCCGGACCCTGCAGATAGGAGGTATTGACGACGTTGCTCACCACAAAGGATTCGTTCGGAATAATGGTGACCGATCCGTTGTACTGGCGGATAACGGTGTAGCGGGTCTTGATATCCTGAACAATACCTTCGATGCCGGCAACCTTGACCATGTCGCCGATCTTGATACTGCGGTCAAGCAGGATAATGAAGCCGCTGACGTAGTTGCTGGCGATCTTCTGCAAACCGAAACCCAAGCCCACACCGATCGCACCGCCGAATACGCCGAGAATCGTGATGTCGATACCGACGGAAGAGAGGCCGACAAGGATGGCGATGAACGCCAGAACGATCTTAAGGAGGCGAATCAGAACGACACGAAGATTGCTCTGAACTTTAGGCAGAGACCAGATCCAGCGCTCTGCAATCTGACCGAGCCACTTGGCGATAAAAAGTGCCAGCGTGATGGTAAAGACAGCCATGCCGATCGACCAAATCGAGACACTTTCTTTACCGATCGGAATAGAGGTGGTTTTAAGGAATTCAACGAACTTCGGAAGAATGCCGACGATCTGCAGTGCGACCATTGTCCAGATCGAGAAGACCAGAGCGTTGTCGACACCTTTGGAGAAATTGAGGCCCTTGATCGTACGGTGCAGTGCGAAGACTGTGAGACGAACGATGACGTAGGCTTCGCAGATGAGCCAAGCGATCGATTCAAGCGGCAGATGGTGATCGGGCAGAAGACCCAATGCGCGGCAGGCAAACGCCGAGAGCGCCAGGAACAGCATGGCAAAGCATGCCCAGCTCATCTGCATGAAGAGCTTTAAGAACGGATAGTTCTTACGGTTGTCTTCTTCTTCTTTGGAAAGGGGCGCGATATCCGGAAGCTTTTCGTCGACAGCCTTGTTGACGGCTTCAATCAGGTGTTTGTTGCGAATCCAGCGCAGCAGAATTGCAGTGACAATCCAGCTGCCGAGAATCGAAGCCACGATACAGGCGATCTGCCAGTAAACAACCGGCAGGTTGAGCCCTTGCTGAAACATCAGAATAAGCTGATCAAGGATGGCGCTGTCGCCCGCAAGCAGTTCTTCTGCTGTGTGTTCAGCCTGGCTGATGGTATTGATGTCTGAGGCCATAAAACTCCTTTACCTCGTTGTAGGATCCACAGGATCGAAATTAAGAATAATGCTGCGCGGCACGTCGCCGGTATCCGGTTTCGGGAACGGATCGCACTTCAAAATAGCGCGTTCGACGGCTGCGTCAAAAGCAGTGAGACCGCTGGTCTTCATAAGTTTGGGTCTGCCGCTCTGCATGCCGTTTCGAAGCAGTCTGACTTCGAAAGAAGCGACAAACTGTCCGGATTTTGCGGATGCCGGCGGATTGAACGTAATGTTCGGTCGTACGCAGGAGACGATACGGTTGATGTACTGAGCTCTCTGCATCGTTGTCATGGAACCGCCGCTTTGGCTGACGGCACTGCTCGACTGACCGGCAAGACGGCTCAGCATTTCGCGTCGTCTCTGCGCGGCTTCGGCGGCAGCCTTCTTCTCGGCTTCTCGCTTGCGTGCAAGTTCGGCCTGAGCTTCGCGCTTCTTGCGAAGTTCTTCTTCGCGGCGCTTCTTCTCTTCGGCTATCTTCTTTTCACGCTCGGCAGCCTGACGCTTGAGTTCTTCGGCTTCTTTACGCTTCTTCTCTTCAAGCTTCTTCTGCTCTTCGAGTCTCTTGAGCTCGGCCTGCTTGGCAAGTTCCGCTTTGCGGCGCTCTTCTGCCTGTCGTGCTTCTTCCTCTTTTCGCTTGGCTTCGAGAAGCTTCTGTTCCTCTTCTTTCTTCTTCTGAACTTCTCTGTCGAGTCTTTCCTGAACAATGTCAGGATTATCGAGCAGGTTGGTTCGGCGTGCGAGATCGGTAGAGGCTACAGGAGGCGGAGGAGGTACCGGCTCGGGAGTCGGTTCGGGTTCCGGTTGCGGAGCAGGTTCCGG
>CAZNBL010000018.1:9261-25051 GCA_964571375.1 uncultured Burkholderiaceae bacterium
GGTTCCGGTTGCGGAGCAGGTTCCGGCTCGGGCTCAGGTTCCGGTTCCGGTTCCGGCTCAGGGGCTGGTTCGGGCTTCGGAGCTTCTGCCGGTACGGCATCTCCCGGAGCATTCCAAAGTTCGGCGTAAACCGGTCCCATCGGCTGCGCCTTCCACTGAATCGAAATGAAGAGCATCGCAAAGAGTGCCGTGTGCGCGATCAGCGCAAGCAGAAACGAGACTCCGAGTTGCGAACGTTCTTCTTTTCCGTTCGGTGTGTTGGGCGAAGAGTTGGATGAGAACTTTGTCATTTGCCACCCGATTCAACTTTGAGAGACAAGCCGATACGATGAATGTCGGCTTTCTGAAGCTGCTTCATGACATTGATGACTTTTTCGTACGGAACGGTCTTGTCGGCGGCAATAACGACAGGGACCTGTTCACGGCCCTTCTGCATGGAGTGAACCGTAGCAACCAGAGCCGGGAAATCCACCGGAGTGCGGTTTCCGTCGGCTCGTACCGAGAGGGAACCGTCGGGTGCGACGATTACTTCGACGACCTTATCGGGGGCTCGCGAAGCGCTGTGAACGCTCGGCAGATCCACCAGTGAAGGATTGACGTACGGAGCTGCCACCATAAGGATGACGACCAGCACGAGCATGACGTCGATATAAGGAACGACGTTCATCTCGGCCAAAAGCCGTCTTCTTCTGCTGTTGCGTGCCATGGTGACTCCTTAGGCCTGACGGTTCAGGATGTTCTGGAATTCTTCCATGAAGCTTTCATACTGGTTGGCCAGACGGTCCAAAGAGTAGGAGAAGCGGTTGTAGCCGATTACGGCCGGAATAGCGGCGAACAGACCGATAGCTGTGGCTACCAGTGCTTCGGCAATACCCGGGGCGACAACGGCAAGAGAGGCGCTTTCGAGGTTGCTCAGGCCTGTGAAGGCATCCATGATGCCCCAGACCGTACCGAAAAGACCGATGTAGGGGGAGACGGAACCGACGGTAGCAAGAAGGCTCAGACCCGATTCAAGGCCGTCGAGCTCTCTCTGATAGCGGGCGCGCATAGCTCGTGCTACGGAATCGATGATGCCGAAAGTGCCGTGCGGGCGGTTTTCCTTAGCGCCGTGAGTGCGCAGGAATTCGGTCATGCCGGAGTAGAAGATACCTTCCATGCTGCCGACGGAACCGCGGCGTTCGCTTGCTTTTTCGTAGAGTGCGTTAAGGTCGGAGCCGCCCCAGAAACGGCGGTCGAAGTCACGGGCTTCCTTGCGGGCTTTGCTGATCTGGAAGAATTTCTGGAAGATTACTGTCCAGCTGGCCAGAGAGAAGATGACAAGGATCGCCAGAACGATTTTGACGACGATGCCGGCCTGTGTAATCAAAGTCAGGATGGATAAGTCGGTTGTTTCCATGGTTTCGGACCTTTGCAGTTCTTAAATTTTTGTTTTGGATACTTGATTGATCAGGCGCCCAATTGCTCGAGCAGTGTCTGCGGCATAGCTGCAGGACGCATGGTTTCGGCATTGAGGCAGCCGCATCGTACTTCGGCGTGAACAAGTACCTCGTCGCCTCTCATCACGTCCTGAATGAAGGTGAGAGAAGCTTTTCGGACATCTCCGAGCGAGCATCGGACGGTCAGAGCATCGTCGAGAAGAGCCGGTTTGCGGTATCGGGCGCTGACATCGGCAACGACGAAAATCATGCCGAGTTCGGTACGCATTTTCTTCTGTTCCCAGCCGAGGCTGCGCAGCCACTCGGTGCGGGCTCTTTCCAGAAATCTTAAGTAGTTGGCGTAGTAGACGACGCCGGCCGCATCCGTATCTTCGTAGTACACACGTACGGGCCAATCAAAATGATTTTTATCCATAATTCAATCGCGGTGAAGCTGAGCGAGTATAACGACAATTATTGAATAGACCTTGATTTTGCACTTTTTTGAGTACGGACAACTTCAATAATTGCGTGGAAAATTAAAATTTTACAATCGGTCGCTTCGGGTGCCGTAAGGGTCCCGAAAGGTTAGGCCGATATAAAGTAATCAAACGGGATGAAGATACCCTGAAATCTCGGAAAAAAGCAGGAAGGAGCAGGTTTGGCGAAGTATTCAGCATCGGTTTTCATGCGGGCGGCAGTTTTGGTCTCCGTGTGCGCGGCTTTTGCCGGGTGCGACTATACGCCGAACGCTGTGCGCAGCGCCCCGGAGCTTGCGTCCAACACGCTCTTTACGCCTTTTTCCGGCCGCAGTCCTAAGCATCTTGATCCGACAAGTTCATATTCGAGCGACGAGACTCCGTATACCTACAGTATTTACGAGCCCCTCTATCAGTACCACTACCTCAAGCGTCCGTACGAACTGATTGCCAGAGCGGCCGAACGCGTGGTCGAGCCGGTTTATTTCGACAGCAGAGGCAATATTCTTCCGTCGGATGCGGCCTCCGACGCGATTGCGCTGAGCGTCTATGAGATTCCGATCAAAAAGGGGATTCTTTTTGCGCCGCACCCGGCTTTTGCCAAAGATACCGAGGGTCGGTTTCTCTATCACAATCTCAGCGAAGACGAGGTACGCGACCTCAGAAATCCTTTGGATCTCAAAGAGAAGGGAACGCGCGAACTGACGGCCGAGGATTATGTTTATTCGATCAAACGCCTGGCAAGTCCCAGAGTGATCTCACCGATTTTCGGTACGATGTCGGCGTATCTGCCGGGCTTAAAGGACTATGCGGCTGAGCTTCGCCGTTTCGACAAGCATCTCAGAAGCGCGGTCTCTCCGACCGACCGCGACCTTCCGTGGCTTGATCTCAGAGTACTTCCGCTCGCCGGCGTCACGGCTCCCGAAAAACATCTGCTTCGTATCGAAGTCAGAGGAAAGTATCCGCAGTTCTCCAACTGGCTCTCGATGACTTTCTTTGCTCCCGTTCCATGGGAAGCGGAGAAGTTCTACAGCCAGAAGGGGATGGCCCGCAACAATCTTTCTCTTAACTATTGGCCGGTCGGAACCGGTCCCTATCGGCTCGTAGAATCGATAGAAAACAGGCGTCACGTGATGGAGCGCAATCCGCTCTTTCGAACTACGGAACTCTATCCCTGCAGCGGGGAAAAGGATGATTTGAGAAGAGGGTTCCTTGCGGACTGCGGAAAACCTGTTCCTTTTATCGACCGCATTGAGATTTCGGCCGAAAGGGAAGGTGTACCGCTTGCCGCTAAATTCCTGCAGGGGTACTACGATTCGCCTGAGATCGAGCGGCTCGATAACGGTCAGGGCTTTTTGATCGGTATGGCCGACAGCCCGGAAAAAGAAAAGGAATACCGGGAAAAGAAGCTGCAGTTTCCGCAGACCGTCGAAGCCAGCAATACGTATTTCGGGTTCAATTGGCTTGATCCGGTCGTAGGCGAGGGCGGCAGTCCGGAGCAGCGCGAGAAGAACCGCAAGCTGCGTCAGGCGATTTCGATCGCGATGGATTGGGAAGAGTATGTACAGATCTTCCAAAAAGGAATGGCGACACCGGCGCACGGTCCGCTTCCTCCCGGCATCTTCGGTTATGACGAGGACGGTGCGGCCGCATTTAATCCCTATGTTTACGATCGTCTCTGCGACGGCAGTATCCGCCGTAAATCTCTCGATGAAGCCAAAAAGCTTTTGGCTGAAGCCGGCTACCCCGACGGACGAAGTTTCGAGACCGGCAAGCCGCTGGTGTTGAATCTGGATTTTCAGGCGGCGGCAACTCCGAGTACCAGAGGAGTCCTTTCTTGGTATCAGAAGCAGTTTGCCAAACTCGGTATTCAGCTCAATATCCGTGCAACCGACTACAATCGCTTCCAGGACAAAGTGATTCACGGCGGCCATCAGCTGTTCCTTTGGGGATGGCTTGCGGATTATCCGGATGCGGAAAACTTCCTGTTCCTGCTTTACGGACCGAATGCGAAGTCTCTGACGGGAGGTGCCGGGGAAAATGCGGCCAATTACCGCAACCCCGAATACGACCGTCTCTTTAACCGTCTGCGGTACATGAACGACGGAGACGAGAAGAAGGCGACGGTAGAGAAGCTGATCCGTATCGTGCAGAAGGATGCACCCTGGACATTCGGTTATTTCCCGACCAGTGCCGCGGCTTATCAGCAGTGGGTGCATAACGGCAAACCCACTCAGATTGTGCGCAATCACATTCAGTACTTGCGGCTCGAGCCCGAAGTTCGTGCAAAAGCCGTGCATGACTGGAACCGACCGATTTTGTGGCCGATTGCTCTGATCGGAGGATTGCTGGCAGCCGCCGTTTATCCGATGGTTCGTCTCTATCGCCGAAGAGAACGTCTGACGGCGTCCGGAAAAGAATGGAGGAAACAATGATCCGCTATATTTTCCGCCGGCTCGTCTACGGCTTCTTTATCCTGGTCGGCGTCAATTTGCTTACCTTTGCGCTGTTCTTTGCGGTCAATACGCCCGACGATATGGCGCGCCTTAATATCGGCGGCAAGCGGGTGACTGCCGAAGCGATTGCCGATTGGAAGGAAAGCCGCGGATATAACAAGCCGCTCCTTTGGAACGAGTCGGCTGAGGGCGTATCCAAAGCCACCGACACGATTTTCTGGCAGCACAGTGCGCGGCTTTTTGTCGGAGACTTCGGCGCCTCGGATTCGGGACGCGATATCGGCTATGAAATCAAAACCCGGATGTGGCCGTCGCTCGCTTTGGCTCTTCCGACGTTTTTGCTCGGCGTGATTGTGATTGTGGTGTTTTCTCTGATGCTGGTCTTTTTCAGGCGGACCAGGGTTGAAACCGCCGGTATCGTGACCGCAGTGGTTCTGATGTCGGTTTCATCGCTCTTTTACATCATTTTCGGACAATGGCTTTTCTCTAAAGTACTAAAGCTTTTTCCGATTTCCGGGTTCGAATCGGGCGCAGCGATGGTGTCGTTCCTGGCGCTTCCTGTTGCGATCGGTGTCTTCTCCCGTATCGGCGGCGACTGTCTGCTTTACCGCTCGATGTTCCTTGAAGAAATCAATAAAGATTACGTCAGAACGGCGCGCTCCAAAGGATTGTCTGAGGGCGCGGTACTTCTGCGTCATGTGCTCCGCAATGCCAGTCTGCCTCTGCTGACTTCGACGATTGCCGTGATCCCGATGCTGTTTATGGGCTCTCTTATCATGGAGAGCTTTTTCGGTATTCCGGGGCTCGGCAGTTACACGATCGACGCAATCAACTCTCAGGACTTTGCCATTGTCCGTACCATGGTTTTTGTCGGAACGGCGCTTTACATCGTCGGTCTGATTCTGACGGATATTGCTTATACCCTGGCCGACCCGAGGATTCGACTGAAATGATGCCGAAAATCGTAATACTGCCGACCGATATCGTGATTGCGCTTCTGATTGCCGCAATCATCGGGTACGGCTTTGCCGTCAGCCGATCCGAGGAACTGCAGGAGCGCTGGCGTTATGTGTTTTCTCAGACCGGAGCTCTGATTTCGATGACCGTACTGACGGTATTTCTGGCTGTTGCTGCCGTCGACTCAGTGCACTACCGCTCCGTTATCGACAGTAACGGCGCGGAAGCGGTCTATGACGTTACCGCACGCTCTCTGTTGGACGATCTGTTGCCTGAGCGCGCAATGCAGCAGGAAAAGAGTTATTCGGCGCCTTTAGCGGTGATGTCGTTTGAGAAGCATTCCGGTATTAAAGACGGCGTTCCCGTCCGCGATTTTGAGCCGCTGGATGCAGGCAGCCATCTTAAGGACCGCAGGGATCGTCTCAGTGACGTTTTCGGCCGCGCAGGATTCGGAATTCTTATCGGCGCCGTCTTGTCAGTGCTTACGGCCGCAGGATTTGTTGCGGTCCGGGTAATCCGCAGAAAACGTCCGCTGTCTGCTTTTTTTACTGCCGGTGAGTTCCGTTCCCAACGAACGGTCTGGCTGACGCTTTCGGTCTTGCTTCTGATTGCAGGTCCGGTCTTTTCTCTTTGGCCCTACTACCATGTGCTCGGTACCGATCAGACCGGTAACGATATCCTCTATCAGGCTCTGAAATCGATCAGAACCGCATTGGTGATCGGCACGCTTGCGACCGCTTCGATGCTGCCGTTTGCTGTTGTGCTCGGTATTTCTGCCGGATTCTTCAAAGGCAGAGTCGACGATGTGATTCAGTACATCTACACCACGTTGTCTTCGATTCCGAGCGTGCTGCTGATTGCGGCATCGGTATTGATGATCCAGGTGTTTATCGATACGCATCCCGGACTTTATGAAACCGGTCTTGAGCGCTCGGATATGCGTCTGATGATGCTTTCTCTCATTATCGGCATGACCGGTTGGGCAACGCTTGCGCGATTGCTCAGAGCCGAGACTCTCAAGATTTCTCAGATGGACTACGTGCAGGCGGCAAGAGCCTTCGGTGCCGGCAGTTTCACGATTATGAGACGTCACATCTTCCCGAACGTCATTCATATCGTGCTGATCGTTGCCGTTTTGGATTTTTCTTCGATGGTTCTCTACGAAGCCGTACTTTCCTACGTCGGCGTCGGTGTGGATCCGACGACATACAGTTTCGGTTCCATGATCAATGCCGGCCGCCTCGAACTCTCAAGAACGCCGGTGATCTGGTGGAATCTTGCAAGTGCGTTTGCGGTGATGCTGTCTCTGGTTCTTTCCGCAAACATTTTTGCCGGTGTGGTTCGGGATGCTTTTGATCCGAGGCGCTCGCTCGCCAAGCCCGGTCGCAAGATTGTGAATAACTCTGTGAATAAATCGGAAAACCGCGGAGAAAAGGAGGGCGCCCGTGCTTGAAATCCGGCATATGACGACTGAACTTCAGACGCATGACGGGGCGGTCCGTGCGGTCGACGACCTTTCCTTTACCGTGCATCCCGGAGAGGTTTTCGCGCTGGTCGGCGAATCCGGATGCGGTAAGTCCATGACCGCTCTTTCCGTGATGCGTCTGCTGCCCGATAACGGCATTGTTTCAGAGGGCGAAGTACTTATCGACGGAGAAGAGATTCTCGGTCTTCCCGAATCTCAGATGCGTTATGTGCGGGCAAAAAAGGTCGGCATTATTTTCCAAGAGCCTGCGTCGAGTCTGAATCCGGTGATGACGGTCGGAGAGCAGATTGCAGAAACTATCGAACTGCACACGCCGCTCAAAGGGAAAGCGGCGGTGTCTCGCGCGGTCGAATGGCTCGCTCGGGTCGGTATTGCCGAGCCCGAACTTCGCGCCGGTATGTTCCCGCACGAATTGAGCGGCGGACAGAAGCAGCGCGTCATGATCGCAATGGCGCTTGCTGCCGAACCGGAATATCTGATTGCCGATGAACCGACGACGGCACTCGACGTTACGATTCAGGCACAGATTCTGGAGCTTCTTGACGAACTCAGACGGAAATACCGTCTCGGTATTCTGCTGATCACGCATGACCTGGCAGTGGTTGCTCAGATCGCCGATACCGTCGGTCTGATGTATGCCGGGCAGCTGATTGAAACCGCCCCTGCAGAAGATTTCTTCCGCCGTCCTCTGCATCCCTATGCTAGGAGCCTGCTCGAAGCGCTCCCCGACGGCAAACGAAAGGAAATTGCTCTTAAAGCACCCTGCGGCAGCGTACCGAATCTCTCCGAGAATTTTACGGGCTGCCGTTTTGCGCCCCGTTGTCCGCATGCGCGTCCGCTCTGCCGCAGTTCACGTCCTTTATTGGAAAATAAAGGAAGCCGTTCCGTACGCTGTTTTTATCCTGAGACGGCCGACATCAGTCTCTCGGTGAAGGAAGAAGCAGTACCCGAGTCCGCTGTAAAAGAGACGGTTTTAAACATCGAACATTACTCGGTCCGCTTTCCGCTTCGCTCGGGTTGGTTTGAGCCAAAGCGCTATGTGACGGCGGTCGACGACGTCTCTCTGAAGGTAAGAAGGGGATGTACGACCGCGGTGGTCGGTGAGTCGGGAAGCGGCAAGACAACGCTGGCCAGAGGCGTGCTGCAGTTGCTTCGCAATGAGGCGGAAATCAGCGGAAAGGCCGAGCTTCTCGGCTGCGATCTCGGGACTCTCGATGAGAGAGCGCTTCGGGAACAGCGTCGCAAAATGCAGGTGATTTTTCAGGATCCCTTCTCAAGCTTAAATCCCCGTATGCGTATCAAGGAGATGCTTCAGGAAGGCTTGTTAAGTCTGCGTCCCGATGTTTCGCGCAGCGAAGGTCTCGACCGTATCGAAGCGATGCTTGCTCAATGCGGGCTGCCCGCAGATGCGATGAACCGATATCCGCATGAATTCTCGGGCGGGCAGAGGCAGCGTTTGGCGATAGCGCGTTCTCTTGTGATAGAACCGCAGATTCTGATTTGCGATGAGCCGACGTCTGCGCTTGATGTTTCCGTACAGGCTCAGATTCTCAATCTGCTGACCGAAATCCAAAAGAAGAATGACATTGCGCTGCTGTTTATCACTCACAACTTCGCCGTTGTGCATTATCTGGCCGATGAGATTGCCGTGATGCAGCACGGACGTCTTGTAGAAAGCGGAACCGCTTCGAAGATTTTCAATCATCCCGAAGCGGCTTACACGCAAAAGCTTTTTGAAGCAGTGCCGCACCTGTAGGCGGCGCACCGAAGTTAATCGGCGTACAGATCGTCGAATTCGTCGTCGAGCGCGTTGACCTGAAGGTATTTCGGTGCAGTGACCGAACGCACAAAGGCGTATTCGGCAATGGAGTCGAGTGCAGGACGGCTGCCCTTGATCAGTAAATAGATCATGCCTTCCTTATTGAAAAGGAAGTTCGGATTGACTTCGTAACCGCATTCGGCGGCGTAAGTCTTAAAGAGCTTGCGGCAGTCTTCTTCGGTTTTGCCCGGATAGGAGAAGAGAGCGACGATGAAGAGATCCTTGCTGTATTCGCCCGGCAGATCAATGCGGTCGAAGGTGCTGCAACTGCGGATGTTTTCAACGGTGCAAAGCTGATCGGCAAGGAAAGAGCCGGCTTCGATCGCTCTGATTTTGTCGGCAGCTTCTTTGATCCCGGAGCGCTTGCCGAGAACAAAGATTTCGGCTGCGCTCTGCTGCTCGGGTGTGTCGAAATCAAGCGACAGACGGGAATAAACCGTACAGGGGTGCGCACCGATGCAGGTAAAGCCGAGATGCTCGATAAGCTGATACGGACAGCAGAGTTCGCCGGAAAACTCCGGATGCATCGTTACCGTAAAGACAGCGTAATCCTCGGGGCAGGCGGTATCGGCAAGATAGGCAACGTCCGTGTAAAGGGAAGCGGCGTCTTCGGCAAGGCGCGATACGTTGGTATCGAACGCATACGGCAGGTTGTTCTTGCGGTAGAAGCGTGCGACATCGGACTGAGAATAACGTTTTGTCATAGCGAGTCGAAAAGCGAATTGAAGTTGCGGGAGGTTGCTCTGGAAATGCCGAAATGGTCATAGGCCTTTTCGGTTGCAATGCGGCCTCTCGGAGTTCGTTGTACAAAACCCTCTTTGATGAGATAGGGCTCGACCATATCCTGCAGGGTGTCGGAGTCTTCGCCCACGGCAGAAGCTAAGTTTTCGATACCGACAGGACCGCCGCCGAACTTTTCCATGATGGCGGTGAGGAAGTGGCAGTCAAGGCTGTCGAGGCCGATCGGATCGACTTCGAGCATATTGAGTGCGGCTTTGGCGATTTCTTCAGAAAGTTCGCCGTTGTGGCGGACTTCGGAATAATCGCGGACTCGTCTGAGCAGTCGGTTGGCGATTCGGGGTGTACCGCGCGAGCGGCAGGCGATTTCACGGGCTGCACCGAAATCGGTGTTCATGCCGAGTAGATGCATGGAACGCTGGACGATCTTGGTGAGATCGTCGCTCGTGTAGTACTGAAGCTGGGAGCGGATGCCGAATCTATCCTGAAGAGGCTTGGACAGGGAACCGGCGCGGGTAGTAGCGCCGACCAGCGTAAAGTGCGGCAGGTCGATCTTAATCGAGCGTGCGGCAGGACCTTCGCCGATCATGATGTCGAGCTTGAAGTCTTCAAGAGCCGGATAGAGGATTTCTTCCACGGCAGGCGACAGACGATGAATTTCGTCGATGAAGAGTACGTCGTGCGGCTCAAGGCTTGTGAGCATGGCCGCAAGATCGCCTGCTTTTTCAATTACGGGACCGGAGGTCTGTCGCAGATTGACGCCGAGCTCATTGGCGATGATGTTGGCGAGCGTGGTCTTACCGAGGCCGGGAGGGCCGAAAAGCAAAACGTGGTCCAAGGCTTCGCCGCGGTTTTTAGCTGCAGTGATGAAAAGTTCCAGCTGCTCTCTGAGCGCGTCCTGACCGGCGTAATCGGACAGGCGGACAGGTCTGAGCGCTTTGTCGGCAAAGTCTTCGCGAGAGTTGCGCTCTGAAGAGATGATTCGATTGTCCATTCCGTATCCCTGTAAAACTTCTTATTCCGGTAAATCCGTTTAATTCTTTCTCGAAAGGTGCTTGAGTGCAAGGCGGATGCCTTCGGAGACTTCGATGTCTGCGGCAAGTTCCTTGAGTGCTGCCTTGGCTTCTCTTTCGTTGAAGCCGAGAGCGAGCAGAGCCTGCAGAATTTCACTCTTGGCGCCGACCACGGGTTCGGAGACGCAGCTGGCGGCAACCTTGTCCTTGAGTTCGAGTACCAGGCGTTCGGCTGTCTTTTTACCGATACCCGGAACCTTGGTGAGCATGGCGGTCTGCTCGGTAGCGATCGCATTGCTCAATTCCGCAGCACTCATGGAAGAGAGCATGGAAAGAGCGGTTCTCGGACCGATACCGCTCACTTTGAGCAACAGACGGAAGAGATTCTTTTCGTTGCGGGTTAAGAAGCCGAACAGAAGATGAGCGTCTTCGCGGACGATCATGTCGGTCAGCAGTACGACTTCTTCGCCGATTTCGGGCAGATTGTAGAAAGTCGACATCGGAACGTCGACTTCGTAACCCACTCCGTGGCAGTCAATGATGATCTGCGGCGGATTCTTTTCGATCAGTATTCCTTGCAGGCGTGCAATCACTTTAGGATTCCTTCGTATTTCTTTGTCCAGGCACTTCGGGAACGTGCGCCGCTCGCCCCCTGACGGGCGGAAGCCGTTCCGCTGACGCCGAGCTTTTTGGTGGCGGGCAGCATACCGGTGAGGATACAGCGGTTTGCGTAACAGATTGCCGCAGCAATCGCATCGGCTTCGTCGCTTTGGAAGTCACGCTCCTCGTCGAGGAGCATGGCTACCATCTTCTTAACCTGTTCCTTGTCGGCCGTACCGGTTCCGGTGACGGCCTTTTTGATTTCGCGCGTGCTGAATTCGCGGCAGACAATGTTTTTGAGAGCAGGCGCGCACATTGCCGCGCCTCTCGCGTGCGAAAGAAGAAGACTCGACTGAGCATTGGTGTTCAGAAAAGTCTTTTCAATCGAACTGACAGTAGGGGAGTGTTCCTCGATGACTTCCGTGAGTCCTCTGAGGATAAAACCGAGACGGTCGGAGAGCTCGCCCTGCGGAACCTTGAGGACGCCTGAGGCGACCCGGGTGTAGCGGCCCGGACGGTAGTCGATGATGCCGTAACCGGTGAAGTTCAGCCCGGGGTCGATCCCCAAGATCCGGATGCAGGATGAGTTCAAGGTTTAAAAGCCTCCCATGCCCGGGAATTTGCCGCTCAAACCGCGGAAGGCGCGCATCATCTTGGCCATACCGCCCTTCTTCATCATCTTCATGACGTCGCGGCTCTGTTCGAACTGCTTGAGAAGCTGATTGACTTCCTGGACGGTGACGCCGGCGCCGGCAGCAATACGCTTCTTGCGGCTTGCCTTGATGATTTCGGGTTTGCGGCGTTCCTGCGGAGTCATCGAGTTGATGATGCCTTCGGTACGGGCAACCTGCTTCTTGGCCTTTTCGTCGTCGATCTGGCCTGCGGCTTCGGCAAACTGAGCCGGAAGCTTTTCGAGCAGAGAAGAGAAGCTGCCGATGTTCTTCATCTGAGCAAGCTGAGCCTTGAAGTCATCGAGGTCGAAGTTGTCGCCCTTCTTGATCTTTTCGGCAATCTTCTGAGCTTCCTTGACGTCTACGGAGCGGCGGACGTCGTCAACCAGGGAGACGATGTCGCCCATGCCGAGGATTCGGCCGGCCATTGCCTGCGGATCGAAGCGCTGGAAGCCGGTGATCTTTTCACCGACACCGATGAACTTGATCGGACGACCGGTGATGTGGCGTACGGACAGAGCCACACCGCCTCTGGAGTCGCCGTCGACCTTGGTGAGGACAACACCGGTAAGCGGAAGCTTTTCACCGAAAGCCTTGGCGGTATTGACAGCATCCTGACCGACCATGGCGTCGACGACGAACAATGTTTCGATCGGATTTAAGAATTTTTCGAGTGCGGCGACCTCGTTCATCATGACTTCGTCGATGGCAAGGCGGCCGGCCGTGTCGACGATCAGCACGTCATAGAAGTGGCGCTTGGCGTAATCAAGGGCCTTTTCTGCGATGTCGAGCGGCTTTTCATTCGGGAAGCTCGGGAAGAAGTCGATGCCGGCCTGAGCGGAGACGCTCTGCAACTGATCGATAGCGGCGGGACGGTATACGTCGGTAGCGTACGGACAGAGCCACACCGCCTCTGGAGTCGCCGTCGACCTTGGTGAGGACAACACCGGTAAGCGGAAGCTTTTCACCGAAAGCCTTGGCGGTATTGACAGCATCCTGACCGACCATGGCGTCGACGACGAACAATGTTTCGATCGGATTTAAGAATTTTTCGAGTGCGGCGACCTCGTTCATCATGACTTCGTCGATGGCAAGGCGGCCGGCCGTGTCGACGATCAGCACGTCATAGAAGTGGCGCTTGGCGTAATCAAGGGCCTTTTCTGCGATGTCGAGCGGCTTTTCATTCGGGAAGCTCGGGAAGAAGTCGATGCCGGCCTGAGCGGAGACGCTCTGCAACTGATCGATAGCGGCGGGACGGTATACGTCGGTAGAGACCGCCAGAATCTTCTTCTTGGTATTTTCTTTGAGCCACAGGCCGAGCTTACCCGCTGTGGTTGTTTTACCGGCACCCTGCAGACCGGCCAGAAGGATAATGGCCGGAGGCTGGGCTGCCAAATTCAGTTCGCTGGCTTTGGGATCGTCACCGCCGCCGATCACTTCGGTCAGTTCCTTGTGAACGATACCGACCAAGGCCTGACCCGGAGTGAGGCTGCCGACGACTTCTTCGCCCATAGCCTTTGTTTTGATTCTGGAGATCAGCTCGCGGACAACGGGAATAGCGACGTCTGCTTCAAGAAGTGCGATACGCACTTCACGCAGCATCTCCTGAGTGTTGGCCTCGGTAAGGCGGGCCTGGCCTGTGATGGTTTTTACGACTTTACTGAGTCGTTGTGTAAGAGAATCCAGCATGGAATTAATTCAAAAGGAAAGGGTTACAGCATAGAATAATACCCAACTCTGTATTATCGAGCAGTAATAAGATGACGATCAATGCCATTTTCTACATAATTGCCGCAGTCCTCTACTTAGTTTCGGCCTGGGGTATTTATTCTTCCGCGCGCGAGCTCGATCCCAAACCGAAAACTTGGGTTCGTCCTGCCGTCGGTTTCGGTCTTATTATTCAGGCCTGTCTGATCTACGAAGCTCTCTTTACTCACGGTACGCCGCACTTCGGTCTGGCTCTCGCTCTCTCAATCACGCTTTTCAGCTGCACGGCGATTTTGTTTGTCGAATCGTTCTTCACAAGAATCGGTACGCTGCTGATGTTTGTTCTGCCGATCGGTGCCGCAGGCATGTTGCTGCCGCTGGCGATGCCGGGTACGCCGCTCGGACCGGAAACCGCATCGTTTACGTTCCGTATGCATCTGCTGCTTGCGATCCTCTCCTACAGTCTGATGACTCTGGCGATGATTCAGGCTCTGATGCTCACGGCACTGCAGAAGTGGCTGCGTGACGGCAGTATCAACGAAGACTGCGAGGAAGGTAAGGTCAGTATTTTGCAGAACGTGCCGAGTCTCATCGAAATGGAAAATGTCCTTTTCCGCATGCTTTGGGCCGGTTTCCTGATTCTGACGGCCGCCGTCGTGTTCGGTGCGCTTTATACCTTCAATCTCTACGACACACCGTTCCGCTTCGACCATAAGACGGTTACGACCGTCATTGCCTGGGTGATCTTCGGCGTGTTGCTCTGGGGACATCACATGAAGGGCTGGAGAGGCCGTTTTGCCGCCCGCTGGGTAGTGGTCGGTTTCTGCATGCTGATGATTGCTTATATCGGTGTGCGTCTCGTTGTTGAGGTTGCAGGCTGATATGTTCAAGATTCTCTTTTTCGCTGCGATTTTTGCGGCAATTTACTTCGGCTGGCGTTCGATGCGTATGAAGCAGATCCGTCTTGAGGACGAACTTCGTAAGCAGAAAGCGGCAAAGTCGCCCGAGGGCGTGCCGATGATGCGATGCGCAAGATGCGGCGTTTATATTTCGAAATCCGATGCCGTCGAAGGGGCAGGACGCTATTTCTGCTCCGAGGAGCATCGTCGTCTCGGGGCTGTAAACCGTGATGAAAATTGATGCCGAAGGGTGGTGCGACGCCGCAAGGCGGGTTGCGTCGCCCTTTTTTAATGAGCGTCCGTGCGCCGAAATTTCTCTGATTGTGGTGCATAACATCAGCCTTCCTGCAGGAGAGTTCGGCACAGGATGCGTTGAAGACCTGTTTAAGGGGTGTTTGGACTGCAGCCGTCACGAGACGTTTGCCGATCTCGAAGGGCTGCATGTGTCCTCTCATTTTTATATCGATCGGGCAGGGGCTCTCACACAGTTCGTTTCGTGCGCGGATCGGGCCTGGCACGCCGGTGTTTCATCTTTCGAAGGGCGGGAAAATTGCAATGATTTCTCGGTCGGTATCGAATTGGAGGGGACGGATTATGTGCCGTTCGAAGAAGCTCAGTACCGTACGCTTCAGGAACTGACGGCAGCGCTTGCAGCGGCTTATCCGATTACTGCCGCAGTCGGTCACAGCGATATCGCGCCCGGACGAAAAACCGATCCGGGTCCGTTCTTTGAATGGGAGCGTTTAAAAGAGGGTAATGAGATGAAAAATTCTCTCGTTACAGTGCGATATCCTTTCGTAAAATAAACAACAGCATCGAACCGCAAGGAATGTAAATGATTTCAGGTGTTTTTCTTTTTACCCTCAAGCTGCTCTGTACGGTTTTCGGCAGTGTTCTGCTTTTGCGCGCATACCTTCGTTTCTCCGGAACTCCGGGCAACGATCCGATTCATATGTTCACGCATCAGCTGACGCAATGGGTTGTTCAGCCGGCGGCATCTTTTATTCCGCGTCTTCGTAACTGGGATCTGCCGAGCATTTTTGTGGCTTATCTCGTTGCCGTGATCTACCAGTTCTTCTTCTGGATGGTCGGCGGTTTCGGTATCGGTATCGAGCGTCTGGTGCTGGGATCCTTCGTTCTGGTGCTGTATTGGGGTGTCGAGCTGGCAATGTGGCTTGCGTTGCTTTACTGCATCCTGTCCTGGGTCAATCCGACTTCTCCGTACTACCGTACGCTCGGTTACCTGACAGATCCGTTCCTGGCCCCCTTCAGAAAACTCATTCCGACATGGCGCAATATCGATTTCTCCGCCATCGTCTTTTTCATTCTGGTGAGCTTGGTCAGCAGCTTCCTCGTCCGCTTTATCTAATCCGGGCCGAATAAAAAATATCCGCCGACTCAAAAAGTACGGCGGATATTTTTTTGTACGGCGTTTCCGATTCGGAAAAAAATAAAGCCCGTGTCGTGTGACACGGGCTTTTGAACTGGCTCCCCGAGTTGGACTTGAACCAACGACCTGCGGATTAACAGTCCGTCGCTCTACCGACTGA
>CAZNBL010000019.1:0-23929 GCA_964571375.1 uncultured Burkholderiaceae bacterium
GCGTTGCGTTCTTTTCAACGGCGAGTTCGATCGCGTTGTCAAAACGGCCTGTCGGCAGTACGCAGACCGGACATCCCGGACCGTGAATCAGACGGATGTTGGCGGGAAGTATGTCTTCGAATCCGCATCGGCTGATAACGTGCGTATGACCGCCGCAGAATTCCATGAGGGCATAGTGCTTTGCGGGATCTGCGGCAACTGCGACGGCCTTGATAATTTTTTCAGCAAGAGCCGGATCCCGAAATTCAGAAATGTATTTCATGACAGAACTTCCGGAAGGGCGTCCGCAAAGAGCCGCAGTGTTTTCCGTGCTTCTTCGGGATCGATTTTTCTGAGTGCGAAACCGACATGCAGAATGACGTAGTCGCCGACAGCGGCATCGTCGATGAGTGCAAGCGAAATTCGTTTCGTGATTCCGGAAATCTCGACAATCGCTTCCCGGTCGGGACAGAGCTTTTTAATCTGAACGGGAACAGCCAGACACATGGTGCTTGCTCCTTTGCTGCATGAGCAGAATGTAAGCCTGACCGAGTGCAATCCCGCCGTCTCCCGGCGGGATGAGCCCGGCCTCATAAAGGGTGAGTCCTTTGCTTTCGAGACGCTCCCGGAGCTGTTGCATAAGGAGCGTATTCAAGGTGCAGCCGCCTGCGGCACAGATTTTTCGCGTGTTGTATTTTTCAGCTTCCAGGGCGAGAGCTTCGGCCAATATGAAAGCCAGTGTCGAGTGAAAGTCGGCGGCTGCCGAAGGAATATCGCAGCGCCCTTCGAGTGACAGAAGAAGCGCACGCAGATCAATGATGTCCGGCCCCGAAGGTTGTACTGAGACAAGTCGGCTCAGGACTCGGCCTCGTTTGCCTGCTGCCGCTGCTTCAAGGAGTATTGCGGCTTCACCTTCGTAACTCGAGGTGTGCGCAACGCCGAGGAGCGAAGCCGCAGCATCGAAGACTCTGCCGAGCGAAGAGGTTTGAACAAGCGGTATGTAATCCAAAAGTCGGTTGAGACGGTCGGATTCTTCACTCTGCAGACGGCGTAAAAAGTCCTTTTCTCTGCCGGCCCGTTTTAAAAGTGTCAATGCGATCCGCCAGCCTTCTCTTGCGCACTTGTCGGGACCGGCGAGTTCCAGCGGAGCAAGCGTTGCCGCCCGTTTAAATCCGCTCAGTTCGACAAAGAGAATTTCTCCGCCGAGCATCTCTCCGTTATCGCCCAAACCGACGCCGTCGGCCGCAAGTCCGATCACCGGTTCATAAAGACGGTGTTCGGCCATCACTGCGGCAATGTGTGCATGATGATGCTGAATGCGAAAGAGCGGAATGTTTTGTTTTTGAGCGGTTTCCAGCGCAAACCGTGTGCTGTAGAAGTCGGGGTGGAGGTCGCAGGCAACTGCTTCGGGTTTGATGTCAAAGAGGTTTTCGAGGTGTCGGACCGTCCGGTTTAACGTCCCGCAGTTGGCGGCCCGGTCAAGATCACCGATGTATTGGGAGAGAAATGCTAGCTTTCCCTTGGTAAGGCAAACGGTGTTTTTAAGCAAAGCGCCGAGCGCAAGGACACTCTTTCCTTCAAAGGGAAGTTCGACGGCATCGGGCACAAAGCCCCTCGAGCGTCGGATAACCTGCAGGCGGGGATCGGCTCTTAATACCGAGTCGTCGCACCGAACGAGGATGTCTCTGTCGTGCAGAAGAAAGGCGTCTGCGATACCTCCGAGCAGCCCCACGGCTTCTTCGTTGTCGGTGATTAACGGCTCACCCGAGCGGTTGGCGCTGGTCATTATCAGAAACGTGTCATGCGGTTTGCCGGTCAGATTTTCAAACGAAGGGTGATTGAGCAGCTCGTAGAAAAGAAGCTGATGAATCGGGTTGTAGGGAAGCATGATGCCGAGTTCGTTTAATCCGGGCGCAACAGCATCGGAGATAACGGAGTCGGAGCGTTTCGGACAAAGAACGATCGGCGCTGCTGCCGAACAAAGTTGCTTATCCGCGGCCTCGGAAACTTTGCAGATCAGCCGGGCGCTCTCAATATTGACGGCCATGACGGCAAACGGTTTGGTCGGGCGTTTTTTCCGTTCTCTGAGCCTGCGGACAGCAGAGTCGTTACAGGCGTCGCAGACTAAGTGAAAGCCGCCGATCCCTTTGACGGCAACGGTTTTACCGTCCCGAATCATTGAGGCGGCAGCTCGGACGGGGTCTCCTTGAATTTCACTGCCGTCTCCGGCAAGAATTCCGAGCGTCGGACCGCACTGCGCACAGCAGACCGGCTGAGCATGGAAGCGACGGTCAAGAGGATTTTCGTATTCGCTCCGGCACTGCGGGCACATCGCGAATCGCTTCATGCTGGTCTTTGCGCGGTCGTAGGGAAGAGCTTCGGTAATGGTGTAGCGCGGACCGCAATGCGTGCAGTTGATAAAGGGATGGAGGAATCGACGGTTTGCGGGATCGAAGAGTTCTTTGAGGCAGTCTCTGCAGAGTGCGGCATCGGCCGGGATTACGGTTCTGACCGCACTTTGCATGCTCGGCACGATCTGAAAATCTTTGAAGTGTGCGGCCGGGACGTCTTTCCAGGTACAGGACTCAATGCGGGAAAGGGGCGGAGGAGATTCTCTGCAGACGTTGCTGAAAGCGTCGAGTGAGGAAGCGCTTCCTTCGACATGCACCGAGACGCCCTCACCGTCATTGAGAACCTTTCCGTTAAGACCGAGTCTTACAGCTGTCAGATAGATCCAGGGGCGAAATCCCACGCCCTGGACGATGCCGGTAAATCGATATTCGCGGGCAAAAAGCATAAGCGCAGCTCCCGTAGGCTACTCGTTTTGAAGCTGTTTTAGACGCGTTTCGAGCCAGGCAATCCATCGGTCGAAACCGCTTCCGGTGAAGGCGGACATTCCGATCACTTCAATTGCAGGATTGACTCTGCGGGCATAGGTTCTGCACTTTTCGCAATCGAAGTCGAGGTAGGGGAGCAGATCGGTTTTATTGAGCAGCATGAGGGAACCGGCCGCAAACATATACGGATATTTGAGCGGCTTGTCTTCGCCCTCGGTCACAGACAGAACAATAACTTTGGCGTCTTCTCCGAGATCGAATGCCGCCGGGCACACGAGATTGCCGACATTTTCGATAAAAAGTATCGAACGCTCTTCGGGCTTTAAATCTTCGATTGCTTTGCGAACCGATTCTGCTTCAAGGTGGCAGCCTTCCGCGGTATTGATCTGGACGGCTCTGACGCCGCAAGCTCGGATGCGCTCCGCATCAAAGACGGTTTCCTGATCGCCTTCGATGACCGCAACAGGAACACGGTCTTTGAGCTTTTCGATCGTGCGGCAGAGAATGCTGGTTTTGCCGGAGCCGGGGCCGGAGAGAAGGTTTAAAGCGAGGATACGACGGGATCGGAAGAAAGAGCGGTTGGCTGCGGCAACGCGGTTGTTTGCCGAGAGTACGGCCTTTTCGAGTTTGATCAGAACTTCCTGACGATCGCTGGTGCACATGACGGCCTCCCCGAAGCACGCAGTAAAAGGTGCTTGCAACAGGGGGAGTGTGCGTCATTGCAGCCTTTGAGGGGCGCCGGCCGCGCCCGTTTCAGGTATTAAATTTGAGTGGGAACGGAGATCGCAATAAAAGAAACGTCAAACTCGTTGCCGCCGTTGATCGTAAGACGGTGACCGCCGCATTTCGGACAGGCGTCTCCCGGGCGGTGCAGGGGGACGGTTTCGCTGCAGTCCATGCACCAGGCAGTGCCTTCGGGCTGCTCGATTTCAATCTTTGCGCCGGAAAGGACGGGACCGTCGAAGGCTGCGGCAAGGCTCTGCTTTAAGCAGGCAACATCGATGCCGGAGAGTTCTCCGACCGATAACGTAACGGAAGTAACTTTTTCCGAGCCGTTTTCATAAGCAGTTTCTTCAGCGATCTCAGCCACGCTGCGGGCAAGCGACATCTCATGCATGGATGACTCCGATACTGTATTCGGCACACGGGTCGAAACTGCAGAAAACGATTTCGGCCTTTTCTTTGAGATCATCGTCGTCGGTGAATCGGATCCCCTTAAGCGCTCTCGGAGCGGCGTCCGAATACGTGAAGTTGAGTTCGGTCGGCGTAAGGATTTCGTAGTGACGGATAGTCGGATCGTTCGGATCGGAATCTTTAACAAGTTCTACGGAATGAATCAGTGCGCCCCGGGCGTTTTCGATGAGAGAGGCGGCTTTGCCGAATCCGGCATCGACTGCGGCAACGCTCGATTCATCGGCATGCGTGGTGTCGACGGCCTGCAGGGTCTGCAGGAAACGTGCGACCAGGCGCGTGTAGGCGGTGTTGCCGTCCTGGGTGAGCAATCCGGAGACCAGCGGGGTATGCGCAAAGCGTGCGACGGCACCGGTCATACCGTTTAACTTCACGTTCCAGGGGTAGCTCTTCCAGGATTCGAGTTCCAGGTTGTAGTTGAGCAGATGGAAGCCGATTCTCGGCTCATACGGATAGCTGCAGTAGCCGAGCGAGCGTACGCGGCCGTAGCGCACGAAGACTTCGGTCAGGCTGTCGGTGGTTGCGTTCAATGTACTGTTGAGTGCGGCCTGCTGCCAGTCGGTCGGGAAGCCGTCCAGAAGGATGTAACTTGCGGCGGAGCGCAGTTCCACCCAGAGGTGTTCGATTTCTTCCCAATCGTGCGGATCGAGTTTTTTCAAAGCGGCAATGTCGTCTCTGGCTTTGATGAGTGCTGCCATCTTGTCCGTGCGGTAATCGGGATTGCCGAGTTCAAGCACGAAGTATCGGAGCGATTCGCCGATCAGCTCAAGATGGTTGATCCAGCGGATGCGGTGCAGCAGCTCCTGAGAGATCACTTTGTCCTTGGCCATTGCAACGGCAAGATCAAACGCTGCAAGCTGGGAGTCCGGGCAAAGCGCATAGAGATTCGGGATCAGGCTTCTGACTGCAGAAACCGTTTTGCCGATGAATAATTTTTCGGGGTGAACTTCTTTTTCCGGAGTCAGACGGACTTCGGTGACTCGGTTGTCCTGACAGACGAGGTCAATGTGAATAGAACCTAAAAAACTCATTTTTACGGCTTCCCGGAAGGTATCTCACTGCGGCCTGCGCAGATTTCGTTGAACGGCGTATGTTTCGGACAGATATGATAATCGCCGAAGCACATATCGTCACCGTAGCCGGTTAATTTTCTGTTTTCTTTACCTTTTCTTTCGGACAAATAAGGAAAGACGATTTTTCTGCGCCGCAGATCGGACAGATCCAAAAGGCAGGCAGCTCAGAAAAGGCAATGCCGGGCTCGATGTTGCTGATGGCATCGCCCTTGCCGGGGGCGTAAACGTAGTGACAGACCCTGCACTCAAAGCGCGCGTTCGCATCAAAATCGGTACGGATTTTCATGCCTGTTCTCCTTAACGTGATTCGGTAAGATGCCAGCTCTCTTCGATCCAGCGGATGACTTCCGTGAGACGCATTTTCGAATCCTCGATATCTTCTGCTGCGGCCGAGGCTTCTTCCGGGATCTCGCAGACCGAGAGCATGTTGAGAGTCATCCGCTTTGCAGGTGCGTTGCCGAAATACTGAATTTTCCAAAGATTGCGCACGCCGCATGATTCGATGCAGCAGGTTCCCATGCCTTCGGACACGATGCGGACGAGACCGCATCCGATTGCCGCATCGATCACTGTTTGATCGGCTTTTGTCATCGGCAGCGACGAGAGAATAATCGGGCTGTTCGAATGGTTCGGCCCGAAGTTTTTGAGCCGCTCTTTTATCTCGGTGAGCACCGAAGGGCTGTTCATCGCTTCCTTCGGGACAGATACGGCAAAGAGCTCTTTTCGGCGGACTGTGTTCAGGGCATCGCGTACACACTCCGGAATCGGAGCAACTTCAAGGTGTTCGGCCACAGCGCGTTCTTGCTTCAGAAAGCGAACAAGCCAGATGCCGACGAAACGGGATTCGCGGATACGGATCTCGTCGCAGACCGGTCCCGTTGTTTTGATACGGATCGAGACTTCTCCGTCTCCGAGCATGTCGCGGATAAAGGCAACCGCTTCGGCAGACAGTCCGCTGAAGGATTTGCAGAGAACCGAAGAGCCGTCGCCCGTCAGATGCGTGATTTCGCGGAAAAACCGGCAGCAGGCTGCGGCCGATTGCTTGTCGGCGTTGCCGGGATTCTGCGGCATCCGAAAGGAAGTGACGGTGTCCGGTACACCGAGTGTCCCGACATCATCGGTCGCGGCATCGGACGCATAAATCGGTATCGGAAATGTTTTTTGAGTCATTGCTGATCTCTCTTGCGGTTATGAGCTTCGCACCTCAATTCCGACGGAAGGCGGGTAGTGCACTTTGCTCTTTAAGACGCACTCTGTTTCGGCAACCAGCTCTCCCCAGGCGCGAAGTCCGTCGACGGCCCCGAGGTATCCGCCGTCCTTCAAGAAGACAACGGCAGGCCATCGCCGGAATCCGTAAGTAAGCGCTAACTTCCTTGCAAACGGTTGAGTCACAACGCCTTTTTGTTTGATTTCAGGAAAGAGATCGGTCAATTCCGGAGTGATCACCAACGCATCCGACGTTTCTTTCATGCGTTCTGGATCGTCGATGAATAAAAGCAGCGTCAGACCTTTCTGTTTGATGAATAAATCGGAATTTTCTTCGGTGACCTGCTCAAAACGGCGCTCGCAGATCAGTCTTTGAAAGAGCGGATGTTGCTCGGGAGGAATCTTTCCGGATTCAGCTGCGCTCATAGAGTTTCTCCCCGTTAATGTGCTCGCCGATTGCAGGAAACGCCGCGTCGATGTCCGTAGGTTTTCCGCTACAGATGTCGGCGAGTGCTTCGAGCGCAAGCGTAATGTTTCGTGCTTCTTCCTCGGTAAGGCGGCTGAGCGCCAAGTTTTTCCAGGCGAGCACTCTGTCTCCTTCCGACACCTTCCCGACAAGAAGGGTATTGAGCGTGCGGGAACTGTTTTTACTGACGCAGACGGCAGAGGCTTCGTTGATCACTTCGGAAACTGTCATCGGGATGCCGATACACATGGCGGACCTCCGAACGGATAGTTTTCATACGAAAGACATTCGGCGTTGAGGAGCGTTGCCAGCGTCGCAGCGCTTCTCGTGCGCACCGCAATATTTCTTTCGCGTAACAGGCGGGCGGCTTCCTGTACGGCCTGCGGGAGCTTTGCTTCAATAAGCGGCGACAAAGATCCGCCGTAATCGTCGAGCTCAAGAGGCTGAATCCCGATGACAGCGATGAATTCGGGGGATGAGTCGCAAAGCGCAGCGGCTGCGAGAAGATCGTTCATACCGGTCTGATGGGGCGAGAGTTTGGTTGCGGTCCAAATACGGATTTCATTACCGCGAAGTACCCGGAGTTCTCCTGCCGGCGCTTTGAAGTCGCAGCAGTCAAAGATAAAGAGATTTTTTGTCCGGCAGATCCGGTCAAAGAGCGCCATTCCGAGTGTGCCGCCTTCGCAGATTTCGGCAAGCGGATCTTTGATAAAGAAAGTGCGGGCAAAGAGTTCGGCCGCTCTGACGCCGAACCCTTCGTCGGCCCAAAGGATGTTGCCGATGCCGAGAATCAGAGCGGAAATATTCTTTTCTGTGCGCATGGTGATTGGTTCCGACGGTTTACGCTCAGATTAAGAAAAACCGTTCGGCCCGGGTGCAATTGCGGACCGAAACGGGTTGCCGGCAGCATCATTTGCCGCGGCGGTGTTTTTTCTTAAAGAATCGGATGCCGTTGGTAATGGTGGAAAGCTGTGTTTCGTGCCCCATGATGTCTTCGCGGAAACTCATATAGAGGTGGAAAGAAAAGAAGATCAGAAGTACGTACATAAGCACATGGTGGGCGGTTCTTACGGGCTGCGCCCCGCCGGCTGAATCGAAGACCCATCCGAACCAAATCATCCAGCCGGTGCCGATTCCCCACTGCTCGGCGTAGAGCGCAAAGCCTGTAAGGATGATGCCGAGGGATGCGAGAACGTACATCACGAACATCGCTGTCTGAGCGAGCGGATTGTGTCCGATGAAGACGGGCGGATGCTTTCTGAGAAAGAGATAGTGAAGCGCGGTTCTTGCCATGCCGCTCCACCAGAGCGCATCCCAGACGGGGAGAATAAAGATCATGCGGGAGTAGCAATTACCGACTGCGGCCCAATAGACGCGATAGAGCATCAGCGCGGCAAAGAACATGCCGCAGATGACATGCACGGCGATGATGTCGGCAAAGAGGTAAGTCGACCAGGTATCCGTAAAGTTCGAAGGCAGAGGACTGCCGATCAGAAAACCGCTTATCGTTAAGAGGACGAAGCAGACTGCCTGAGTCCAGTGCCAGAAACGAACCGGCGCTTCATAGACGTAGACGGGATACATCGGTCCTTCCAAGACTTCATATGACCATTCGGAGATTTTCATCGTCTTCTCCTATCTAAAGAACTTGGACGCTGCAGAGCTCGCTGCCCTCGGTATCGAAGAGGTGGGTGGCGCAGGCAAGGCAGGGGTCGAAACTGTGGACGGTGCGGAGAATTTCGAGCGGTTGGTCGGCAACGGCGACCGGTGTTCCGATAAGTGCGGCTTCATAAGCTCCCGTTTGTCCCGACGGATCCCGCGGGCTGGCGTTCCATGTTGAGGGTACTACCGCCTGCCAATTATCGATTGCACCGTTTTTGATCACACACCAATGGCCGAGCGCGCCTCTCGGAGCTTCCGCCGGACCCGCGCCCCGGCAGACTTCGGGCCAAGTAGACGGATCCCACTTTTCCATATTGGCCGCAACTTCGTCTCCTCCCCGGATATTGTCGGTAAGTTCTGTGAGACAGCGGCGCATTTCCTGCGCCATCATGCGGGCTTCGAGACATCGGGCAAGGGTACGCCCGAGCGTGGAAAAGAGTGCTTCAAAGGGAACGTTGAGTTCGGAAAGTGCTCTGTCGATCAGTTCCGTCTGAATCGGCATTTTCTTGGCATAAGCAACAGCCATACGGGCGAGCGGCCCGGTTTCCATTGCGTGTCCTCTCCAGCGCGGTGCTTTGATCCAGGAATATTTGTTTTCGGAACCGAGCCAGCGGATATCGGTTTTTGTCCCTTCGGAGTCGCTGCCTAACTTGAAGTTCGGAACGGTGATGCCCGACCACGGGTGCAGTCCTTCGTCTTCGATCGGGTACTCGTACCAGGAATGATCGACAAATTCCCTGATCTGTTCGGGATCTTTGAGGTCGACATGATGAACTTCGTCAAATTTACCGTCGATCACCGCGCCGTTCGGCATCAACAGACTCTTTTCCGACCAATCTCCCGCATATCTCGGAAAGTCACCGTAGCAGAGCAGGTTTTTCGAAGAGAGGCCGCCGCCGATTTTGAACCAGTCTTTGTAGAACGAAGCAATGGCAATCAGATCCGGGTAATACACCTCGTCGATAAAGCGGATCGTTTCATCGGCGACATCGATCATGTGGTTCATCCACACCTGATTGACCGTGATGCCCTGAGCTCCGGTGTTGTTCATGTTGATCGGACAGGGGACGCCGCCCACGAGGTAATTGGGATGCGGATTCTTACCGCCGAGAATGGTGTGGACTTTGATGATTTCTCTTTGAAAATCCAGGGCTTCGAGGTAATGCGTGACGCCGAGGAGATTGACTTCGCTCGGCAGCTTATAGGCCGGATTTCCCCAGTAGGCATTGGCAAAGATACCGAGTTCGCCGCCTGCGACAAACTTTTTGAGTTTTTCCTGAATACTTTTGAAATAAGCGGGAGAGGAGAGCGGATGCGGGGAAATTTTCTGCTGAATTTCGCTGGTTTTCTTCGGATCGGCATCGAGCGCACTGATGAGATCGATCCAGTCGAGTCCGTGGAGCTGATAAAAGTGCGTGACATGGTCCTGGCAGTAGAGCGTTGCGTTCATCAGATTGCGGATGATGTTGGCGTTCGGCGGAATTTGAATGCCGAGCGCATCTTCGACCGCACGCACGGCCGATAACGCATGAATCCCGGTGCATACGCCGCAGATACGCTCGACAAAAGCCCAGGCGTCTCTCGGGTCGCGGCCCTTGAGAATCACTTCGAGACCGCGCCACATCGTGCCCGTGGACATGGCATCGGCAATAACGTTGTCTTCGTTGAGTACGGCCTGTATCCGAAGGTGTCCTTCGATTCGGGTGATCGGGTCTACTACGACTTTACGGTTTGTCATTTTCGTCAGCTCCCATCTCTTTGTTGCTTTCTCCGCTTCGTGCTCTGGAGACGGCGCTCGCGGCTATATGCGCGGCGATCGCAGCTCCCGTGACAGCCAATGCCGCAATTCCGGCTTTGTCGGCGGTTTCCTGGATGCCGAGCCCCCAGATGGGCGGCAGTACGCTTGTTTCGTGCGAGTAGAAGCTTCCTTTGTCAAAGAAGTCGGGTTCCGAGCACGCGAGACAGGGATGCCCGGATTCCACCGGGAAGGAGAGCGCGTCGTTCCATCTCAGAGCCGAACACGCGTTGTAAGTCACCGGTCCTTTGCAACCGACTTTGTAGAGGCAGTAACCGAGTTTGGCGCCTTCGTCATCGAATTTTTCGACAAACTGACCGGCATCGAAGTGCGCTCTGCGGTAGCACTTATCGTGGATTCTCTGTCCGTAGAACATCTTCGGACGCAGCTGAGCGTCAAGCGGCGGCATGCGGTTGTAGGTGAGGATGTAGGTGATGACGCCGGTCATGACTTCCGGAATCGGAGGGCATCCCGGAATACGCACAATCGGTTTGTCCTTGATAACCGAAGTGACCGGAACCGAGCCGCTCGGATTCGGCTTGGCGGTATTGATGCATCCCCAGGATGCGCACGAACCCCAGGCGATTACGGCCTTGGCACCTTTGGCGCAGTGCATGAGTTTGTCGATGAAGGGACGGCCGCCCGGAATGCAGAAGACGCCGTCGTCGCCGAGCGCAGGAGAACCTTCGACCGCAAGAATGTAATTGCCGAAATGACGGTCGATAACTTCTTCCAGGACCTGATGATCCTGGAAGCCGGCGGCAGCCATCAGAGTGTCGTCGTAGGCCAGCGAAATCATCGAGAGGATGAGGTCTTCGACAAGCGGGTGGTAGGAGCGGATAAAGGATTCCGTACAGCACGTACATTCGTTGCCGTGCAGCCAGATCACCGGCAGACGCGGTTTGGTCTGCATGGCGTGCGCAATCTCGGCGGCACCGTTTGCACTGAGTCCGAGGGAGGCGGCGGTCAGGGCGCAGAATTTCAGAAAACTGCGTCTGGAGACGCCCTGTTTCCTCATCACCTGATAGTTGGTTTCGTAAGTCATATCAGCCTCATCGGTTAGCGAAGCGATTGATAAGGGAAAACGCTTGAATATGAGGGTAGCGGTGACGGAAAAATGAATCAAACGGCTTGAAATGTAATTTACCGAATGAAGTCAATGAGTTATGTACTCTTTGCGTCTTTATTGACGGCGGTTTCGGGAGAAAGACAAAGTTTGGAAATCGTTACTCGGCGTGTACCCGATTCAGGAGGTGAGGGGCTTCTGCGGCCGATGGGGAAATCATGTAAGCAAAAATTAACGAACGATAAGGTTGACTTAATTCCCCCTTCATAAACTCTTGCATGCATACATAAAAGATAAAAAGGCAAAGTGCCTCTCCGAGAGGCAGGCCCCCGATAACTATGACCACTAACGACCGCCAGCTCGAGCTGCAGGATATCCGATGCCAAAGAGGCGACCGCCTGCTGTTCAGCAAACTGAATTTTTCGTGTCCTGCGGGCACGCTGGTCCGCATTGCCGGTCCGAACGGAACGGGTAAAACCAGCCTGCTCCGTCTTTTGGTCGGCCTCATGCAGCCGGTAAAAGGTCAGATTCTCTGGGGCGGCGCACCGATCAATAAGCTCAAAGAAGATTTCTGGAAGGACCTCGTTTATATCGGTCACCTCAACGGCGTCAAAGACGAACTGACAGCCCGCGAAAATCTGATGGTCAACTGCGAAATCGGCGAGCATCCGATTACACGCAGTCAGGCCGACGATGCGCTCGAGCGCGTCGGTCTGAAGGGCTTTGAAGAACACCAGGCCCGTCAGCTCTCCCAGGGACAGAGACGCCGTGTGGCGCTCGCCCGGCTCTATGTTTCTTCTCACGCCAAACTCTGGGTACTCGACGAGCCGTTCGTAGCACTCGACGTGAAGGCCGTTGAAAACTTGGCCGCTCAGATCGCTTTGCACGTCAATGCGGGCGGCGTGGTCGTACTCACCACCCACCAGGAAGTGCCGATTGATGCCGGCAACAAGGCTCAGATCGACCTTTCGGGCGGCGTGTGGCTTCGCGGCAAGAATGTTGAAGGAGGTCTCTGATGTTCCGACTTTTTCTTGCAGTGATGAGACGCGACCTGCATCTGGCACTTCGTCAGAAGTCCGATGTGATCAATACGATCTTCTTCTTTATCGTGGTGGTGGCTTTGGTGCCGCTCGGCGTAGGCCCCGATGCATCGCTGCTGCGCTCGATTGCTCCGGGCGTGGTCTGGGTCGCCGCGCTGCTTGCCGCACTGCTTTCGCTTCCCCGGCTTTTTGCCAATGACTATGCCGACGGCACTTTGGAGCAGATGCTGCTTTCCGGCGAGCCGCTTGTCGTAATCGTGCTCGGCAAGGTATTCGCTCACTGGCTGACAACCGGTATTCCGCTGGCCCTGATCTCCGTGCTGTTTGCCCTGATGTTCGACCTGGACGCCGAGGTTGCGGCCGTTTTGGTTGCATCCCTGTTTATCGGCACACCGGTGTTAAGTCTTGTGGGCAGCGTCGGTGCGGCGCTTACATTGGGTTTAAGAGGCGGCAGCGTTCTGACTTCGCTGCTTGTTCTGCCGCTTTATATCCCTGTACTGATTTTCGGAGCCGGTGCGGCGGAAGCCGTTGCTGCCGGCCTTGCCTCGACAGCGTATTTCCTCATTGTCGCAGCGCTGACTCTTTTCTCTTTGGTGGTGATGCCGATTGCTGCTTCCGCGGCTCTTCGCATCGCGGCGGAATAATTCTTTAAAGCTGTATGGATATGACGACTCAAGCCAAGTTACTTTCTCCCGAAGGGATGTATCCCTTCGCAGGCAAGATGATCAAGCCGTTTTTGGCTGCAGCACTTCTTTTTGTGCTCTGCGGTCTCTACATCGGTTTCTTCCAAGCTCCGGTAGATGCCACGCAGGGCAACTCCTACCGTATTCTCTACGCACACGTCCCCTGTGCCTGGATGGGTATGATGCTCTACGTCATTATGGCCGTCTTCTGTGCTGTGGGTTCGGTTACCGGCAATCGTCTCTGGCCGATGATCGCTTCGAGCATTGCTCCGACCGGTGCCATGATGACATTCCTCGCACTCTGGTGCGGCGCCCTTTGGGGTCGTCCCACCTGGGGTGCTTATTGGGTCTGGGACGCACGTCTTACGAGTGCGCTCATTCTGCTTTTCTTCTATCTCGGTTTTATCGCACTTGAAAACGCAATTTCCGACTGGCGCCGCTCGGACAAAGCCTGCGCCGTGATCGGTATTGTCGGCCTGATCAATGTGCCGATCGTCTACTTCTCCGTGAATTGGTGGAACACTCTGCATCAGGGTGCATCTCTTACCTCTCAGGGCTCTTCCATTCATCCGATGATGCTCACCGCAATGCTGCTCATGGTGGTCGGTTTCTGCTTCTACAGCGTTGCCGCATCGTTTGCCAGACTGCGCTCGATCATCCTTGAGCGTGAAAAGGGCGAAGAGTGGACACAGAACATGGCTATTAAGGGAGAAATCTGATGGATCAGTGGGAAAGTCTCTCGCATTTCATTCTGATGGACGGCTACGGCAAGTATGTCTGGGGTTCATACGGAATCGTTTTACTTTGTTTTTTGGTCGAAATTTTCGGCTTAAACCGCAGACGCAGAAAGGCTGCTCGTGAAGTCATGCTCGAAGCTCGTGCGCATCAGGCCGAGGAGCAAATTGTATGAATACAACTCAGAAACGTGTCGGTCTGATTGTCGGCGGCTTGGCCATTTTGGGTGTGGCCGCTTCTCTGATTCTCAGCGCCTTTGAAGAAAATATCGTCTTCTTCTTCTCTCCGAGCCAGGTGGCGGCTAACGAGGCCCCCGAAGGCAGAGCCTTCCGTATCGGCGGCTTTGTGGAAGAGGGCAGCGTCATGCGTCTTGAAGACGGTGTCACCGTTCGATTTGTTGTGACCGATACCGCAGCATCGGTTCCGGTTACTTACCGCGGCACACTGCCCGACCTCTTCAAGGAAGGCAAGGGCGTGGTTGCTCAGGGCAAGCTGCAGAGCGGCGTATTCCACGCCGATCAGGTACTTGCCAAGCACGATGAAAACTATATGCCGCCCGAAGCAGAAAAGGCTGTGCAGGATGCACATAAGAAAGCCAAGGGGCAACAGTAGAGAGGGATGTGAAGCATGATTCCTGAGTTAGGACATTTTGCGCTGATTCTGGCGCTTATCGCTGCGCTTGTTCAGGGGATACTGCCTCTCGGCGGCACACAGCTCGGTATCCGCAGCTGGATCAATGTGGCTCGGCCGGCAGTCTTTGCCAACGCATTCTTCTGTACATTTGCATTCTGCTGCCTTGCATGGAGCTTCTACGTTAGCGACTTCTCCGTCATGAACGTCGCCGGCAACTCCAACACCATGCTCCCCTGGTACTACCGTGTATCGGCAACTTGGGGTTCTCATGAAGGCTCGATTCTGCTCTGGACGCTGCTGCTCGCTCTCTGGGGTCTGGCAATTGCCGTCACCAGCAAGAAGCTGCCGCAGGAAGTCGTCGCCCGCGTGATCGGCGTGATGGGTCTTATTTCCGTCGGTCTCACGCTCTTTATGCTGATGACCAGCGATCCGTTCGAAAGACTTTTCCCGGCCGCAGCCGAAGGCCGCGACTTAAATCCGCTTCTGCAGGATCCGGGTATGGTGTTCCATCCGCCGCTGCTCTACATGGGTTACGTCGGTATGGTGGTGCCGTACGCCTTTGCCGTAGCCGCTCTGATCGGCGGCCGTCTTGACGCAGCCTGGGCACGTTGGACACGTCCCTGGACAAGCATTGCCTGGGTATTCTTAACTCTCGGTATCGCGCTCGGTTCCTGGTGGGCTTACTACGAGCTCGGCTGGGGCGGCTGGTGGTTCTGGGATCCGGTCGAAAACGCTTCCTTCATGCCGTGGCTGACAGCGACTGCTCTTCTGCACTCTCTTGCCGTGACGGAAAAGCGGGGCGCATTCAAGATCTGGACCGTGCTTCTTGCGCTCATTACTTTCTCGCTTTCGCTGCTCGGTACTTTCCTTGTCCGCTCGGGTGTACTCACTTCCGTTCACGCTTTCGCAACCGATCCGCAGCGCGGTCTCTTCATTCTCGCGCTCCTTATCATCGTGATCGGCGGCTCCCTGCTGCTCTTTGCCTGGAGAGCCCCGAAGGTCGGCACAGGCGGTTCTTTCGAGCTCTTCTCTCGCGAAGCCATGCTGCTCGTCAACAACGTGCTGCTTGTCGTTTCGATGTCCGCCGTGCTGCTCGGTACGCTCTATCCGCTCTTTATCGATGCGCTTAACGCAGGCAAGATCTCCGTCGGTCCTCCGTACTTCGATTCCGTCTTCGGTCCGCTCATGGTGCCGGTCATCCTTCTGATGGGCGTCGGTCCTCTGATCCGCTGGAAGAATGCATCCTTTACGGATCTTGCTAAGCGCACCGCCTGGTGTGCGGCTGCTTCGCTTGTACTCGGCGCTGCCGTCGTCTTTGCGAAGGGTACGGGCTGGCATACCTGGACATTCATCGGTTTGTCGCTTGCTTTCTGGGTGCTCTTCACATTTATCGAAAGCGTCCGCGAAGGTATGCGTAACTTAAGAGGCTCTTTTGTCGAACGCATCCGCAAGCTCTCCGCTTCCTGGTGGGGCATGCTTATTGCTCACCTCGGTATCGGTGTCTTTATCGTCGGCGCCGCCATGGTGATGACTTATCAGCTCGAGCGCGACGTGACGATGGTTCCGGGCCAGGAAGTTTCCGTCGGCTCCTATAAGTTCAAGTTCGTCGACGTCAAGCCCGGCATCCGCGGTCCGAACTTCGTTGCCGACGAAGGTACATTCGAGGTTTATAAGAACGGCGAGCAGATTTCCACACTTCACCCGCAGAAGCGTAAGTACTTCTCGAGCGAAATGCCGATGACCGAAGCTGCTATCCGCTCTTCTCTGACCGGCGATATCTACGTGTCGATGGGTGCTCAGACTGCCGAAGGGGCCTGGGTGGTCCGTGTCTACGACAAGCCGTATGTCAACTGGATCTGGTGGGGCTGCCTGGTGATGGCACTCGGCGCACTGCTTGCGATGTTCGACCGCCGCTACAGAACACAAAGAAGAAAAGATCAGCGTTTGCAGGCTGAATAAAACAATAAGAGGTACAAATGAAACTGAAATTTATGCTTCCGCTGGTGCTGTTTTTAGCCCTGTCGGCATTCCTTCTCTTCGGTCTTTACAACGACCCGAAGGAAGTTCCTTCGCCTCTGATCGACAAGCCTGCGCCTGAATTTGCTCTGCCGCGTCTGGACGACCCGTCCCGGGTGGTGACCAAAGAAAGTATGAAGGGTCAGGTGTGGCTGCTCAATGTCTGGTCTTCCTGGTGCGTTTCCTGCCGTCAGGAGCATCCGATGCTCGTCAAAATCGGTAAAGAAGGTCAGCGCATCCTTCCGATCATCGGTCTTGACTATAAGGACAAGAACCGCGACGGCAGAATGTTCCTGGCCAGAAACGGCGATCCGTATGACTTCTCGATTACGGATCCGACCGGCGAAGTCGGTATCAACTTCGGTGTTTACGGTGTTCCGGAAACATTCGTGATCGATAAGAAGGGTGTGATCCGCTACAAGCAGATCGGCCCGATCACGGAGGAAGCCTGGAACAAGACTATGTATCCGCTTATCAAGAAGCTCAGACAAGAATGATGAAAAAGTTTTTAGCATCCCTTTTTATCGCGTTCTGCGTTGTCGGAGCACCGGCGGTTGCACAGATTTCTGCGGCCGACGTGAAGCCGACGATCCTCGACCCGGTGGCCAATAAGCGTGTAGCGGAAATCGCCGCTCAGCTCCGCTGCCTCGTCTGTCAGAATCAGTCGATTGCCGACTCGAACGCCGAACTCGCCGTGGACCTCAAAAATCAGGTGGTCCGTCAGGTGGCCGAAGGCCGCACCAACGAGCAGATCATCGACTATATGGTCGAGCGCTACGGTGACTTCGTGCTCTACGATCCTCCGTTCAAGCTCAGCACCGCTTTGCTTTGGATCGGTCCGGGCGCACTGTTCTTTATTGCGCTCTTCGTGCTCTTCATGACGCTCTCCAAGCGCAAGAAGGAAGTTGCCGAAGAAAAGCCGCTTACCGAAGAAGAACGTAAGCGGGCCGAAAGTCTGCTTAAGGGCAAGGGGAGATAACGACCATGGCAACATTTTTTATCGGTACGGGTCTCATGACCTTCTTCCTGCTCATGGTGCTTGTCGTACCTCTCATCCGTAAGCCGCGCCATATCAAAGCGGACGCCGCACCTCAGGCTAGCCTTGAGGTTTATCGCGATCAGTTCAAAGAACTTGAAGACGAACTCGCCCGCGGTGCCATTACTCAGAAGGAATACGACGAAGGCAGAAGCGAACTCGAGCGCCGCGTACTCGAGGATTCTGCTCCGAGCATGACGCTTCCGGAAAAAGATTCCAAGGCCGGTACTTACACCGCTTTTGCGATGATGATCATCGTTCCGCTGTTTGCAGCATTCATGTGGATGGTCACTCAGCCTTTGGGCGACTACCGTGTTGACGGCGGCCGCAACGAAGGCATCATGGATTACGACACGGGACGCCGCACCTCAGGCTAGCCTTGAGGTTTATCGCGATCAGTTCAAAGAACTTGAAGACGAACTCGCCCGCGGTGCCATTACTCAGAAGGAATACGACGAAGGCAGAAGCGAACTCGAGCGCCGCGTACTCGAGGATTCTGCTCCGAGCATGACGCTTCCGGAAAAAGATTCCAAGGCCGGTACTTACACCGCTTTTGCGATGATGATCATCGTTCCGCTGTTTGCAGCATTCATGTGGATGGTCACTCAGCCTTTGGGCGACTACCGTGTTGACGGCGGCCGCAACGAAGGCATCATGGATTACGACACGGGACGCCGTACGGGCGGCGCCGATGCGCAGGGCGGCGAAATGCATGATATGGATCAGGCGATTGCCAAGCTCCGCAATTATCTTGCTCAGAATCCGGGCGATCTCGAAGGCTGGCTGATGCTCGGCCGCACGATGCTCACGACTCAGCATTATTCGGACGCTGCTCAGGCCTTTGAACGCGCCAATCAGCTTGCTCCGGGCAACCCGACCATCATGGTGGACTTGGCCGATGCCATTGCTATGGTTCAGGGTCAGGAACTTGCCGGACGTCCCTGGGAGCTGGTTCAGAGAGCTCTGAAGATCGATCCGACCAACTGGAAGGCTCTGGCAATGGCCGGTACCGATAAGTTCAATCACAGCGACTACCGTGCCGCCGTGATGTACTGGGAGCGCCTCCTGAAGGTGATTCCGGCCGGCGACGGTATGGCTGACGGTGTGAAGGCCAGCATCAGAGAAGCCCGCGAACTCGGCAATATCGTGGGTCCGGTGCAGGATACGCTTGATTTCGGAGCTCAGAGCGAGCAGAGCGCCGCTTCGGTTCCCTCCATGATCAAGGAAAATATTCAGCCGCTCGGCCAGAGCAAGGTTCCGGCTAAGCCCGCTCAGGAAGCAGTGCCCGCAGCAGTCGAACACACTGTGGGCGGTGTTGTGGAAATCGCACCGGAACTCGTCTCCAAGCTCGGCACCCGCAATGTTCTTTACATTACGGCCCGTCCTGCAAACGGCAGCCGCGCACCGATCGTTCAGATGCAGATTGCCGTTCTCGATTTCCCGGTTCACTTCCGCCTCGACAACACTATGGTTCCGCCGATGAATATGGGCAGCGGTCCCTTGGGTTCCTATGAGGAAGTGACGGTTACCGCCCGCCTCGGCACTGCCGGCAATCCGATGCCGAGAAACGGCGATATCGAAGGTGCAACCGAAGTACCCGTCAAGATCGACACCGACGGTGCAACGATTGTGCTGAACAAAGAAGTTATCCGTTAATCGGAATTTTCGAACGCCGGATAAAGCAACAGGCCGCATATGCGGCCTGTTGTCGTATCGGCTTCTCAAAAGAAGCGGAAGTTCTGTTGCTTACTTGGCAAGCGGCATCACAGGGTATTCGACGCGGGAGCTTTCGACTACGTTGTAAAGGTATTCGGCACTCTTCTTCTGTTCAAGGCCGTGTCTGATGCTGTCCTTGACGGTTTCGAAAGCAGGAACCTGCTGAGGACGGGTATCGTCGACACGGATAATGTGCCAGCCGAACTGTGTCTGAACCGGAGCCTTGCTGACTTCCCCCTTCTTCATCTTGGACAATGCATCGCCGAAGGACTTTACAAAGCTCGAGGGGCTGGACCAGCCGAGATAACCGGCAGTGTCCTTGGCGCCTTCGTCTTCGGAATATTCCTTGGCAAGCATTTCAAAGCTTTCGCCCTTCTTGATCTTGGCGAGGATTTCTTCTGCGGTCTTCTTGTCGGAAACAAGAATGTGACGGGCTTCGAACTGCTGTTTGCCCATCTTTTCAATCTGTTCGTCGTAGTAGGCCTTCAGCTCTTTTTCGCCGATCGGATTCTTCTTCAGATAGTCTTTGACGAGAGCATCCTGCAGTACGCGCATTTCGGCGTAGTACAGAGAGAACTTAACCTTGGCATCCTTGTCGAGGCCGAGCTTTCGGGCTTCCTGACTGATGGCGGTGCCGCGGACTAAGTTTTCAAGAATCTGAGCACGGTTTTCCGGGGTGTCCTGGCCGCCGTTGGCAACGAGCTCGGAGAGCCAGAGGTCCTGGAGTTCCTGAGGAATGTTCTGACCGTTGACGGTGGCAACGTGGTCGGCGGCGCCTGCAGTTGCTGCAATGGATAAAAGAGATGCGGCGCAGAAGGTTTTCAATTTCATTTTTATCTCTCGAACTTCCCGGGCAGAGCGCTTTTGATGTGTCTGCCCGATTGATAGGAAAAAATATTTTAGCGGGATAAAACAGCGTTCGCTGTAACGAAAATCGAGAATTTCCGAAGCGGTTTTTATTTTCTACCCCGAAGGGAGTATCTCTTTGGAAATAGGTTGTTGGGTATTTGGGGATAGAGCAGCTTTTAAGATTGAATTAATACTCTAACTCCTTGATTATTCAAATAAGAAAAATTATTCCCTCAACCTAACCATTCAAGGAGAAGCTTATGAGAACAGCCTCGATTTTGCTGCGTACGGCGATATCGCTCTCACTGCTGGCTTCGTTCGGAATGTCGGCTTCGGCCGCGCCCGACATGAATCAGCAGATGTGCCTTGCCTGCCACTCGAACGTGGCGGAAATGCACAGCGGCAACAAACATAAAGATCTGTCGTGTACGACCTGCCACAGCGGTACGGACAAGCACCTCAAGGATCAGAAACAGCATCCGACGGTATCGATGAATCCGAAAGACTGCGGTTCCTGTCACGCCGAGCAGTTCAACAGTATGTATTTGGTCAACGACCACCGTCTGGCAAGAGACTCCAAGAAGAATTCCGGCAATATTGCTCCGAACCCCTTCTTTGACGAAGCACTCGGTGCTCACGGTTTCGTAAAAGAACACAATCTGCCGCGCTCCCACGCCTTTGCTGCGGTCGACCAGTTCATTGCCGACCGTGCTTTCGGCGGTCGCTTCGAACCGAAGGACGGCTGGCTTTTCGGCGGCGATAAGGGCGGTTTCTTCGGCGTCTGGGATAAGCTCGAAGATACGATTCCGGAAAACAACCTGCAGAAGGCTCATAAACCCGGTACGGCCGCTGCTGCCAACCCGGTCTGCTGGACTTGTAAGTCGACGGACGTCATGATGGATTGGGCTTACATGGGCGACCCGAAGGCCGGTGCTAAGTGGAGCCGCGCATCCAACCCTGTCGATCTCGTCAAGAACATCAATCACGCCATTAACTGCAATATGTGTCACGATCCGCACAGCGCCAAGCCCCGTGTAGTTCGCGATGCTCTTATTCAGGCGATGACGCGTACCGATTATCCGACGCTTTATTCCGAATCGAAGAATAAGACCGGTATTGAAGTTAAAGATATGGGTCTTCGCGGCTTCAACCGCAAGATTGCTTTGCTTGATAAGCCCGACTCCAAGCTGATGTGCGCTCAGTGTCACGTCGAGTACAACTGCAATCCGGGTACTGATCCGAACACGGGCAAGCCGATCAAGATGGACGATATCCGCACCAACCTTTTCCCGCTGGTTGATGTCACCAAGATCGATGATTTCTATAAGCATGCTTCCTTCAAGGACTTCAAGCACAACCAGACCGGTGCGCTGCTGACCAAGATGCAGCATCCGGATACGGAAATCTATTGGAACTCCAAGCACGATCAGATGGGTGTTGGTTGCGCAGCCTGCCATATGCCGAAAGTAAAGGATGAAAAGAGCGGCAAGACCTACACTTCTCACTGGGCTACGACTCCGAGTGCCTACATGCAGGAAACCTGTCTGCAGTGCCACAAGGATAAGAGCGAAGATCAGATGAAGACTGTCGTGAAGTCCATGCAGGCCCACTATATGGGTAAGCTGAGAGAAGCCGAAGGCGCAATGTCTCAGATGTTCGATGCATTCCGCGAAGCCAAGGCTGCTGGAGTCTCCGAAGATGTCATCAAGGAAGCTCAGAAGCTGCATTCCGTTGCTCATACCAACTGGGAATGGTGGACGGCTGCCAACGGTGCCTGGTTCCATAACCTTCCGCAGGCCAAGGAATCTCTGGCGAAGTCTGTAGAAGCTTCCAAGAAGGCAACTGCGCTCCTCAGAGGGGAAGCAGCGAAGCTTTATCCGAAGCCCGCAGCTTCCAAAACAGCCGTTAAATAAACGCGCTTGAAACAAGGGAAGGGCGGACGGATACCGCTCTTCCCGGACAGGACGAAATGATGATTTTTTGGCTCACGATTACCGGCATGATCGGTATTTTGCTTTCACTTCTTGCTTACGGTCTCTTGCATGAGACGAAATGCGAAGAGAGTGATTCGCTGATGCTTAACCGCCTGGTGTATCGGGATCAGATCGACGAACTGAAAGTTGATCTCGATCGGGGAGCTATCAGCCGCAGAGACTATGACAGCGGCATCGAAGAGATAGAAAAAAGAATCCTGCAGGAGATGCGCTCAGAAGAGCGGTCGGCGGCAGGGGATCGGCGTTTCGTAAAAGCTACGCTGATAATTCTCTTTTCTGTGATACCTGCGGCGGCACTGACGGTATATCTGCAGATCGGCAATCCGTCGCTTGTGAACTATGCGCCGGCTTTGCACGGAGGTGCAACGGTGACGGCTGACAATCGGCTGGATTTCAACCGCGAGCAATCGGTCGACGAAGAAATGTTGCGAAATTATCTCTCTGAGTCTCCGCAGAATATGCGCGCGTGGTTGCAGTACGCACGTCTGCTCGAAGCCAAGGGCCAATGGCGGGATGCTTTGGCTGCCATGAATAAAGTATTCGAAACCGGTTCGGAAAAGGCAAGGAAGTCTCCTGAGCTGATTTTGGAGAGAGTCTATTTGATGCAGAGAACCGGAGAGTCGAAGTTCGAAGCAGTGATGAGAGAGGAGTTGGAGCGCGCTCTTGCCGAGGATCCCGATAACGGTGAGGTGCTGGCTGCGGCTGCTGCAACGGCTTACCGTTCGGGACGTTACCGGGAGGCGGCGGAATATTGGAGCAGACTTTCCTCGTTCTATCCGGAAGGGTCGAGGGAAGCGATGTATCTGCTTGATGCGATTGCTGATGCAAAAAACAAAGAAATGATGAGCGGTTTTTACTGATGAGCCGCACAAATAACAAAAGAGCCGATTTTTATCGGCTCTTTCATTTTGATTCAGTCGGATTGAAAATCCGTCGGCTTAGTAGTTGGTAGCCTGAATCTGGAAGTAGGACTGCGGATGGCTGCAGACGTCGCAGACTTCCGGAGCGGACATGCCCATAACCAGGTTGCCGCAGACACGGCACTGCCACATCTTCATTTCGCCGGCTTCGAAGACCTTCTTCATTTCAACGTTGTTGAGAAGCTTGAGGTAGCGTTCTTCGTGATGCTTTTCAATAGCACCGACCTTACGGAACTTTTCAGCGATGTCGTGGAAGCCTTCGGCATCGGCGACTTCGGCAAATTCCTTGTACATGTCGGTCCATTCGTAGTTTTCACCGCCGGCGGCTGCCTTGAGGTTGGCTGCTGTGTCGCCGAGCAGACCGAGCTGCTTGAACCAGATCTTTGCGTGAGCCTTTTCATTGTCGGCAGTTTCTTCGAAGATAGCAGCGATCTGCTGATAACCTTCCTTGCGTGCAACACCGGCAAAGTAGGAATACATGTTGAAAGCCTTGGATTCACCGGCAAAGGCGCTGAGAAGATTCTGTTCAGTCTTGGTGCCCTTTAAGCTTTTTGCATCGGTCATGTTCGTTTCCTCGTTGTTGAGTATTAATGGAGTGAATTCATTCTAGCTCAGGCGGGGCGAAAAGGGTCCTCTTTGTAAGGCTCGAAAAGGGGACGATAGAGAAAAACTATTGTAGGTTGCTGTCGTGCCGACGAAAGATTTATTCGGTCCTAATAAGATAAAAGCCCGCTGAGCGGGCTTTTGCGTGAAAAAATCAGCACTGCGGAGGAATCAGGAACCCCTGAATACCTTCGAAGACCATCTGTGCGGAAAGTGCGGCAAGAATCAGACCGGTCAGTTTGCTGAGCACGGTAATACCGTTTTTGCCGATGGCTCTTTCGATATGAGTGGAGAGCCAGAGAACCAGGCCGACGCACAAAATGGCAGCAACGATCATCAGGTAAGCCACCGTAAATTCAAGAGCGCCGTTTAATTTACCGCCGTAGACGAGAAGAGCGCCGACAGAACCCGGTCCGAGCGTTACGGGAA
>CAZNBL010000020.1:0-21604 GCA_964571375.1 uncultured Burkholderiaceae bacterium
CGATAATAACGGCGATTTTTCACATTGTGAAGATGCCGGAGTCTGCTCCGGGCATCCGAGATGTAAGCAATTGAAGAGCCGGCGAAAGTGCGCGAAACCTGATTTTTCAAGGGTTTCGGAAGACTCGGCCGGGTGAATCGGGTAAAATATAGAGCTGTTATTTATTTACGTACCATGTCAGACGATTCACTAGCGGCCGATGCCATCGATGTGCGCACCATCGATATGTTCTGCGGCCTGACCGACAGGGATATGACCGTCCCGAAAAAGCGCGCAGTCTGCATGGCGAGAAAGATCTTCCGTGACAGCCGCTCTTTCGAGCTGCTTGCTGTCTGCAATCAGCGCGGCCTGCTCGATATCAGCCTTTATACGTCGGAAGAAGACGCGGTTGAGCAGCTTGCCGAGCTTCTGAGCTGTCCGGCCTTCATCAAAGAATTCTATTCAACGCACCTTTGGCGCTTCAATCTGCCGTTTTCGGAAAAGATGCTCGAAGTGGCCGAGCGCTCCTTCCCGAAAAAGGGCAGATAGTTTTTAAAAAGTAAGGCGCATCTGGTGCCAGACCACGCCGCCGTGTTCGCTCGAAGAGACGCCTTCGTCGACAAAACCGAAACGCGAATAAAACGGGATGAGGCGCTCCTTGCATGTGAGCACAATGCCTTTTTTGCCTTCGGTACGGCAGTCCGAGACGACTCTTTCCATGATGCGGGTGGCGACACCTTGTCTTAAGTAAGGAACGTCGGTGACGACACTGAAAATCATCTGCCAGGGGGCGTCGGGCGTATGCATCGCGGGATCGGCATACATTTCGTCCGTGAGGTTTTCTTCAGAAGTGACGAAGCCGTTTACGAAGCCCTTGACTGCGCCGTCTTCTTCGAGAATCCAGAAGCGTTCGCCGAATGCGGCGATACGGCCTTCGAGCTGCTCTCGGGTGGCGCCTTCTTCGGGCGGGTAAGACGCAGCTTCGATACGGGCTAAGGTGTCCAAGTCTTCTTTTACGGCGTGACGGATCGGCATGTCGGTAAATCCAGAGATAAATTCAATACGCCGCAAAGTATAGACAAGGATGCGCTTTTCTACGACCGGTTCGGCTCGGTTTGATGCCGCGGCGCGCCGGGGCGGGATTTATCGTCTGAGGGCAAAAAAAGAATGCGCGACGTCCGTCATTCTTGAAATTTAAAAGTAAAGCGGTATCCTTATCGACTTATGGATTGAACCAGATGTTTTCGGCGGCGTCGGCCGCTTTACCGGTAAGAAGTTTATGGGGCAGCAAATCAAAGGGGTGGCCTGTGCGGTAGGCGCAGGCGTCTGTTGGGGATCGATGGCGGTTGCGGCGCAGTACATGCTGTCGCAGGGCGGATTGACGGCGGTCGATCTGGTGGCCGGCCGACTTCTGATTGCAGGCATTATGCTTCTGCTCTTTGAAGAATTCGTCATGCACCGGCCGGTACTCGCGTACTTCAAAGACCGGAAAATGTTCCGGGACGCACTGATCTACGGTCTCATTCTCATGGCCGCTCAGGCGACGTTCTTTTTGTCGATCGCCGCGGCCAACGCCGGTACCGCTGCCATTATGGTGATGACGGCACCGATCTTTATCATCGCCTGGGAACTCTTTATCCATAAGTGTCCGCCGAGCAAGATTCAGTTGCTCTGCCTGGTGCTGACCTTTACCGGTGTGGTGTTTCTTATCACCAAGGGCGATTTCTCCTCGATCCATATGACCTGGCTCGGTGTGTTCTGGGGGCTGCTGTCCGCAATGGCGGGAGGCGCGGGGACCGTGCAGCCCAAGCAGCTAATCCGCAAAATGCCCGTAAATGCCGTGGTCGGCTGGGGCATGACGTTCGGCGGCATCGTGATCACGCTTGCGTTCCGTCCGAATTTCTTTGCGATTGACTGGACCTGGCAGGTGGCGGCTTCCTATCTTTACATGGCGGTGTTCGGTACGCTGATCGCTTTCGTGCTTTATCTTTCGAGCGTCAAGTACGTATCTCCGACTTCTGCGAGCCTTTTGAACTGCTTTGAGCCGCTCTCGGCGGTGTTTTTCTCGATCGTACTGCTCGGTGTGGTCGTCAAACCCCTCGAAGTATTCGGCGCCCTGCTGATTTTCTCGGCAGTGTTCCTGCTCTCCTGGTCGGCCAAGCGAAGCGAAAACATATAAGGTGTTTTTGCTTCGGAAAGCAGGATAATAAGGACATTCCGATTTCAATAACCGCAATGCCGATCCTACGCATACTGACACTGATCCTTTTGCTCGCGCTCCCGCAGCTTCATGCGGCCGAGACGCGCGAAAAGGTGTCCGTCGGCATTATCGATACCTTCAATCAGGGCAGTCTGCAGGATACGCAGACCACGAGTACTCAGACACTCATCAAGAATCTGAAGCAGTACGACTTCGAAGTCAAAGTACTCAATACCGTCAATCCTGCGCAAGCGCTGCGGGACCACCCCGTCGACTTCATCTACACGTCGCCCGGCATGTTTTACGAGCTTCGAAGCGAAGGTCTCGTCAACTATGTCGCAACCCTCAAAGCGCTGCAGTCCGACGATCCCGCAGCTTCTCAGGGCAGTGTGTTCGTGGTGCTCAAAGACAGAGTGGATATTCAGACGCTTGCCGACCTCAAAGGGAAAGCAGCCGCCGCCAATCAGCCGAACTCTTTTGCCGGATGGATCGCGGCACTCGCCGAAATCAAAAAGGCGGGCTTCAATCCCGATAAGTTCTTTTCCGAAGTGCTCTACCGGCACTTTACTTACCCCGATGCGTTTGCTTTGCTGCAGTCGGGAGCCGCGGACGCCGCGGTGCTGCCGAGCTGTCTCATGGAGCAGTTGGCGGCCGACAACCTGATCCGCCTCGAAGACTTCCGGGTGATCAATGAGAAGCCGCAGGATGTACTGCGATGCGCGCATTCGACCGATCTCTATCCCGGTCATATCCTGGCCGCCAGAGAAAACCTTTCGCCGAAACTCGTTTGGGAAGTGACGTCGGTGCTGCTGAACATGGGCTCGTTCGACGGCTATGAGTGGACGATTTCTCAGGGCTTTTCCAAGGTCGGCAACGTCTATAAGGAACTTGCGATCGGGCCTTATTCATACCTTCGGGACCGCTCTCTTACCGGTATCTGGGCGCGCTGGAAGGTGGAGATTTCGGTTTTTGCCGCCGTAATTCTGTTTTTGATTTTAAATTCGCTTTATCTGCATCTTGCAGTCAAGCGACGCACACGCGAGCTGGCCGAAGCTTTGGAGCGTCAGATCAACCTTGAAAAAGAGGCGGCCAAGTCCAGAGAGAAATTCCTTCAGCTCGAGCGTCTCGGCATCATCTCTCAGATGTCGGGGATGTTTGCGCATGAAGTGCAGCAACCGCTGCTTGCCATCAATAACTATCTTTCGGGCCTCAGAATTTATCTTGAGCGCAAGGGTAAGAATGATGCGATCAGCGACAAGTCGCTCGAACATATGGCCTACAACTGCGAGCGGATCGGCGAGATCGTCCAGAGGGTAAGAGGCTACGCCAAGGCCAAGAGAGGCGTGATGGCCGGCTGTGATTTGGCGGCGATCTGCCGTCAGGCACTTTCAACCTTAAAGTGCGGGCAGTATCGGAGCATGCAGGTTGATTTCCGATGCCTGGCGGGCAGTGCCGAGGTGCTCGGCGATAATCTCGAACTGGAACTTCTGGTTCTCAATTTATTGCGCAATGCCTGCAGTGCGGCTGAAACTGCCGAATCTCCTTCGGTGACGCTCACGCTTTCGGAAGCCGATACCCGTCACTGGCAGATTACGGTCACGGACAACGGACCGAAGCTTACGGAAGCCGAGTTTGCACGGCTCTCGAGCCTCGGAGAAAGCTTAAAGAGCGAAGGGCTCGGTATCGGATTATCTTTGGTGCGCGGCATTGCCGATGCGCACGGTGCGACATTGAAATTCAGGCAGCTCGATGACTGCGGTATCGCTGCCGACGTAACGATTGAAAAAGCGGAGAAACAGCCATGTTGAATCCTTTGGTTCGTGTGATTGATGACGATGCGGAGGCCCGCTCTTCGATTTCGTTTTTTCTCGGCATGATGGATTGGGAAATCTGCGAGTACGAAAACGCGCTTGAATTCCTGGAGAAAGACGATTTTTCGCGACCCGGATGCATGGTGCTCGATGTTCGTATGCCCGGGATGACCGGTCTTGAACTGCAGGTCGAATTAAATAAGAAAGGCGTGACGCTGCCGATTATTTTCCTATCCGGCCACGGTGATCTCGACATGGCCGTACACGCCTTAAAGCGGGGAGCCGACGACTTTCTCGAAAAATCCGCAAAGCCCGAGCGCCTTCAGGCGGCGGTTGCCAAGGCTGTGAAGTCTTCGCTTGAAGCCGCGCACGCCGAGCTCGGTGTGAGAAAGCTGCGTTCTGTTTACGAGGAACTGACACCGAGAGAAAAGGCGGTGGCGCTTGAAATTTCCAAGGGGCTGCTCAACAAAGTGATCGGTGCCAATCTCGGCATTACCGAACGTACGGTCAAAATGCACCGCGCCAATGTCTTTGACAAGATGCAGGTAAATTCCGCCGTGGAACTTACTAAATTGCTCCAGCGGATCGGGGTGCTCCATGAATAGACGGGAACTTATCGCCGCTCTCGCGCTCACGCCTTTGGTTCGTCCCTCGTTTGCAGGAAGCGCCCGCTATGACGTTATCGTGATCGGTGCGGGCGGCGCGGGTCTTTGTGCTGCGGTTTCTGCGGCAGAATCCGGAGCGTCCCGCGTACTCATTATTGAAAAGTCCCGCTATGTCGGCGGCCACACGATCCTCTCCGAAGGTACGGTCAATTCTGTCTCCGCTGCCGATGCCGAGGGCAAGCAGCTTTGGGCGGAGCAGAGTCTTTCTGCGGGCGGCGGCTTCAACAATAAGAAGCTCGTGGAAGTCATGATCGAAGAGTCGGACGATATGCTCTCGTGGTTGGGAGACATGGGCGTACAGTGGTCGTCCGAGGCGTTCGAAGCCTGGTCGGGTCAGCATGCAAGGTCGTATAACACGCCGTCCGAGCGTCCCGCGGTCGACTATATCCGGGCACTTTCGAGACGCGCCAAAGCGCTCGGAGTCGAAGTGGTTTTAGGTTGCCGTGCGGAAGAAATCATTACGGATATAGGCGGCAGAGTGTGCGGCGTGCGCTGCACCAAGGACGGGGAAGGCATCGGTTTTGCCGCGCCTCAGGTGATCATTGCTTCGGGCGGTTTTACCGGCAACGTGGGACTCAGAATGCTCTATAACCCGATGCTCGACGCTTCGGTGAGAACAACCGCCAATCCCTCGGGGCGTACCGTTGAAAGCTCCAACGGCGACGGGATTGTGATGGCTCAGAAACTCGGAGCCGATACGGTCGATATGTCGTACTTCGAGCTGATTCCGCTGCAGGGCGGCCGGATTCTCAACTACGCGGGCGGCGATATTTATGTGAACTCCTCGGGATTGCGTTTTGTCGATGAAACGCGTTGCGCCGATGAAGTAAGCCGCGCTTATCTCGAATTGCCCGACCGCGTGATGTGGGTGATTACCGATGCGGCGTCAAAAAAGAATTCTCGCTTTGAAAGCAAATTGATCAACGGCACCGTGCAGTCGGCTTCTACTATCAAAGAAATGGCCCGCAGAATGGGAGTGCCGTCCTCGGCACTTGAAGAGACGATTGCGCGCTATAACCGCTTTGTCGAAGCGGGCAGAGACGAGGAATTCGGTAAGACCGTCTTTACGCAGAAAATCGAAAAGCCGCCGTTTTATTTCGGCCGCGAAAGCTTCGATCTGCACACGAGTCTCGGCGGCATCCGTATCGATGAGAAGGCCAGAGTTTTACGAGGCGACGGCACTGTGATCGAAGGACTCTATGCCGCAGGGGAAACTGCGGGCGGCGTGCACGGCAAGGGGCGTTTGGGCGGCAACGCGCTTACCGCCGCATTCGTGTTCGGGCGTATTGCGGGCAGGGAAGCGGCAGGCGCCTTGCGCTGAAATAAGCCAAAAACAAAAGGCAGATCGATTTGAATCGGTCTGCCTTTTTTGTCGGTACGGCGTTACGGATTAAACAGCATTGATGCTCTTTAACCAGGCCATAGCGAAGGATTCGCCCGGAGCTACGCGGAAGGTGGTTTCACCGGCCCAAAGCTTCGGATTCCATGCCGGCTGATCCGGATAGCGGATGAAGGCGTTGAGGCTGTGATATTCCTTCGGATTGTGCTGCATCAGAATGGTCTTGCATTCATTGACGAAGTCACCGTAGAACTCATCGACGAAGCGGTCGAACTTGCTGAAGTCGACGGTCATGGTCCAGCCTGCGGTTTCGGAGCCTTCGCACTGGAGTACGGGGCTGGTTTCTGCAAAGGGAGCCAGACGAATCGTGATCGGGCCGTCCTGTTCGTAAACAGCGCGGGCATAATCCGGAGTGGTGCGGAAGAAGTCCTGAGCGACCGGATCAAGTCTTGCCTGCGGCTTCTGCCAGGGCTTGCGGAACTGACGGTTGTCGTTTTCAACGTTCTTTAAGCGCGGATTGGCAAGCACTTCTTCGCTGACGGTGAGACCTTCCTGAGCCACCATCTTGGCAAAGCCTTCCTTGTCGTCCTTTTCCTTAACAGCCTTGACGATGTTCCAAAGCTCTTCGAGGCTTGCGGCAGGGATTGCAAAGCTGTCCTTGTAGCCCAAGGCCTGATTGCGTTCGACGTAATCGGGGCACTGAGCAAAAGCGTTCTGGACGGACCAACGGGCACCGAGGTTCTTAAGGGCGGGCTTGGCAGCCTTCTTTTCGGGTTCCGGTCTTCTGAGCGGTGTGGGACGGGGCTTGCCTTCGTCTTTGACCTGAGCAAAAGCTGCCGGAAGATCGTTGGGATCGGGTGCTACGTAAGCCATCGGAGCGTTGATAACTTCAACGGCCGGAGAGTTGGTGTGGTGAATGCGCACACCGCCCTTGTCGCGGTTGACGCCGGCCTTCAGAGTCAGTGTCTTGCGGACCGGAGCTTCGGGAGCGGCCTCGGGAGCGGCTTCCGGCTGATCAACGGCTTCGGCCTGCTTGGCGGCCTGTTCGTCAAAGTGCTTCTTGCTGAAATCGGTTTCATGGAAACCGTCGGCACGGGCGGCCTTGATCCAGTTATCCAGGCTGACGCGGTTGATGTCGAGATCGCGTGCAACTTCGGCAATAGGGCGACCTTCTACAAGAACTTTGTCAACGGCGTTCTTTTTAAACTCAGGAGAAAATGTTCTGCGAGTACGTTTTTCTTGCATCTGGATGGATTTCTGTTTGAGTTGTCTGTCTGCGCAGAGATCGTCTTATGACGTGGCTTGACGTGCATCCGCATAGGGTAGAGGCGATTCTGCGGTCATTTTGATTGATTGTAATAGCATTTCCCTTCTTTGTTGATGCCTTAAAGCTTAAAATTCAGGCACTGTCGGTAGAAAAGGATAAAAAATGGCTCGGTTTGAGATCGATTGGACAACATGTAAAGCAGATAAGGAAACACTGATCACGACATTCGATGTGATTCCGACTTTTGATTACAAGCAGAAGGCCGATTACAGCCTGTTCCGCGCAAAGATTGCGATGGATCAGAACGGCAATGTGCAGGAGCTTCTGGTTGATAATCCGGGTAAGGTTCTCTGGTTCGGTCTTCCTCCTGCTTTAAAGAGAGAAGTGCTTTCCACTATTTACGGCGTGGTGCAGGAAGAGGCTGACGAAGTGCTTGAAGAAATGACTGCTTCCAAGCCGCAGAAGCCGTATAAGAAGAATTTTGCAGGCAGAAGAGGCAATCAGAAGTATGCGGGCCGTCAGGACCGCAGGGAAGCTAAGAGCACAGAAGGTGAGAATGCTCCCGAAGCAGCTCCGGAGGTTGCCTCCGAGGCACCTGCCGAGGCCGAAGCTTAAGCAGGCGGAATATCGAATTCTCTCGGATGTGGTAGACTTCAACGCCTGTCGATAAGACACAGACCGCCTCCCCATAGTTGAATGGATACAACGCGGTCCTCCTAAGACTGAGGTGCAGGTTCGATTCCTGCTGGGGAGGCCAGTCTTCCAAGAGCCCTGATATTGAGTCAGGGCTTTCTTGTTTCCGGAACCCTGAAAACAGGGGGCTGCGCCGGAATTAACAGAATTTTTTTCGAATGCACTCAAGGTCGAAAAATAGGGTTGTCGGCTTTGAGTTTTCATCCGTTTGTTAGCTGAGAGTTGGCCGGCGTGTCAGCCGGAACCAAACGGCAGTGCTGAAGAAGCAGGTTGCCTGAGTTAACGGTCGGAGGATTCACCGCCTGATTGTTTCTTTGCGGCGTTTTTCTCTCTTTCTTTTTTTCTTGCTTCGACCGCTTTGCAAAGTGCACCAAAGCCGTCGGCGCCTCCGGGACCGAAGTCAACGCAGACGTTAGGCTCCGAAAGCATTTTTTCCCAAAAATCTAAAGTCTTTTCACTAAACTTCTTTTCCATGAAAGAACTCCGTTTATTTGTGTTCCTGTCAATAGTCTAAGCAGTTGCCGGTCAGAATTTTCTCGAATTTAATTCTGCGAGCGTTGGTTTCTTTCAACTTGCAAAGCAGATTTTCTGCTTTTAAAAGCTGTCGCTGAAACGGTTCGGCTTCCAAAGAGTTGTCCTGTTCGTAAGCATCAAGAGTTTCTCTTAATTGTTGAAGCAGTTTTTGCTCTTCCTGTTTGGCTGTTTCACAGCCGTGCTGAGCGGTTTGGTATTGATGCATTAAATCGGCTCCTCGGGGAGAGAATCAAAAAATTCGGCCGAACGGCGATCTGCAAATTTAAAACCATCGTGAGTGCAGCGTAATTCCTCTGCGAGGCAGAGTGACAGTTTGTTGTGTCAGTCGCTCAACTCGCTTTCTGAATTCGGGGCCGGTTTCGATTATAGAGAACCTCTTAAAGAGTATCGGAAGATAAAAAGAAGCCGCGAACTGAACCTGTGCTGTTCGTGTGTCCGCGGCCAGAACTCCCTTTTGAGATAATGCGGTCCTGTGCTGTGACCGCTCGAAAATTATATCCTAGGGGTTTGGTCGGTTTTAATGCCGTTTTTCTCGGGATTTTGTAAATAAATCTATCTGAATCCTGCTGTCGGGCGGGTCCGTGAAAAAGAAAAGGCAGAGGTCCGAAGTCCTCTGCCTATGTCTGATTTCTCTTTAAAATCAATTGGAAATCGTAATGTGATTGGAAAGTCCCGGCAGGACCAGGTCCAATTCCTTTTCTGCGAGTTTATGCATGACGTTTCCGACGCACTTGGCCACCAATTCGATCTTTGCGGTCTGTGCTGCGTTACCGATCACCCACATGGTTCGGGTCATATAGTGTTCGGTCGGCATCGGAGTGATGTTGAGCTGATCGATAAAGGGCTTGCCGCACCAAAGGTTGGTCGGTGTCATGATGGTCCAGCCGCCGGTAAGGGTCAGCAGACCGATGATGGCAAAGCTCGAAGAGACGCTGATTTCTCGGGTGAGCGGAATATCCATGCCCTGAAGCAGCTGAGTGATCGGGTGTTTGTCCGCGCAGTCCTTGCCGTAGCCGATAAAGGGACGTGTGTAAGTCAGACGTCTTAAATCGGCGAGTGTGGTGATCGGCGCAAATTTCTTCGAAGTAACCAGAAGGAAATCTTCGCGGTAAGCCTGACGGCGCTCGATTCGCTCGTCGCCGTAGAGGGGTTCTGCGCAGAGTGCAACGTCGATTTCATCGCTGATGACCTTGTTGGCAAGCGGATAGGTCATTTCGGTGTGCGCCGTGATATCCGAGAACTTGGTCTGCAGTTCTGCAAGCAGCCACGGGCCGAAGGTGCCCATTGCCGATTCCCCGATGCCGAGTCTCAAATCTCTGAACTTCTGGTCTTCCGAGCAGATGCGGGCGCGCATCGAGTCGGCTTCTTTAAGAAGGTGACGGCCTTCGTGGTCGAGCAGGCGGCCGGTTTCCGTCAGTCTGAGCGGGCGCGTTTCACGCACGAACAGGTCGCGGCCGAGATCTTTTTCAAGCGCTTTGATGGCCTGAGAGACCCCGGAGGAGGAAAGACCTAATTTGATCGCGGCATTCGTAACGGTTTTCTGGTCGACAACGGTTAAGAAGATGCGGAGCTGATCTAAATCGATACTGTTGTTTTTCACGGTCGCTGTGTCTGTCTGCCGCATCCGGAGGGTGGCAGAACATCCTTATGTTTTGGGCTCGACAGCGGTTATTGCGTCCTGGCGGGTGAAATAAAGTTTTCCCCGTGTACGTTATCGGGGGTTGAACAGGCGGGTTGCCGGGACGTTGAGAACGAGTCAGAGCCTTCTTTGTTTAAGAAAAACTGAATATATGTTATTGTAAAAACGAAAGTTGTTGCAGGTCAATTCAGTTAAACGGAAAATATAAGTCAACCGAAGAGCGAGAGTTTTTCGGTTGAGGATACAGACAGAGGTTTTGATAAATTCTCAACATTCAAGGAATTTTTCAATTTCCTCTCATGTTTTTGTCCTTTAATCTCCCTGAGTGAGTATCTTTCGTATACCTGCTCATGCCGTTCTGGATTGAGATCATGACCACGCACTTTGTGCGGATCTTAATTCAGTAAAAGTTCATGTGTTGTGAGTGAGCAACGGCAAACGGTTGTATCTTATCCCTAGAGATACGATCGGCATGGCGGTAGAGAAAGAATTTTTTAGCATCGGGCTAAGGTTCGAATGGCTTATCTCCCAAGCTGCAGAGAGCAGTACCTCTGGGCTGGGAGATTTTTCTTTGCCTGAAATATTCTTCGGCGCAAAGGCCGCTCGGCCTCTGCGAGACCGACGCCCCTCCTTTGTCAAAGTTCCGCCGTAAAACCGGCACCGGCCCAATCGACGTCTTCAAAAGTACGCGCAAGGGCGGCTGCGGCTTTAAATCCCGTGCAGTGAGCAGGGCGCCACATCTTTACCTTATGAGCCGAAAGCTCCTGCATCCAGCCTTCGTAGTCTTCGCTGCTGACCGAGCAGAGGTGTGTGCCGCCGATCACGCAGTACCACTCATCGATACCGAATTTCTCTTCGGCGTATTTAAGAATGTTGGGAAGACCGGCGTGGGCGCAGCCGAGCAGAAGCGACCAGCCGAAGCGTCCCTTTACAACGAGAGATACATCGTCTTCGAAGGGGTCGGCCACAATCGTATTGCCGTCGCAGACTTTCCAGAGATTCTTCTGACAGACAAAGCGTGAGTTACGCTTTTCTGCGGGGACGCGGAATGCGATGACGCCGGGCAGCGCCTCGAATGTATCGTCAAAGGTTGCAACTTCGGATTGAAGCGGCGCCGGAATGCCGCCGTTTTCTCTCTTTTTGTCGGCATCTCCTCTTCTCGGGCTGTAAACGCCGCTGCCTGCGTAGATTTTGGCTTCGGGCGAGAGTTTCAGGACCGATCCGATACCGCCGATATGGTCGTAGTGTCCGTGCGAGAGGATGACGGCGTCGATTGCAGCGGTATCAAGTTTCAGGAACTTCAGGTTGTGTTCCAGAACATTCATGGGACCGGCGGTATCCAAAAGCAGGTTGCCGCTATCGGTTTCAAGGTAAGCCGAGTAACCCCATTCGGCATAAAGACCCGATTTCGAGCAGTGATTGTCGACGACGACCGTAATACGCATATTCCCTCCCGACATAGCTTGACGCACCGTCATTAATAATAGTACTGCGCTGCGCTCTGACGGAATGCTCGAAAACATCGTATTGCCATCGAGAGGGGGATAACAATGTCCGCTCCGTATGCAATGATTTTTAATTCCGAGTATTCTTGTTTTCTTTGCTTTCGGCGCGAAATAAATGCACTTCCGTAGTAATCCCTCACAGATTTAAAGTGCATTCAAGGCGAAACCTTCGCTAAAATGGAAGGTTTCGATAGTCCGTCAGACACTTTTTTTGATTCCGGTTCCATGTCTCAGAATAAAGAAAAATCCACCAGCGAATACTCAGAAGGTTCTATCCGCGTGCTCAAGGGGCTCGAGCCCGTCAAGCAGCGCCCGGGTATGTATACGCTGACCGATAATCCGCTGCATATCATTCAGGAAGTCATCGACAATGCTTCCGACGAAGTGCTCGCAGGCTTCGGCTCCAAGATTACGGTAACGATGGGTAAGGACGGCTCGATTACCGTCGAAGACAACGGCCGAGGCATTCCGGTCGGTATGCATCCGGAAGAAAAAACTCCGGTCGTGGAACTCGTGTTCACCCGTTTGCATGCGGGTGGTAAATTCAATAAGAAGGACGGCGGCGCCTATTCGTTCTCGGGCGGTCTGCACGGGGTGGGTGTATCTGTCACCAACGCACTTTCCGACCGCTTGGAAGTGACTGTCTGGAGAGACGGTCAGGAAAGCAACATGGCTTTTGAAAACGGCTTTGTTGTCGAACCTTTAAAGAGCGGCAAGACACCGCGTCTTAAGCGCGAGACCGGAACTCGCGTCCGCTGCTGGCCGTCTGCCGTTTATTTCGATTCGCCGAAGATCCCCGAAGATACGCTCGTCCGTCTGCTTCGCAGCAAAGCCGTGCTGATGCCGGGTTGCGAAGTTACTTATATCGATGAGAAGAAAGAAGTCCGCCAGGTCTGGAAGTATGACGGCGGTCTCAAAGAATATCTGATGGGCCAGCTGCCGGTTGCGCCGCTTTTCCCTGCATTCGAAGCCGAAGGCTTTGCCGAGGAAGGCGACGAAAGTTTTGACGCCGGCGAAGGCGCAAGCTGGGTGGTAACCTGGACGGAAGAAGGTCCTACCGAGCGCGAAAGCTACGTCAACCTGATTCCGACTCCGACAGGGGGTACTCATGAATCCGGTTTAAGAGACGGTATCTTCCAGGCACTCAAGACTTTTATCGATACGCACAGCCTTCTGCCCAAGGGCGTGAAGCTGCAGACGGACGACGTCTTTACTCGTGCAAGCTATATCCTCAGCGCCAAGGTGCTCGATCCGCAGTTCCAGGGCCAGGTCAAGGAAAAGCTCATCAGCCGCGATGCGCTGCGTCTGGTTTCCGCATTCGTGCGTCCTCAGATGGAATTCTGGCTCAACAGCCACATTGACGAAGGCAAGAAGCTTGCCGAAATGGCGATCCGTTCTGCTCAGATCCGTCAGAGAGCATCCGTCAAAATTGAAAAGAAGAAGGGCTCGAGCGTAGCCGTTCTGCCGGGCAAGCTCACCGACTGTATCGATGACGATATCAGTCGCAACGAACTCTTCCTCGTGGAAGGTGATTCTGCGGGCGGTTCCGCCAAGCTCGGCCGCAATAAGGAATTCCAGGCCGTTCTCCCGCTTCGAGGCAAGGTCCTCAATACTTGGGAGGTCGACCGCAATCTGCTCTTCGGCAACAAGGAAATTCATGATATTTCCGTTGCGATCGGCGTGGATCCGCACGGTCCCGAAGACAATCCCGACCTTTCCGGTCTCAGATACGGCAAGATCTGCATCATGGCCGATGCCGACGTGGACGGCTCTCACATTCAGGTTCTTTTGCTCACGCTCTTCTACCGTCACTTCCCGAAGCTGATCGAAGCCGGTCATATCTATGTGGCCCGTCCGCCGCTTTTCCGTGTGGACGTTCCCAAGAGAGGCAAGAAGCCCGAGCGACGCATCTACTGTCTTGACGACGCCGAACTTAAGACCGTTCTCGACAAGCTTGCCAAGGACAACGTTCCTGACAGCGCGCTTCAGATCTCCCGATTCAAAGGTCTCGGCGAAATGAGCGACAAGCAGCTTTGGGAAACCACGCTTTGTCCGGAAACCCGCCGCCTGATGCCGATCACGATCGGCACACCGGGTGCGGAGATGACAAGCCGGGCCATGAATATTCTGATGGCCACCAAGGAAGCAGATTCCCGCCGTGCATGGATTGAAAGACACGGCGACCAATTTGAAGCGGATATTTAATCGGAGAAACAGATGACAGGAAAAAGTAAGAAGAAGGGCGCTGTGTCCCAGGGTGATCTTTTCTCCATGATGGAAGATCCGATCGAACAGAAAGAAGACGAACAGCAGACTGAGGAAACCGGCGATCTGTTTGCCGAACCTGCTGCAGAGCCTGCTGTAGAGCCTGCTGTTGCAGAGGAAACTGTCCCTGCAGCCGAAGCCGTAGTTGAAGAAGTTGCGGAACCCGCAGAAGAAACCGTTGAAGCAGTTGCAGCCGAAACCCGTGAAGAGACGGTCAAGAGCCACACTGACATTGTTGAAGAAACTCTGTCTTTTACCGAAGACAGCCAGGATTCTCTGACGCTTGCTCACTTTGCCAGCAAGGCTTATCTCGAGTACGCCATTTCGGTCGTGAAGGGCCGCGCGCTGCCCGATCTCTGCGACGGTCAGAAGCCCGTGCAGAGACGTATTCTTTACGCGATGCGCCGTATGGGTCTTACCCCCGACGCCAAGCAGGTCAAAAGTGCCCGCGTGGTGGGCGATGTGCTCGGTAAATACCATCCGCACGGTGACTCCGCCGCCTACGAAGCGATGGTCCGTATGGCTCAGCCCTTTACGATGCGCTATCCGCTCGTCGACGGTCACGGTAACTTCGGCAGCCGCGACGGTGACGGCGCCGCCGCGATGCGTTACACGGAAGCCAAGCTCACTAAGTTCTCCGAACTGCTGCTCTCCGAAATCGACGACGGCACGGTGAACTTCATCCCGAACTACGACGGTGCCTTTAAAGAACCCGTGGTTCTGCCCGCACGCATGCCGTTCATGCTTTTGAACGGCTCGAGCGGTATTGCGGTCGGTATGGCTACAGAAATCCCTTCGCACAACATGCGCGAAGTTGCCAACGCCGTGGCGCTTCTCATCGAAAAGCCCGAAGCTACGCTCGAAGAAGTGCTTGAAGTCATGCCGGGTCCGGACCTTCCGGGCGGCTCTCAGATCATTTCTTCGCGCCGCGATATTATCGACGTTTACCGCACCGGTTACGGCTCCCTGCAGATGAGAGCGTTTATCACTTCGAAGAACTCGCCCGCGGTCAGTGCCTTTAAAGAACCCGTGGTTCTGCCCGCACGCATGCCGTTCATGCTTTTGAACGGCTCGAGCGGTATTGCGGTCGGTATGGCTACAGAAATCCCTTCGCACAACATGCGCGAAGTTGCCAACGCCGTGGCGCTTCTCATCGAAAAGCCCGAAGCTACGCTCGAAGAAGTGCTTGAAGTCATGCCGGGTCCGGACCTTCCGGGCGGCTCTCAGATCATTTCTTCGCGCCGCGATATTATCGACGTTTACCGCACCGGTTACGGCTCCCTGCAGATGAGAGCGGTTTATCACTTCGAAGAACTCGCCCGCGGTCAGTGGCAGCTCGTTGTGACTCAGCTTCCCTACAAGGTCAGCACTCAGAAGGTGCTTGCCGAAATCGAAGCGCTCACCAATCCGAAGCCGCCTTCGGGCAAGAAGGCGCTTACCGCCAAACAGAGCCAGGAAAAGCTTCTGATGCTCAACGTGCTCGACAAGGCCCGTGACGAGTCCGACAAGGACAAGGACGTCCGCCTCGTGTTCGAGCCGCGCTCCAAGACCGTAGACCGTCAGGAATTCGTCAATACGCTCTTTGCGAAGACAAGCCTGCAGTTCAACTGCAAGTTCAACATGATTTCCATCGGCCGCGACGGCAAGCCGCGCCAGAAGGGCATCATTGAAATTCTCAAGGAATGGGCTAGCTTCCGTATCGATACGGTTGAAAGACGCAGCCGTCACCGCCTCGAAGCGCTCGAAGACCGCATCCATATCCTCGAAGGCCGCAAGCTGATTCTCGTTTCGATCGACGAAGTGATCCGCATCATCCGCGAATCCGACGATCCGAAGGAAGAACTGCAGGCCAAGTTCGCGCTTACCGACCGTCAGGTGGAAGATATTCTTGAAATCAAGCTCCGCCAGTTGGCCCGCCTTGAAGATATCCGCCTGCAGAAGGAGCTCGATGAGAAGGAAAAGGAAGCCAAGTCTCTGCGCCTGATCCTCTCGAGCCCGAAGAGACTCCACACCAAGGTTGTGCAGGAGCTGCTCTCCGACGCTCAGAAGTACGGCGACGAACGCAGAACGCTGATCGAAGAAGCTGCGGCCGCAAGCGTTGCCAAGAAGGTGGTGGACGAAGCCGTTACCGTCGTGATTTCCGAAAAGGGCTTTGTCCGAGCACGCTCCGGCCACGGTGTCGATGCCAAGAGCATGAGCTTTAAGATCGGCGACGAATACCTGACATCGTTCGAATGCCGCTCGGTCGATCATCTCGTACTGATGAGCAACTCGGGCCGTGTTTACTCGGTACCGGTCTCGGAACTTCCGAGCGCCCGCGGCGACGGCACCCATATCAGCGCTTTCGTTCAGCTTGCCGACGGCGACCGTCCGATCGCCTGGTTTGCCGGCGCCAAGGATCAGAAGCTTCTGGTCACATCGGTCCGCGGTATGGGTCTTACCTGTAACGCAGGCAATCTTGTTGTCCGACAGAAGGCCGGCAAGACCTTCTTCGAACTTGAGTCCGGTGACGAAGCGATGAACATGCAGCCGGTCGGCGACGATCAGTGCTGGATTGCCGCTCTCTCGGAAACCGGCCGTATGGTGGTCTTCGAAACCAAGGAGGTTTCTGCCCGTGCAAGCGGCGGCAAGGGTGTGCTTCTGATCGACATGCAGCTCGGCGAAAAGGTTGTGGATGTCATCCCCTGTACTCCGAACGGTATCGTTGTGATCGGCAAGGGCAGAGGCGATAAGATTCAGGAACTTTCGATCGGACCGCGTCTTATCGAAGAATTCCGCTGCAAGCGTGCCCGCAAGGGTCATGCCGTCCAGGCAAAGTGGCAGTTCATCGGCTTGAAGCAGAGCCGCTCCGATAAAAAGGATGCAGACGAATCGATTCTTGCCTAAGTATTGATTGCGCTGAAACGAAAGGGCTCACGGTAAAAACCGCGAGCCCTTTGTTTTTAGATCCGCACAATGCCGTCAGGCACTGCGTTTAACCGGATATCAGTGACAGCCGCAACCGCCGCCGCAACCGCAACCGCCGCCGTGGTGGTCATGGCCGCCGCAGCCGCAACCTCCGTGATCGTGACCGCCGCAACCGCAGCCGCATTCGACCTGGTCTTCGGGAACGATTGTGCCGTTGAGGATGCCGTTGATGATGTCATCGGGATTGCCGGAGGCGCCGCCGAACATCTGGATGCCGAGGTCGGCAAGAGCGATCTGAGCACCTGTGCCGATGCTGCCGCAGACAACTGCGTCAACGTTGTTGGCATTCAGGAAAGCTGCAACAGCGTCATGACCGCCTTCTTCAGTCGGAACGACTTCAGTGTGAACGATCTTGCCTTCTTCAATATCAAAGAACTTGAATTCCGGTGCGTGACCGAAATGCTGACAGATTTCTCCGTTTTCGTGAGGCGTTGCAATACGCATGACGTTTTCTCCTTTTGGTGTAATCAATTTGATCCTGTCGTAAACAGCATCGTCGAGTTTGACGTTTCCGCCGTCAACGATGAGGGGCTTGCCGTAGACGAGGCTGTCGGCAATCTTCTTTCTCGCGCTTTCCACAATTTCACTCATGGTCGTGCGCGATACATCCATCGATTGGGCGGCCTGCTCGTGACTTAAACCGAGGCAGTCGACCAGGCGGATCGCTTCGAATTCGTCTCTTCCGAGGCTGACCGAGGATTCGCAGGGGATACCGTCGGGACGGAAGGACCGGAATTCCGGCGTCTGTCCGACGATTCTGCATCGTTTGGGTCTGGGCATAAACTCACTCTGTTTCCGACATATGTCGGAAATGATTGTACGCCAAATCAAAATCGATGCCGAAGTTTTTTTGGGGAAATAAAAAAGCCCGGAGCTTCAGGGGCCCCGGGCTCACGGATATCATGCTGCTTCCAGCTTGATACTGCTTAAAGCTGATCAGCGACGGATCCTGCTTTCGATAACTTCGGCAAGAGCCTTGACGCCTTCGACAATCTTATCGGTCGGTACAGTGACGAACGACAGGCGCATACGGTTGTGTTCGGGTTCGTTGGCATAGAAAGCGGAGCCCGGAACATAAGCTACCTTGCGGTCGATAGCATCCTTCATAAGGTCGGCTGTATCGATATAGTCGGGTACTGTAACCCAGATGAACATACCGCCTTCGGGCTTGGACCAGCTGACTTCCTTCGGCATGTATGTTTCAAGGCTGTCAAGCATAGCACGGCATTGGGTGCGGTAGAGATCACGTACTTCCGGCATATGTTCTTCGAGCATACCGCTTTCGACATACTTGGCGGCTGTGAGCTGAGTGAACGTGGATGTGTGAAGGTCCACGGACTGCTTGAGCATGGTCATCGGTTCGATAGCTGCCTTCGGACCTGTGATGTAGCCGAGGCGGAAGCCCGGAGCCAGGATCTTGGAGAAGGTGCCGAGTGTCAGTGTGCGTTCCGGAGCATAAGCGCGCATGGAGAGCGCCGGCTTCTTGTCGTACCAGAGATCGCCGTAGGGATTGTCTTCGATGATCCAGAAGTCGTATTCACGGGCCTTTTCGGCAAGCATCTTGCGGCGTTCTTCGCTGATGGTGAGGCCGGTCGGGTTCTGGAATGTCGGCATGACGTAAGCAAAACGGATGCCGCGGAATTTTTCGTCGATGAGGTCGGGACGCAGACCTTCTTCATCGGTCGGGATTTCAAGGAACTTCGGACCGTACATCTTGAAAGCCTGCAGAGCACCCATGTATGTCGGGCTTTCTACTGCGATAGTGGAACCTTCGTCGATGAAAGCAAGACCGAGCAGCTCGAGAGCCTGCTGGCTGCCGGAGACGATCTGAACGTTTTCAGCAACGGTTTCGACACCCTTGGATGTTTCGTACTGGGCGACGGCTTCGCGAAGAGCCTTTTCGCCTTCGGTTGCGCTGTACTGAAGACTCTGAGCACCCTGAGTTCTCAGGACTTCGACCGCGCACTTTTCAATACCTTCGACCGGGAAGCTCTTCGGAGAAGGAAGGCCGCCGGCAAAGGAAATAATTTCGGGCTTGGCCGCAAGCTTCAGAAGATCGCGGATAACAGTACTCGAAGGGCCGCTGGCGCGTTTGGAAAGGGGCGGTGTTTTAGTAGATTCACACATGATATTTACTTATTTTTTTAATTAAAACTTCGGCAGCTTATTGATTGAGCTTCGCTTCCGGTGCGGAAAAATCTTCTGCACGGGAATTCCCGAGCCGCCATATCGCGGGATATTTGTTCATTGTGCATCAAGAAAGTTGAAAAATACGAGATCGCCCCAATAACTTTTACTATCGACCAAGTTTTTTATTGGGAAAGGTGATTTTTGATGAGTGAACAGCAAAAAGAAGTTCGCGGCTTCCAGACAGAAGTCAAGCAGATGCTCCACCTGATGGTGCACTCCCTTTATTCCAATCGCGAGATTTTTCTTCGCGAATTAGTATCGAATGCTTCGGACGCTATCGATAAGCTCCGATTCCTGGCTATTTCCAAGCCCGAAGTGCTTGCCGGCACAGAGCCCTCTATCCGTGTTTCCGTTGACGAAGAAGCACAGACCATCACGATCAGCGACGACGGTATCGGTATGACCCGCAGCGAAGTGATCGACCATCTCGGTACGATCGCCAAGAGCGGCACACGTGAATTCTTTGCTCACCTCACCGGTGACCAGAAGAAGGATTCTCAGCTGATCGGTCAGTTCGGCGTCGGCTTTTACTCTTCCTTTATCGTTGCCGATAAGGTAACGGTCGTTACCCGCAAGGCAGGCGACGCTGCCGGCGAAGCTACCAAGTGGGAAAGCGACGGCGAAGGCGAATACAGTGTCGAGACTGCCGACCGCGCTCACTTCGGTACCGACGTGATTCTTCACATCAAGTCCGAAGACAAGGATCTGCTTAACAAGTTCAAGCTCAAGGACATCCTCACCCGTTACTCCGACCACATCTCGACTCCGATTCAGATGGTCAAGGACGAGTACAAGGACGGCAAGAGCGTCGAAACCGGCGAATGGGAAAGCGTGAACGCCGGATCCGCTCTCTGGGCCCGCTCCAAGAGCGAAATCACCGAAGAACAGTACAAAGAGTTCTATCACCACGTTGCTCACGACTCCGCCGATCCGCTTTGCTGGACACACAACCGAGTCGAAGGCCGCAACGAATACATTCAGCTGCTCTACATCCCGGGCGAAGCTCCGTTCGACCTCTGGGATCGTGAAAACGTTCACGGCGTCAAGCTCTACGTCAAGCGCGTCTTCATCATGGACGATGCTTCCGAGCTTTTGCCGCGTTACATGCGTTTTGTCCGCGGTGTGATCGATTCCGAAGACCTGCCGCTTAACGTTTCCCGCGAAATCCTGCAGCAGTCCCGCGATCTGCGCACCATCCGCGACGGTTCCACCAAGCGCGTGCTCGCCATGCTCGAAGACCTCGCCAAGAACAAGGTTTCCGAGTACGACAAGTTCTGGGCGCTCTTCGGCAACGTCCTCAAGGAAGGTGTGGGCGAAGATCCCGCCAACCGCGAACGTATTCAGAAGCTGCTCCGCTTTGTTTCGACCGCAAGCGCAGGCAACGCCACCACAACGCTCGAATCTTATGTTTCCCGCATGAGAGAAGGTCAGAAGGGTATTTACTTCCTGAACGCCGACACAGCTGAAATTGCAGCCAAGAGCCCGCTTCTCGAACTCTTCAAGAAGAAGGATGTCGAAGTGCTCCTCATGGGCGGCCCGATTGACGAATGGCTCATGCAGTTTATGAATGAATTCGAGGGTAAGGAATTCATCAATATTGCCAAGGGCGACCTTGATCTCGGCGAACTTGCCGACAAGGATGAAAAGGAAAACGGCGAAAAGCTGCAGACCGAATTCAAGCCGCTGCTCGACGACTTCAAGAAGGTTCTCGGCGACAAGATTCAGGATGTTCGTATGACACTCAGACTGACCGATTCTCCGGCCTGTATCGTCAACGATCCGAATGCTCTCAATCCTGCATTTGTCCGCATGATGAAGGCCGCCGGTCAGGCTGTGCCCGAAACCAAGCCGATTCTTGAACTCAATCCGAATAATCCGTTGGTTGCACGCCTGCAGCAGAACGGTGCATTCACTGCCGACTGGGCCGAACTGCTCTTCGAACAGGCTCAGTTGATGGAAGGCGAACAGCTCGCCGATCCGGCAGGCTTTGTTCAGCGTATGAACTCCATGCTGCTCAAAACAGTAGAAGGTTCCGACGCTAAGAACTAAAGCACAAAACCAGTAGATCTCCGGCCCGCTTCGGCGGGCTTTTTCATGCCCGGCCGCTTTTGTCGGTATACTGTGCCGCGAAACGGAGAACACTATGGCAAAAACCAAACGTACTTTTGTAAATTTTTCAGAACTTGAAGGCTTCCGCTACCTGCATTTCGGCAGTGAATGGATTCAGGGCGGCATGCAGATCGCACGTCCCTGGAAGCTTGCGCTCGAATATCAGCAGTGGATGATGACACTGATGCTTTTCCAGCCGAATCCGCAGGAAATTCTTCAGCTCGGTCTCGGTGCCGGCGGTTTTGCCAAGTTCTGCTGGAAGTATTTCCCGGACGCCAATACCAAGGTCGTGGAAATTTCCGAAGACGTTTATATGGCTGCCCGTATGTGGTTCCGCATGCCTGCCGACGATGATCATCTTGAAGTCGTGTTCGAAGACTGCAAGAAGTTCCTCGGCAACCGCAAGGCTTACGAAGCTCCGGACTGGCTGCTCGTCGATAT
>CAZNBL010000021.1:0-7599 GCA_964571375.1 uncultured Burkholderiaceae bacterium
GGACTCGAACCTCCGACCCCTTGCACCCCATGCAAGTGCGCTACCAGGCTGCGCTACGCCCCGACACGAGAATTAGAAATATACACGAGTTTTTTTAATCGTGCAAGTCAAACAGCCGTAAATCGAGCATTTTTTCTCAAATCACCGATTTTCAGCCGTTTCTACGGATGCAAAAAAACGCACAGCCTTTTTGAGAACTGTGCGCTTAATGCCCTTTTGCACACCTTTCGGTGCGCAAAAGGTATTTCAAAAGTGACTTATACCGCTCTTTCAGCTGCTTCGGTCGAGAAGTTCTCGATCACGAGTTCGCGAAGTTTCTGGCTGGTATGGAATGTCACGACGCGGCGAGCCGTAATCGCAATTTCTTCCCCTGTCTTGGGGTTGCGGCCGGGACGCTGCGGCTTGTCTCTGAGCGTAAAGCTGCCGAAACCGGAAAGCTTCACTGCTTCGCCGCGTTCAAGACTGGAACGCAGTTCGTCAAAGAAGCTGTCCACCAGATGACGTGCCTGGCGCTTCGTAAAGCCATACTGCTCGGAGAGGATCTCGGCAATATGAGCTTTAGTCAGACTCTGCCCTTCGGGAACCAGGTCGGCAACCAGTTCGGACTCGCTCATTACCTTAGGCAAAAACATTCTTATTCCTTATTTTCTTAAAGTGGCGCCGCAGGACTCAAGTACTTCAAGAACAGCATTCATCGCGCTGTCTGCTTCTTCATCATTGACGGCCTGATCAAGGCGCTGGAGTTTAACAGTAAAGGCCAAACTCTTCATGCCTACATCATTGCCTTCCTTCGGACGATATACGTCAAAGAGCTGGAAGCCGGCCAGGGAGAACAGACGTTCGTCGGTCTTGCGGGACTTCATGACTGCGTCGACAAGCTCCTGAACGGGCTTGGCGTCTTCGACCATCACGGAAATATCGCGTTCGACCGGCTGGAACTTGGAAACCGGACGATATGCGGGGATACCGATATCGAGGAGCGGTTCCAGAGCGAGTTCAAATACGACCGGTGCATGCGGCAGGTCATATTCGTTCATGAGACGCGGATGCAGTTCACCGATGAAGCCGATTTCTTCGCCGCCGACGATAACCTTGGCGGAGCGGCCCGGATGAAGTGCCGGGTGGCTGATTCTTTCGAAACGAGCTTCAAGCGGAGCGATCAGAGCTTCGAGAACACCCTTGAGGTCATAGAAATCGACCTGACGGTGAGCAACGCCCCACTGTTCGGGAGCTGCGGCACCGTAAGCAAGAGCGGCGATATGAAGCGGCTGAGTAATGCCTTCGACAGCGCTGTCGGAACCCTTGACGGAAGCGTCGCGCAGGAAGACACGGCCGAGTTCGAAAACGTTGACACGGTCAGCCTTGCGGTTGAGGTTGTACTTGAGGATATCGACCAGGTTGGCGATGATCTGAGTACGCATCACGCTCATCTGAGCGGCGATCGGGTTCAGGACTTCGATCGGATTGCTGTTGCCTGCAAAGTCTTCTTCCCACTTCTTTTCAATGAAGGAGAAGTTCACGAGTTCCTGGAAACCGAGAAGAGCGAGCTTCTTACGGAGGTCGTGACGGTTACGCTTGCCTTCGGGTTCTTCCATCATGGCAAGAGTGGAAACCGGCGGAACTTCCGGCAGGTTCTGATAACCGTAGAGACGTGCGACTTCTTCAATCAGATCTTCTTCGATTTCGATATCGAAACGATATGTCGGAGCCTTCACGTAGAAGGAACCGTCCTTGAATTCGAAGTCAAAGCCGAGGTGAGTGAAGCATTCGGCCATCTTTTCTGTCGGGATCTGCATACCGATAACCTTGCAGCAGCGGTCGGCACGCATACGTACCGGTTCGCGAACCGGAAGGTTCAGGATCTGGTCGTCGACCGGACCGATCTTGGTTTCTTCTGTACCGCAGATTTCAACGAGAAGACGGGTGATGTATTCGAGGTGTTCGACGTTGCTGCCGAAATCCACGCCGCGTTCAAAGCGATGAGCTGCGTCGGTGGAGAAGTTCAGACGGCGGGCACGGCCCTGAATGGCAGTCGGATACCAGAAAGCGGCTTCTACGAATACGTTGGTGGTATCGAGAGAAACAGCTGCGTGGTTGCCGCCCATGATGCCGGCGAGAGCTTCGATGCGAGCATCGTCAGCGATCACACCGATCTTTTCGTCGACGTCGACAGTCTGACCGTTGAGCAGTTCGGCCTTTTCACCGGCCTTGCCCCAGCGGACTGTGAGCGGACCTTCGACCTTATCGAGGTCGAATACATGAGACGGACGGCCGATTTCAAGCATCACGTAGTTGGAAATATCTACGAGAGCGGAGATCGAGCGCTGACCGGAACGTTCGAGACGATCCTTCATCCACTGCGGAGTCGGAGCCTTGGCGTTGAGGTTACGAATCACACGACCGGCAAAACGGCCGCAGAGATCGGTAGCTTCAACCTTGACTTCGTGACGGCATTCGCATGTCGGAGCAACAGCGGAGAAGTCCGGCATAGTAAGTTCTGCACCGGTCATGGCACGCAGATCGCGGCCGACGCCGATAACGCTCAGAGCGTCACCGCGGTTCGGTGTCAGTTTGATTTCGATGCGCTTGTCATCGAGGTGAGCATAAGTGCGGATGTCTTCGCCGACAGGAGCGTCGGACGGAAGAATCCAAAGGCCGGCATGGTCTTCGCTGATGCCGAGTTCACGGGACGAGCAAAGCATACCGTTGCTTTCTACGCCGCGAAGCTTGGCCTTCTTGATCTTGAAGTCGCCCGGGAGAACAGCACCGATCTTGGCGCAGGGAACCTTAACGCCCTGAGCAACGTTCGGAGCACCGCAGACGATCTGAACCGGAGCTTCTTCGCCGATATTGACGGAGCAGACGTGAAGCTTGTCGGCGTTCGGATGGTCGGCTACAGAAAGAACTTCGGCAACAACAATGCCAGTGAAGGCCGGAGCAATCGGTTCGGCACCTTCGACTTCGAGACCGCCCATTGTGAGGGTCTCGCACAGTTCTTCACTGGATAAAGCCGGGTTGATGTAATGGCGGAGCCACTCTTCTGAAAACAGCATTTTCTATCCTTTTCCGTATATATCAGTTGAACTGCTTGAGGAAGCGCAGATCGCCTTCGAAGAAGAGGCGGAGATCGTCGATACCGTAGCGGAGCATTGTCAGACGTTCCAGACCGGAACCGAAAGCAAAGCCGATGTACTCTTCGGGGTCGAGACCGAAGTTACGGACTACGTTCGGGTGCACTTCACCGGAGCCGGAAATTTCCAGCCACTTGCCCTTTCTCGGGCCGCTGGTGAACATCATGTCGACTTCGGCGCTCGGTTCAGTGAACGGGAAGTAGCTCGGACGGAAGCGGACGATCAGGTCTTCGGTTTCGAAGAAGCGGCGCAGGAAGTCTACGTAAACGCCCTTCAAATCGGCAAAGCTGATGTCCTTGGCAATCCAGAGGCCTTCGACCTGATGGAACATGGGAGAGTGGGTTGCGTCGGAGTCCACACGGTATGTGCGGCCCGGAGCGATAACCTTGATCGGGGGCGTATGCTGACGGGCATAACGCACCTGCATCGGGGATGTATGCGGACGAAGCGGCAGGAGTTTGCCGGTTTCATCCTTCATATCCACGTAGAACGTATCCTGCATACTGCGTGCGGGATGGTTCGGGGGATTGTTCAGAGCTGTAAAGGAGAACCAGTCGTTTTCGATTTCGGGACCGTCGGCCACATCAAAACCGATGGTACGGAAGATCTCTTCGATACGGATCCATGTGCGGATAACCGGATGCAGACCGCCGAAGCCGCATGTACGGCCGGCAAGAGTCACGTCGATAGCTTCGCTGGCAAGACGCTTTTCCATCTTTTCGCGGGCAAAAGCTTCGCGGCGCTCTTCGAGCATTTCTTCCACGGCACGCTTAGCGCTGTTGACCTGCGCACCGAAAGCGCGCTTTTCTTCGTGGGAAAGCTTGGCCATGTTCTTCAGCAGGGCAGTGATGGCACCGCTCTTGCCGAGATACTTAGCTTTCTCGTTTTCAAGATCAGCGGGAGTGGCAGCTTCAGCAAAGCTGGCACGAGCCGCTTCAATGATTTGATTCAGATCTTCCATATTCAGCTCAAGACTTTAAAAAACAAAGGCCTGGAGAGGTAACCCCACCAGGCCTATGCTAGGTATGTTCCAATCTGGGAAAAGTTTTCACTTAACCCATGAAGAACCAACTGTGATTAGGCAAGAGTAGCCTTGGCCTTTTCAACCAGGGAAGTGAAGCCTTCCTTGTCGAAGATAGCCATGTTGCTCAGTACCTTGCGGTCCAGTTCGATACCGGCCTTCTTCAGACCGTTCATGAAACGGCTGTAGTTCATGCCGTTAGCACGGGCACCAGCGTTGATACGAGCAATCCACAGACGGCGGAATACACGCTTCTTGTTACGACGGTCGCGGTAAGCGTACTGGCCGGCACGCATGACAGCCTGCTTAGCAACGCGATAAACATTATTGCGACGAAGAGAAAAACCCTTCGACAGAGCAAAAACCTTCTTATGACGGGCACGAGCCGTTACACCACGTTTTACTCGGGGCATCTTTATTCTCTCCTAATTATGCGTAAGGCAACATGCGGGCGACGGATTTACGATCGGCCTCGCAAACTGTGAGCATACCGCGCAGCTGACGCTTGTTCTTCGTTGTGCGCTTGGTGAGGATATGACGCTTAGTGGCGTGGGCACGCTTGATGGATCCGCCGGAGCGAACCTTAAAGCGCTTAGCAGCCGCCTTCTTGGTTTTCATCTTAGGCATTTTGACCTAGATCCTTATTTTTAGATGATTGCAGGCGCTTCGTCACAATGACAAAGACTTGTTAGCCTGATTTCACTTCTCGCCCATTTAATGAGCAGGGCGTAATGATACATCAAAAATATCAACAGGTTGTTGATATTCTGTAAATTTATTTTTTGCGCTTCGGTGCCAGAACCATAATCATCTGACGGCCTTCGAGCTTCGGGAAAGATTCAACCTGAGCAATTTCTGCCAGATCGTCCTTCACGCGGTTCAGAAGATCGGTACCGAACTCCTGATGGGCCATTTCACGACCGCGGTAACGCAGAGTTACCTTGGCCTTGTTGCCGTCGGTGATGAAGCGGATCAAAGCACGCAGCTTTGTCTGGTAGTCATTTTCGTCTGTCTGGGGACGGAACTTGACTTCCTTAACCTGGATAACTTTCTGTTTGGCCTTTGCTTCCTGGGCTTTCTTCTGTTCCTGATAGCGGAACTTGCCGTAGTCCATAAGCTTGCAGACAGGCGGGCGCGCATTGGGCGCAATTTCTACCAAATCCACATCGGCTTCTTCAGCCATGGCTAAAGCCTGCGAGGTCTTGACGATGCCGATCATGGCACCGTCAACTCCGGTCAGGCGTACTTCAGGCACGCGGATTTCGCCATTGATCCGGTGCGTACGTTCCTGTGCTATGTTAAGTCTCCGTTTGGTTAATCAGCCTGGCCGACGTTACGTCGCGCAGCGACATCGTCTTCAACCAGTTTAATGAAATCGGCCAGCTTCATGACGCCGAGATCCTTGCCGCCGCGTACGCGTACTGCAACGGTACCGTCAGCTTTTTCTTTAGCGCCAACCACCAAAATGTAAGGCAGCTTTTGAAGGCTAAGCTCGCGAATCTTATATGTAATTTTGCCATTACGCAAATCGGCTTCTGCACGAAGTCTGGACTTGCGAAGAGCAGCAACGACTTCCTTGGCGTAATCAGCCTGGTCGTCGGTAATGTTGGCAACACCGACCTGAACCGGTGCCAGCCAAACCGGCATCTGACCTGCGTAGTTCTCGATCAGCATACCGATAAAGCGTTCCATACTGCCGATAATGGCGCGATGCAGCATTACCGGAGTTCTGCGGGAATTGTCTTCGGCAACGAATTCTGCACCGAGACGGCCCGGCATCTGGAAGTCGACCTGGATGGTACCGCACTGCCAGCCGCGGCCGAGAGAGTCGCGCAGATGGTATTCGATCTTCGGACCGTAGAAAGCGCCTTCGCCCGGAAGGATTTCGTACTTGATGCCGGCGCTGTCGAGAGCCTGCATCAGAGCCTGTTCGGCCTTATCCCAAGTTGCATCGTCACCGATACGCATTTCCGGACGTGTAGCAACCTTGTAGGAGATGTCATGGAAACCGAAGTTGTCGTAAACCTTCTGAACGAGCTTGGTGTATTCGGTGCATTCCTGCAGGATCTGATCTTCGGTACAGAAAATGTGACCGTCGTCCTGAGTGAAGCCGCGTACACGCATCAGGCCGTGCAGAGAACCGGCCGGTTCGTTGCGGTGGCAGGCACCGAATTCACCGTAGCGGACAGGCAGGTCGCGGTAAGAGCGGACTGCGCTGTTGAAAATCTGGATGTGGCCCGGGCAGTTCATCGGCTTGAGAGCGTAGTAACGGTTCTCAGACTCGGTTGTGAACATGTTGGACTTGTACTTAGCCCAGTGACCGGATCTTTCCCAGAGGGAGCGGTCAAGCAGCTGCGGAGCCTTAACTTCCATGTAGCCGTTGTCCTGATAGACCTGACGCATGTAGTTTTCAACCTGCTGCCAAAGAGCCCAGCCCTTGGAGTGCCAGAAGATGAGGCCCGGAGCTTCTTCCTGGAAGTGGAAGAGATCGAGTTCCTTACCGAGCTTGCGGTGGTCGCGCTTTTCAGCTTCTTCAAGCATATGGAGGTATGCGGCGAGCTCATCCTTCTTAGCCCATGCTGTACCGTAAATACGCTGAAGCATTTCGTTCTTGCAGTCGCCTCTCCAGTAAGCGCCGGCAATCTTCATGAGCTTGTGGACCTTGAGCTTGCCTGTGCTCGGTACGTGAGGACCGCGGCAAAGGTCGACATATTCACCCTGACGGTAGACGGAGAGAACTTCGTCGCCCGGGATGGATTCGATGATTTCGGCCTTGTAGTTTTCGCCGATGCCCTTGAAGAATTCAACAGCCTGAGCGCGAGTCCATTCTTCGCGAACGATGGGCAGATCGCGCTTGGCGATTTCAGCCATCTTCTTTTCGATCACAGAAAGATCTTCCTGTGTGAACGGATGCTTGGTGGAGAAGTCGTAGTAGAAACCGTTTTCGACAACCGGTCCGATAGTAACCTGAGAATCCGGCCACAGTTCCTTGACGGCGTGAGCCATCAGGTGGGATGTGGAATGACGGATGATTTCGAGGCCTTCGGGATCCTTGTCGGTGATGATCGACAGCGTAGAGTCCTCGGTAATGGTAAATGTTGTATCTACAAGATTTCCGTTGACTTTACCGGCCAAAGCAGCCTTGGCCAAACCAGCACCGATAGAAGCGGCGACACCGGCAACCGTGACGGGTGCGTCGAATTCGCGCTTAGATCCATCTGGGAGTGTTACTGCGATCATCAAATAACTCCGATTAATAATTTCTAGTAAAAACCGCCGCGTTAAAAACCATATAACAACGGCATTGCGGAATATTAAGCCTTTCTAGGCAATTTTTTAAGTATAGCCGTTAGATTTTTGTGCGTGAACTGCGCAGATGCGAAAAAGCCCGGCAGATCGTTAAATCTGTCGGGCTGGAATTCTGGTAGGCACAATTGGATTCGAACC
>CAZNBL010000021.1:7699-20065 GCA_964571375.1 uncultured Burkholderiaceae bacterium
AACGACCCCCACCATGTCAAGGTGATGCTCTAACCAACTGAGCTATGTGCCTGAAGAGACTCGAACTATACAGAGGTTTTCAAAACCCCGCAAGTCGGAATCAAAGTTTTTCTTTCTGCATCAGAATCGATGAACCCGACAGGTCGCTGACCTATCGGGTCGGAATTCTGGTAGGCACAATTGGATTCGAACCAACGACCCCCACCATGTCAAGGTGATGCTCTAACCAACTGAGCTATGTGCCTGAAAGAGATGCGAACTATACAGGCGATTTTTTAATCGCGCAAGTCATTTTTCACATCTCTACGGGTTATTCCTAAAGAAATACCCTTTATTTACGTCTTGCGTTAATCACGCCGTTCAATGCGCAGAGCATCTTGAGCGTCTGATTCAGATCATCGATCGAGCGGATTTCGATCGAGAACGTGACATGAACGCCTTCTTTGCCGCGGTTCATCGACATATTCAGAACATTCTGCTTCTGCTTGGAGAAGACTTCGGAAATATCCTTGAGCAGGCCGATACGGTCGCGGGTGATCAGAGAGATTTCTGCCGGGAAAACGGCATCGGAATCGTCCGTCCAGGAAACATCGATCAATCTCTGGTGATCTTCTTCGCTCATCGCGCGCACATTCGGGCAGTCCGCACGATGCACGGTAATGCCGCGGCCGCGGGTTACGAAACCGACGATTTCGTCGGGCGGAACCGGATGACAGCACTTGGCAAGCTGAGTGAGCAGAGAATCGACACCCACAACGAGCACATTGCCCTTGTCGTGAGAGTGCTGCTTCTTCTGAACAGACAGAATCGGCTCTTCTTCGGGCTTGACGTCTGTTTTTTCGGCAAGCGCATTCTCAATAGCTCTCTGATTGAGTTCTTCCTTACCTGCGGCAAGACAGAGCTCGTCGACATTGGCGTATCCGAGTTTCTTGGCGAGATCTTCGAGCTTGACGGCGGTCTTGCCGAGTCGGGCAAGATCCTTGTCAATGCGTTCACGGCCCGCAACGATCGTTTCCGCCGTTTCCTGGGCATTGAACCACTGACGTACCTTGGTTCTCGAGCGCGGAGATGCCGTAAAACCGAGAGAGGGATTAAGCCAGTCGCGGCTCGGAGCACCGGTCTTTGCAGCAATAATTTCAACGGTCTGACCGCTCTCGAGCTTGGTGTTGAGCGGCACCATCATGCCGTTGACCTTGGCACCGCGGCAGCGGTGGCCGAGTTCGGTATGGAGCTGATAGGCAAAGTCGATCGGTGTGCCGCCGCTCGGCAGATCGAGCACCTTACCCTGAGGCGTCAATACGTAGACATGCTCGTCCTTGAGATTGTCCGGAGTCGGCTTCTGCACGTCGGACTTCCAGGCAAGCATCTGTCGGAGCCATGCCACGCGGTCCTCTTCATTGGAACCGGCCTTGCTCTTGGTACCTTCCTTGTATCGCCAGTGAGCGGCCACACCGAGTTCGGCGAAATCGTGCATGGCGCGGGTACGGATCTGCACTTCAAGCGGCTTGCCCTTGGAGCCGACAACAACGGTATGCAGCGACTGATAACCGTTGGGTTTCGGTCTGGCGATATAGTCGTCGTACTCCTTGGAGAGTACGTCGAAAGATTCCTGAATCAGAGAGAGTGCTTCGTAGCACTTCTCGACGCTGTCGACGATGATACGGACAGCGCGCACGTCGAAGAGCTGATCGAAGCGCAGATGCTTTCTCTGCATCTTCTTCCAGATGGAATAGATATGCTTGGGCCGGCCGGAAATCGATGCCTGAATACCGTGGTCGAGCAAAAGCTTCTGAATCGACTTCACGGCTTCATTGATAGATTCCACACGTTCTTCACGGGATTCTTCGAGAGCTGCGGCAATTTCACCGTAGGCCTGAGGATTCGTAAAGCGAAGCGACAGATCTTCCAGCTCCCACTTGATCTGCCAGATACCGAGTCGGTTGGCGAGCGGAGCATAAAGTGCAAGTGTTTCGGCACCGTACTCGATTGCGTATTCTTTACTGTCTTCGCCGCGGGCATGCGTGAAGTAGCGCAGGGTCTGAAGACGCGATGCCAAGCGCAGCAATACGACTCGCAGATCGCGGCAGAGTGCCAGAAGCAGACGGCGGATAGCGTCGGGCTGTTCGCTGATGCGGGCTTCGCCCTTGCGGGAGCGTGCCTTTTCGCTTACTTCCATTACCTGTTTGAGATTGGCAAGCAACTCGGTCACCTGAGGACCGAAATGCGATGTCAGCCATTCTTTCGGGTTCTTAAGCTGACCCCAGATGCAATAGAGATAAGCGGCGGCAAGCAAATCATTGTCATCGCGGATGCCGCGGAGAATTTCAACGACGCCTTCGGCGTGCGCCATAACGGACTCGCCGGTATGAAGGACCTGTCCCTCATAGAAGGGTTCGATGAGCCGGCGTACTTCAGCCAGGTTCAGTTCGGATGACTCTTCGGCCATGTTAAATCCTTGAAAAAGCATATAAAGAGAGTACTTCTGTTACGTATGCACTCCCTCAAACAGTGCGGGTAGTTTAATGGTTTTTATTTCCCGAGAAAAATCAGGGACGACCGGAAGAAGCTCTATTCCGGTTGACATAAAACCCTTTAAAAACCGCTTTCGACAAACACTGCACCTGTATTTGCAGTTTCCGACGATACACAAAAACCTGATACGCCCCGGATAAAAGGCGGGAGGGACGATAACAGGTAAATACAAATTCACCCGCTTAAATGTCTTAAAAATACAAAAGGCCGCACCAGAAAACTCCGACAACCTAAGTAAAGATTCGTCGGACTTCCGGTGCGGCCCGCATTCAGTCAAAAAGAGTAAACGCGACTGCTTTTATCAGTTCTTGAAGCTGTGGATCGGAGCAGGAATTCTGCCGCCGCGGTTGATGAAGTCCGCAGCTCTGCCCTGCTGGACAGCCATAATATCTGCGCCTCCGAGCAGGCCGCCGAATTCGGCGCGCTCGCCCGGACCCTTGCCCGGCACCGGAATCAGTCGGGCAGCAGTTGTCTTGTTGTTGATCATACCGATCGCCATTTCATCGGCGATGATGGCGGAAATCACGTCTGCAGGCGTATCGCCCGGGATCGCAACCATATCGAGACCGACCGAGCAGACGCAGGTCATAGCCTCAAGCTTTTCCAGCGTGAGACGACCGCTCGAAGCCGCAGCGGCAATCGCAGAGTCTTCGCTCACCGGAATGAAAGCACCGGAGAGACCGCCTACGTGGTCGGAAGCAAACACACCGCCCTTCTTGACGGCATCATTGAGCATGGCGAGCACGCAGGTAGAGCCGGGAGCACCGATCGAGGTGAGGCCCACGCTCTCAAAAATTTCGCCGACGGAGTCACCGACTTCGGGAGTCGGAGCAAGAGAAAGGTCGGCCACGCCGAACGGCAGATTCATGCGGCCGGCAACTTCGCTGCCGATCAGCTCACCCACACGGGTCACCTTATAAGACGTTGTCTTGATGATTTCGGCAATTTCGGAAATCGTCAGCGTGCTGCCCTTGCGGCGGACAGCGCGGTCAATCGCCTTCTTGACAACACCCGGACCCGAAACACCGACGCTGATGCAGGCATCGGCTTCACCGACACCGAGATAGCCGCCCGCCATGAACGGAACGTCTTCGGGCAGGTTGCAGAAAACCACCAGCTTGGCGCAGCCGATACCGTCGCGGTCCTTGGTGGCTTCGGCTACGTCGAGAATACGTTCGCCCATGAGTTTGACGGCATCCATATTGATACCGGAGCGGGAGCTGCCGACGTTGATCGAAGAGCAGATGCGGTTTGTGACAGCCAGAGCCTCGGGCAGCGCATCGATGAGATTGCGCTCACCCGGAGTAATACCCTTCTGAACCAGAGCGCCGAAACCGCCGAGGAAGTCGACGCCGGCATCTTCGGCACATTCGTCGAGCAGTTTGCAAACCTTGACCATCTGATCGCGGCTGAAACCGGCACAGACAGTACCGATCGGGGAAATCGTAATTCGTTTGTTGACGACCGGAATACCGTAGCGGTCGCCTACTTCGTCGCAGGTTGCGACAAGGTTCTTGGAAAGACGGTTGATTTTGGCTCTGACCTTCAGGGCAAACGTATCAAAGTCGTTGCTGATGCAGTCAAACAGGTTGATACCGAGAGTCACCGTGCGAACATCAAGATGTTCGCTTCGGAGCATGTCGATGGTAGAGACAACTTCGCGTTCAGTTAACATGAGTGAATCCTTTCGTTCTTAAGCGATGCCGACACGGTGGATGGCTTCGAAGATATGACGGTGCTGCATGCTCATGGACATGCCGTGGTTCTTGGCGATGGACGAGAGTGTGCGGGCCATCGCACGGCGGTCGATATCGAACGGAACCGTAATTTCATACACCAGCAGAACCTTGGGTTTTTCACCGTCGGCCTGAGAACCTTCTTCGATGATGCGGAAGCTGTCGATATTGCTGCGGCTTTCATAGAAGATGCGGGAGAAGGCAAGCAGAATACCTTCGGAATCGCTGCCGTCTACAGTCACCACGAAGGGCTCGCCTTCGGTAACCTTGCCGGAACCCGGAACATACGGGCCGACACTTACCGACATCGACAGACCGCGCTTGTCGAGCGCTTCGCTCACGTGTTTTTGGATTTCCTCAAAGGAAAGTTCGTCGGAATTGTTGACGATCATGATGGAGGAGAACTGATTGCGCAGTGTGGTCTGACTCATGTCCACAACACCGCAATTGATTTTGCTCAGTTCTTCCGTGACGGTGTAAACCACACCGGAGCTGTCAGGGCCAGCCAAAGCAACCAATACTTGTTTCACTTTCTTTCCTCACCGGAAGTTTGATATTGATCCCCGCACATGACGGCAGGAGATAAGTCCAAGTATAAAGGCTCAAATTCGGCAGACGCAGGCTTTACGATTGTTTTTCGCCGAGAGCGGGCAGTCTTGTCAGACGGGGAAATGCCTCTTCTGTATTGAGATAAGCCCGGCGGGCAATTTCTTCGATTTCTCTGTTCCGAAGAGACGACGCCTCAACGGCGTATTCAGCGATATCGGCCGCTGTACTGACCGGATTTTCCGGATGTAGCACCCGTGCCGCAGAACCCGGCATATCGGGCGCATCGGTTTCCAACACCCAGGCGTCTTCAGACAGTTCGGAAAATATTTTCCGAATACGCTTCGAGCCCTCATAGGTCATTGCGCCGCCGTACCCGAGTTTCATTCCGAGTTTGAGCAGCGCCTGCGCCTGAGCGGCACTGCCGTTAAATGCATGAACGCATCCTTTGACCGGAATTCTGCGCAACCACTTGGTCACGGTATCGACTGCACCTCTGGCATGCACCGACACAGGAAGATCCAGTCTTCTGGCAAGTTTTAACTGAGCGGAAAACACCGCTTCCTGTATTTCCATCGGAGCCTTGCAATCTTCGCTGCCGTCCAGACCGCATTCTCCGACGGCACAAAGATACGGATCATCGATACGTTCGATAAGTTTCTTCTCGAGCGCAGCAAGATCTTCCTGCCAGCGCCCGGAGATAAAGAGCGGATGCAACCCGAGCGCATAGCCCGCAGAAAAACGCTCTGCCGTTCGTATCGTTGCTTCAAAGTTTTCAACGCCGCCCGCACAAATGAGCATTTGGCGAACCCCCGCCTTCCCGGCTCTGCGGATTTCTTCAGCTAGTTCCGCATCCGTTCCGCAGGCGAAAAAGTGGTTGTGAGTATCGAACCAAATGCCGGGCATCTCAGTTTTCTCCGTCTGCAATACAGCCGGCCTTCAGGTGAAGTACCCGATCGCAACGGGACGCGATTTCCATATCATGCGTCACGATCACAACCGCCACACCCCTGCTTCGGGCCAGCCCCATCAGATAATCGATCACGGTATGCGCCGTCTCGTCGTCCAGGTTGCCCGTAGGCTCATCGGCAAGAAGACAAACCGGAGAGGAAACCACGGCTCTTGCGATCGCCACACGCTGACGCTCTCCGCCCGAAAGCTGGCTCGGTAGGTGAGAGGCCCGTTCGGCCAGGCCCATGCTCAGCAAAACTTCAGAGGCTTTTTCTTCTGCCGACTTCGGAGATTCACGTCGGATACGAAGCGGCATGGACACATTTTCGAGCGCCGTAAATTCAGGTAGCAGATGATGGAACTGATAAACAAAACCGAGCTTCTGATTGCGAAGACGGGTTCTGTCCTTCTCACCCATATCCGAAACCTCTTCTCCTGCGATCGAGACCGAACCCGAATCAATCGTATCGAGACCGCCGAGACAGTGAAGAAGCGTGGACTTGCCGGAACCGGAAGAACCGACAACCGCAACGAACTCTCCCGGCATCACATCCAGAGACACATTGCGCAGAATCTGAAGTTCGCGTCCGTTGTCGCTGTAGGCTTTGCAAAGATTACGTGCAGAAAGCACCGGGGTTTGAACGGTATTACTCATAGCGCAGTGCCTCCGCAGGCTGAATCTTGGATGCTCTCCAGCTCGGATAAACCGTTGCCAGCAAAGACAGCAGCAAAGAGAAGAGAGCGATCGGAACAATATCTTCCGCCCTCGGATCGCTCGGCATCGCGGAAATAAAATAGATTTCCTTCGGCAGGAACTGAATACCGAAGAGCTGTTCGATAAAGGCGACAATACCCTCGACATTGCAGGCAATCAGCAAACCGAAAAATACGCCGAGACCCACGCCGAGCAGACCGATCACCGCGCCCTGAATCATGAAGATCTTCATGATCGAGCCCTGAGTGGCGCCGAGCGTGCGCAAAATCGCAATATCGCTTCTCTTGGAATTGACAGTCATCACCAACGAAGAGACCAGGCCGAAGGCTCCCACCAAAACGATCAGGAACAGGATGATCCACATCATGCGTTTTTCAACCTGTACGGCCGCGAACCAAGTACGGTTCTGTCTCGACCAGTCGATTGCAAAGGTGCCGCTGTCCATCTGAGCATTCATGAGCATCGCTTTGGCCGGCGCGCTCTGCATATCTTTAAGTTTCAGTCTCAATCCGTTGGGGCCGCCCGTGCGGAAAAGAGCCGCAGCATCCTTTAAGTGCACGAAGCACATGGCACTGTCGAATTCGTAGTGACCGGAATTAAAGACTCCGGCAACCGTAAACTGCCGCACTCTCGGAATAGTTCCCGCCGGCGTGTACTGTCCCTGCGGAATCATCAGGGAAACCTTGTCGCCCGGCAGCACGCCGAGGCTTCTGGCGAGATCTTCGCCGAGAATAATCTGATAGGCGCCGCCCTTAAGGTTTGAAAGCAGCGACGGACGCATCGCACGGACAATATCGCTCACACGGCCTTCTTCTGCGGGATCGATACCGCGGATCATCGCTCCTTTGACGTTGACGCCGCTTGCCACAAGACCCTGACCGCGCACATAAAGCGCAGACCCCGTCACATCGGGATCGGCATCCATCTGCTTTTGAATCGTCGTCCAATCGACGCGAGGTCCGCCGGTACTGACAATTTCAATATGAGAAAGCACGGAAAGCATCCGGTCTCTCACATCTCTTTGGAAGCCGTTCATCACGGACAGCACGATGATCAGCGCCATAACGCCGACGGCAATCGAAAGCATGGAGAGTCCCGAAATAAACGAGACGAAACCGTCTTTACGACTTGCCTTGGATGCATGCGTGTAACGCATGCCGATAAGCCATTCGAACGGCATTTTCGACGGAATAGGAAATTTCACAGTTTTTTTCCCTTCTTTGATACAGAAGCCATTCTAGCGACTCGCTCCAACCTGTAAAATCCTACGAATGCCTTCTTGTATATTTTTATTCCCCAATTCGCTCATCCCGTCGGGCACATCCGACCGGGATGCATTTCCGTGCGTGCCCGAAGCACTCCGCAATCTGATGCTCGGCGCCGAAGCACCTTCCTGCGCTTCGATTTTCTCCAATGAAGAACTCGACGGATACGCCGCCGCTCAATGGATCTGGATGAAGATCACCTCGCGCGGAACGTTGCTGCCCGCCGCCCCCTACCTCTGGAAGGGTCAGGGCGGTTATCAGATCAGCCATCAGTTCTGGCACATGGCGCCCTACATCAAGCGTAACGGCGTACTCGAAGAAGCCGAACTCGCGCTCGACGAAGACGAAGAATGTCTGCTCAGAGATCTTCTGACACCGCTGCTCCGCCGCTACAAGCTCGACTTTCAGCTCACGTCTCAGGGTCTTTTTGCCACACGCCGCATCCCGTGGAATGTCATCAGTTCCCCCTGGCAGGCTCAGAAGGGCAAAGCCCCCTTCGAACCCGAAGGCGAAGATGCCGAAAACATGAAGGAAATGACAGCGGCAGTCGAAGAAGCATTCCGCGATTCCGAAGTCAACGAATACCGACGCTCCAAGGGCCTGGAACCGATCGACGGACTTTGGACAAGCGGCGGCGGTCACGAAGAACGCATCCTTCCGCCCACGCAGGTCCGTGCTCTGCAGACGACCAATGCGCTCTACCGCGGTATTGCCGATGCCTCCGGGCTCATCATCGACATGATGACCGGACCGCAGGACAAGTGGCCGGACTGCCCGCCCGGAGACCGTATCGTGGTGTTCGACGCCCTCGGCGAAGCCCGCGACGCCGAAACACGCAACAAGCTCTGGCAGGAAGCCTCCGATCGCATCGTTTCTTTGGTCGGCAAACTCGAAACCACCGAAACTTACGAAATCATTTTTGTCGCTACCGACGGCAAGCGCATCAGCACGCTCGTCAAAAAAGACAAAATGCCCTCGATTGCTTTCTGGAAAAAGAAGAACGACTTCATCGACGCCTGGCTTTGTCCGAATCCGTAAGAGCTGCCATGACTCAATTTTCCATCCGACGCTTTAATCCGACGGTTGTCCGCTCTTTGGTCAATCAGGGTTTTGAAGAACCGCTTGCACGCGCACTTGCCTCCCGCGGCATCACGTGCGTGCAGGATACCGATCTGCAGCTCAATGCACTGCTTGCTCCCGCAGAACTTAAAAACTGCGGTAAAGCTGCCGCCATACTTGCCGATGCAATTGTCTCGGGCGAGGCGATTACGATCGTCGGCGACTACGACTGCGACGGAGCTACAGCCACTTCGGTTGCGCTCCTCGGCTTAAAGCGCCTCGGTGCGAAAAACGTGAACTACATCATTCCGGACCGTGAAAAAGACGGTTACGGCATTTCGCCCGCTCTGGTCGAAAAGGCTCATGCCTCGGGCTGCCGGCTCATCATTACCGTCGACAACGGTATTTCGGCGCACACAGCGATCAAGCGGGCCCGCGAACTCGGCATCCGCACACTCGTCACCGACCACCATCTGGCGGCAGACACTCTCCCGGAAGCCGACTGTATCGTCAATCCGAATCAGCCGGGCGACAGCTTCCCGAGCAAATTCCTGGCCGGCGTCGGCGTCATGTTCTACGTCCTTTTGGCTACTCGTGCCGAAATGCGCAACAGAGGCATCTTCGACGTCAAAACTCAGCCCAACCTGCTCGCTCTTATCGATCTCGTCGCACTCGGCACAGTTGCCGACGTCGTCCCGCTCGATAAAAACAACCGCATCCTGGTTTCCAAAGGACTTGAGAGAATCCGCTCGGGATACATGCACCCGGGCGTTGCAGCACTGCTCAACATCAGTAAGCGCAATGCCTGCAGCCTTACGGCCACCGACCTCGGTTTCGCTCTGGCGCCGCGCATCAACGCCGCAGGCCGTCTCTCCGACATCCGTTGCGGCATCGAATGCCTGACCTCGGTGAATCCGGCGGCCGCTCTTCGTTTTGCCGACGAACTCAATACGCTCAACGATCAGCGAAAGGAAAAGGAAAAAAGCGGTCTTGAAGAAGCTCTTGCCCAGATGGGCACCGTCGAATTGGACGACAGCCGCTCGATCTGCCTTTACCGCAACAACTGGCACTCCGGCATCGTCGGACTGATTGCATCGCGCATCAAAGAAAAGAGCTACCGTCCGACTATTTGCTTTGCCTCCAATCAGGAGTACGGCGACAACGGTGAGTTAAAGGGTTCCGGACGCTCCATTCAGGGCGTGCATCTTCGCGACGCACTCGATATCGTCGACAAAACGAATCCGGGACTGATCGAGAGATTCGGCGGTCACGCTCAGGCCGCCGGTCTTACGATCAAAAAAGAAAACTTTGAGAAATTCAAAGAAGCCTTTGAAGCCGTCATTCAGAAAGTAGCACCGACAGATGCCTTCAACCGCACTCTGATGACCGACGGCGAACTCTTTGCGAGCGACTTCACGCTGCAGCTTGCGCAGAGCATTCAGCAGCATGTCTGGGGAAGCGGCTTCCCCGAACCGATTTTCATGAATCAATTCCGCGTGATCAAGCAGGACCTGCTCAAGGGCGAACACCTTCGCTTAAAGCTTGAAACCGACGGTATCGAATTAAACGGCATCTGGTTCCGACACAAGGATCCGCTGCCGGAAAAGGTCACGCTGGCCTACCGTCTCTCGGTCAATGAATGGGCCGGACGACGCACAATCCAGCTGATGATCGAGGCGGCGGAAGATACCGCCGACGATTTTGCATCTTAAGGCGACTGATTTCTCAACAAAATCAATCGGAAGCCTTATAATTTTCTATTTTTAAACAACCATAAAGAGTGTTTTGCTGATGGATGTCGAACGACTGAACCTAATTGCTACCGGCGCCGAAGATCTCCTTGCTCGTCTCCACGAGCTTCGGGGGTATCTTTGACTACGATGAAAAAGAAAGACGCCTGGAAGAAGTAAACCGCGAAATTGAAGATCCCGACCTCTGGAACAATCCGGACCGCGCTCAGGAAATCTCCAAAGAAAAGAAACGTCTCGAAGACGTTGTCCTTAACATCCGCAACCTGGAAGCAGGTCTGAAGGATTCCCTTGAACTCTTTGAAATGTCCAAGGAAGAAGGCGACGAAGACACGCTCATTTCCATTGAAGGCGATGTCGGCGAGATGAGAAAAGAAGTCGAACATCTCGAATTCAAGAGAATGTTCGATCAGCCTCACGACCAGAACAACTGCTTCCTCGAAATTCAGGCCGGTGCCGGCGGTACCGAAGCCCAGGACTGGGCAAGCATGCTTGAACGCATGTACCTGAAGTTCGGCGAACGTCAGGGTTTCAGCCCCGAACTCATCGAAGAAACCGAAGGTGATGTCGCAGGTATCAAGGGCTGTACCATTAAGATGACAGGTGACTTTGCTTACGGCTGGCTCAGAACCGAAACCGGTATTCACCGCCTGGTCCGTAAGAGTCCGTTTGACTCCAACGCACGACGCCACACTTCCTTCGTCTCTGTTTTCGTCTATCCGGAAGTCGACGATTCCTTCGAAATCGAGATCAACCCGGCAGACCTTCGCATCGATACGTTCCGCGCATCCGGTGCCGGCGGTCAGCACATTCAGAAGACAGACTCCGCTGTTCGTATTACGCACATCCCGACCGGCACGGTCGCGGTCTGCCAGAACGGCCGAAGCCAGCACCAGAACAAGGCCGATGCGATGGCAGTGCTCAAGTCCAAGCTCTATGAACTTGAACTTCGCAAGCGCCAGGCTGCTCAGCAGGAACTCGAAGACAGCAAGAGCGATATTTCCTGGGGTCACCAGATCCGCTCCTACGTGCTCGACCAGTCCCGCGTCAAGGATCTGCGTACCAACGTAGAAACCGGCAACACCACAGCAGTGCTCGACGGCGACATCGAACAGTTCATCGAAGCCAGCCTCAAGCAGGGAGTCTGATGCCCATGCGCACGATGACTTTCATTACAGGCGCTTCCCGCGGTCTCGGCCTTGAGCTTGCCCGCGCGCTTCTGCGCGAGGGCGACACGGTCGTAACCATGGAAAGAAAGCCGTCTGCCGCACTTGTTGAAGAAGCTAAGGCTAAGGGTTGCGAATTCATCCAATTCTCGGTCAATCTCATCGACCTGAACTCCGGTATTTCGCTCCTGCAGTGGTGGCTGAGCCAGAACGAGAACTCCAAGAAGTTCGACCGTATCGTGCTCATCAACAATGCCGGTACTCTCGGCCAGGTCGGTTTTATCGAAGACGGCACCGCTCAGGGTGCCGCCGACTGCATCCGCGTCAACTTCGAAGCTCCGCTTCTTCTGATGCAGGCTTTCCTGCGCGAAACCGAAGAGTGGTCCGCAGAAAAGCGCATCATGAACATCTCGTCGGGTGCCGGCCGCAAGGCTGTTCCGGGCTGGTCCATGTACTGCTCCACCAAGGCAGCGCTTGACCGCGTAACCGAAACGATCGCTCTGGATGAAAGCCGCAAGGTCAACGGTGCAAAACTCTGCGCCGTTGCTCCGGGCGTGGTCGACACCGATATGCAGCTCGCCATCCGTTCGAGCGATCCGGTGGGCTTCCCCGCAGCCGACAGATTTAAGAAACTTTACGAAGACAATC
>CAZNBL010000022.1:0-19432 GCA_964571375.1 uncultured Burkholderiaceae bacterium
CTACCAGGCTGCCGACGTGATCATGACGCATCTTCTTTGCGCAGCAATCGATAGGTGTGCCGCTGGCAATCGTAGCCACAGGATGCACAGCCATGTCGATAACTTTCATGGATCGAGCTCTCATTTCTGTACCTTTTTCCTTGTTATGAATCTTTCGATATCAGGAGTCTACAAAAAAAATCCGTCAAATTTCTTCGTTGCCATTCGAATCTTCGGTTGAATCAACTTCAACGATAGGGATGTACGGCTTTCTCTGCGATTCAAGCCCCGCAAAGTCGAAACAATCGCCGTCGAGCAGCTGAGACGGAGCGACGCGGGAAAGGCTGCGGAAAATATTTTCCACGCGTCCCGGTGTTTCACGGTCCATGCGGGCAATGATGTCCTTCATTTCACGGCGGCAAAGGTCGTCCGCACCGCAGAGCTTCGGCACAATGACGTGGCCCATCGCCTTGTTCCAGCGAATGAGTTCCTTTTCGCGCATATAAATCAGCGGTCGGATGATGATGTGTTCCTTCGCATCGCTCAGCAACTTCGGAGGCATCGACTTGATACGGCCGCCGTAGAACATATTAAGCATCAGAGTGCTGACCGCATCGTCGAGATGATGGCCGAGCGCAATCTTCGTACACTTCTGTTCGCGGGCCACACGATAAAGAATGCCGCGTCTTAATCTCGAACAGAGCGAACAGTAACTGCGGGGATCGGGATACTTGGACTGAACAATCTTGAACGTATCCTGATCTTCAATGTGGTACGGCACGCCGAGTTTTTCGAAGTGATTGATCATCACATCAAGCGGGAAGCCGGGAAGATGCTGATTCAGACAGACGGCCAGAATCTCAAAATCGATCGGTGCTCTGCCCTGCAGACGAACCAGAGCGTCAAGCAGCGCATAACTGTCCTTGCCGCCGGAGACGCAGACCATTACCTTGTCACCGTTCTGGATCATATTGAAGTCGGTAATAGCCTCGGCACAACGACGGACCAGTCGCTTTTCGAGCTTTCGGTTTTCAAAGGACAGACGTACGTGTTCTCCGCGATCACGGGCTGCATTAGGTTCCATTACGGTATCTCCAAATCTCTACACCGATGCCGCGGGCATCCGCATAGGCATCGTTTTTTTCGCTGCAGACGTGGGCAGCCGCCACCCGAGGATCCTTCATCACTTCTTCCATAACGCCGTCGATCAGTGTCTCCTGCAAATCGACATGACCGCCCGCAATAACAGCAGTCACCGCATTGACCAGCGATTCGTAGTTATAGACATCGGCAATATCATCCCGAGACGAAGATGTCTTGGAGAGCGGAATCAGAACCTCGATATTGATGGTCACGGATTGTGACCGATTTTTCTCGAAATCGTATACCCCGATAGGGATCGAAATTGCGTAATCTCGTAAAAAATACTTTCTGAAATCTCCGGATTCTTCCAGATCTCTGAATTTACTCACAGACGCTCCTTGCTTAATCAATGTATGCCAAAATACCCGGCATGCGCTGGCTTATCATCATATTTCTTGCAATTATCGTTTTAACTTCTGCTATCCCTTGGCTTCAGAAGCTCGGGATCGGCAGACTTCCCGGCGACTTCAACTTCAGTCTGTTCGGAAAGAACATCCAGATCCCTATCGCAAGTACGGTTCTTATCGGCCTGATCCTTCTGGCTCTCGCGAAATTACTCTGAACCCAGATTTCTCTTAAGGCATCATGGCGGCAATCGCATTTCGGCGGGCCGCGGCAATCGCTGCCGGAATCTGTTTCGGATCGCTCTGCTCTGCGGCAATTTTGCCGGCATCGACGCTTCTGAACGCTTCAAATGCAAAGATCCATACCGCATCGTCTACACGCTCATCCGTAAACGAAGCCAGTGAAAGCAATTCGATAAAACGCTCGGGTTTTCGAAGTGCATCTGTCTTGCCGAGCAGATCGGCCATTGCATCCGCACTCTTCTGAGCGGTACTGAAAGTACCTGCAAAACGTGCGGTCATACGCGCCAAATCAACGTACACCGAAGGAGCTCTGACACTCTTCATCAGAGCTTCCTGTTCCTTTTCATCCGTAGCCGACAGACTCAGTGCGAAGCGCATCAGAGGTGCCGGTTCGGCAACCAGGCGATCCAGGGATGCAATAAGCGCCTTTGAAATATTCCACGCCGGGAACGAGCGCTGCAGATAACCGCACTCGGAAAGTACTTCGAAGAATCGGGACGGAGCTTTTTCGCTCAACGCACCCTCCATTTCCTGGAATACACGCTCTGCAACCAAGTGATCGGTTTCACCGCTCTCGACCATATGTTTCAAGAGCTCAGCTGTTTCGGGGGCTACCGTAAACTTCGGGAAACGGGCGGCAAAACGTGCCAAACGAAGCAATCTCACCGGATCTTCGGTAAAAGCACTGCCGACATGACGCAAAACCCCGTCCTTCAGATCCTTCATACCGCCGAACGGGTCGGTGATTTTTCCGTCGTCGTCCACAGCCATTGCGTTGATTGTCAGATCTCGCCGCACCAAATCTTCTTCAAGCGTGATGCTCGGATCCGTATAGAACACAAAACCGTGATAGCCGACGCCGTTCTTTCTCTCCTGGCGTGCCAGGGCATACTCTTCGTGAGTTTCGGGATGCAGAAAGACCGGAAAATCCTTACCGACCGGAAGGTATCCGGCCTTGATCATCTCTTCGGGAGTGGCTCCGACCACAACCCAGTCTTTGTCTTTGGGATCAACGGGGTAGCCCGAGCGCTTGAGTTCAGTATCTCTGACCCAGCCGCCAACAATATATGTCTTCATAAAATTTCGGTTTCGGTTAATCCGTCGGCCGCGATAAGATAGGCAGATTCATCCGACGGCTCAACGTATTTAAGAAAGCATGCAGAATAATTTTAAATCCGATCTCAGAGTTTCTCTTTTGGCCAAAAGAACAGAAGCAGCCGGCAATCCGAGCGCAGCCGAAACGCTCTGCCGACGTCTCTCCGATTGGCTTGCCGAACAAAATTTTTCCTCCGTCGGCTTCTACTATCCGATCAGAGGTGAGATCGATCTTCGCGGTGTGGTGAGCAACTGGCTTGCCGGGCATCCGGGACGCACCGCATCGATGCCGGTCATTACCGACAATGTCATGTATTTCCACGAATGGACGCCCGAGACTCCGATGGCAAAAGGATACGCCCGCATTCCGGAACCGCAGGGAACGGCTAGAATCGAACCCGAATTGCTGTTAGTCGCCTGCGTCGGATGCGACTTCAGCAACTTCCGTCTCGGCTACGGCGGCGGATGGTACGACCGTTATGTCGCATCTCACCCGCATATAAAAACTGCAGGCATCTGTTACGATGCCTGCCGTGTTGAATCGATCCGCCCGGAATCCTTCGATCGCAAAATGGACTGGATTGTGACGGATCGGGATATTTTCTTCTGATTACTCTTCGTTCATCAGGGTTACAGCTGCAGAGACTTCCTCCACGCTGACATTTTCTGCCAGTTCGTAGGAGGTGCCGTCCAGAGCTGCAAGACCTTCGCGCTTGAAGCGGCCGATGAGCATACCGACATCCTTGCCGGACTCTAAGCCGCCGCCGGTGACAAGCAGGTTACCCTTGGCATCGACAAGCTTGAAGAAGAAACGGCCGTCTTCACGGTACTGCTTGATCTGCGGCTTGGCAGCCTTCTTAACCTTCTTCTTGGTTTCAGCTGCTTCAATCGGCTTGAATGTGCGCAGACCGACGGCGTGACGGACTTCGTCCAGAAGTGCTCGGGCGATCGGACGGATGCGTTCGGCACCCTTCTGAAGAATTTCCTCAACCTTTTCCGGGTGAGCCATCAGGTCGTTGTATACATCGCGCTTCGGACCGATTTCTGCGTTGATCTGACGGAAAACGATTTCCTTGGCTTCGCCCCAGCCCATACCTTCGCGCAGCTTGCGGCGGAATTCGGCACGTTCTTCGGCAGATGCGAATACGTCATAAATAACGGTAAGCGATGTGGAATCCGGATCCTTCGGTTCACCGGGGAGTTTGGAGTCGGTAACAATCTTCATCACAGCTTCGCGAAGTGCAGCTTCGCCGCCTTCGAAGAGCGGAATGACGTTGTTGTAGCTCTTGCTCATCTTGCGACCGTCAAGACCCGGCAACAGTTCGGTCTCTTCATCGACAAGCGCTTCGGGCAGCGTCAGGATTTCCTTACCGTTGCCGTACTGCAGATTGAAGCGGTTGGCGATATCGCGGCACATCTCGATGTGCTGAATCTGATCCTTACCGACCGGAATCAGGTTGGCATTGAACATCAGAATGTCGGCAGCCATCAGAATCGGATAGCAGAACAGACCCATCGTAACGTCTGCATCGGGATCTTCACCCTTGGCATTGTTGACGTCGACTTTTGCCTTGTAGGCGTGGGCGCGGTTCATCAGACCCTTGGCACAGACGCAGTTCAGGATCCAGTTGAGTTCGGGAATTTCAGGAATATCGCTCTGACGATAGAAATGAACCTTTTCCGGGTCGAGACCGCAGGCAAGCCATGTTGCGGCAATCTGAACACGACTTCTTTCCACACGGTCGGCATCCTGACACTTAATCAGTGCGTGGTAATCGGAAAGAAAATAAAAGCTTTCAGTGCCGGCATCCGATGCCTTTGCAATTGCAGGACGGATGCAACCTACATAGTTGCCCAAATGCAGGGTTCCGCTCGGGGTCACCCCTGTCAAAACTCGAATCGTCATACGTACTCCAACAAAGAACCTCTGCCGTTGCAGAGGTGTATCTCTGTATTTTACGGAAAAAGCTGTCTCTTATTAAAGGCATACCGAAAAAACAAAGAGCTGCCTTCTGGCAGCTCTTTGTTCAACCGTTAATCGGTCATTGATCAGGCGTCGAGACCGGCGGCCTTTCTGAGAACTTCAACCTTATCGGTCTTTTCCCAGCTGAATTCCGGTTCGTTGCGGCCGAAGTGACCGTAAGCAGCAGTCTTGGAGTAGATCGGACGCTGAAGGTCGAGCATAGCGATGATGCCGTTCGGGCGCAGATCGAAGTGTTCCTGTACCAGTTCTTCGATCTTTTCATCCGGGATGACGCCTGTGCCTTCTGTGTAAACAGTTACGTTCACGGGCTTGGCAACACCGATAGCGTAGGAAACCTGGATCTGGCACTGCTTGGCAAGGCCGGCAGCAACGATATTCTTAGCAACGTAACGGCAGGCGTAAGCAGCGGAACGGTCGACCTTTGTCGGATCCTTACCGGAGAAAGCACCGCCGCCGTGCGGGCATGCGCCGCCGTATGTATCGACGATGATCTTACGGCCTGTCAGACCGCAGTCGCCCTGCGGGCCGCCGACAACGAAACGGCCGGTCGGGTTGATCAGGAAACGTGTACCTTCGAGCATTGCCGGCGGGAATACCGGACGGATGATCTTTTCGATCACTGCTTCGACGAACTCAGGCTTCATCTTGTCGCCGTCGCTCATTTCAGGAGTGTGCTGAGTAGAGAGTACAACGGTATCGACAGAAACCGGACGGCCGTCGACATACTTCATTGTGACCTGGCTCTTTGCGTCCGGACGCAGATAGGGCATTTCGCCGCTGCGGCGCATCAGAGACTGCTGTTCGACAAGACGGTGAGCGTAGTAGATCGGAGCCGGCATAAGAGCTTCGGTTTCGTCACAGGCGTAACCGAACATCAGGCCCTGGTCACCGGCACCCTTTTCGAGAGGATCGTCGCTGGCATTGTCCACGCCCTGCTTGATGTCCGGAGACTGCTTGTCGTAAGCGACGAGAACGGCACAACCCTTGTGGTCGATACCGTAGCTGCTGTCGTCGTAACCGATACGCTTCAGAGTGTTGCGTACGATTTCTGTGTAGTTAACGTTGGCAGTAGTTGTGATTTCGCCGGCAAGCATCACTGTACCTGTGGTGCAGAGAGTTTCTGCAGCAACACGGGCTGTCGGATCCTGTTCGAGAATTGCGTCGAGAACGGCGTCGGAAATCTGGTCCGCCACCTTATCGGGATGGCCTTCCGAAACGGATTCGGAAGTAAATAAGTATTCGTTTGCTGACATTGCTGTACTCCAGAATGTGTCATTGATCAGATAGGAGACAGCGTCTTGGAAATAAGTCGCAAGACGCTTTAGCGGTTTTTTACGGCCCCGCAAGTTGTCCTTTAACTCGGCCGAAGCGAACTATAATCCTAAAGTCCTCTTGAATTCAAGGGGATGACCTTATCGCCAGGTCCGCAATTTAACAATAAATTCTTTCATTCAGCTTAACTTTTATGGCTAAATCTTCCGCCAATTTGGCACTTTCCCGCCTCTGCGTTTCTCTTTTGAATCGAACCGCAGGCTGGAGCCAGGCCTCCCGAACCAAGCTGGCAAACATTCTCGGCTTTATCGCCTGGTATGTACTCGCCAGCAGACGACATGTCACCCTGACCAACCTTCGTCTCTGCTTCCCTGAAAAAACAGAAAAAGAGCGCGTCGATTTAGCAAAAAAGATTTTCAAAAATCTTATGCGTGCCGCGGTCGACCACAGCGTCCTTTGGAAAGGCACAAAAGAAGATGTTCTTAAGATGGTCCGCTTCGAAGGCAAAGAAACTCTCATTGAAGCGGCAAAGGACGGCGTCATTGTCGTAGCTCCGCATTTTGTCGGTCTCGATGCCGGCGGCATTGCCATCAACACATTCATGCACGGTGCTTCTCTTTATCAGAAGCAGAGCAATCCTGTCTGGGACGAATGGGCTCTTCACGGCCGCAAGCGCTTCAGCGATCCGATTCTTATTCCGAAGTCCCGCACAGCTATGCGAGAAGTCCTTGAACTGTTAAAGGAAAAGACTCCTTTCTACTATCTTCCCGACATGGACCACGGCGCACGCAACTCGGTTTTCGTCCCCTTCTTCGGAGTACCTGCCGCCACTCTGCCTATGGTTTCCCGCCTGGCACGAGTCACTAAGTGCAAGGTAATGTGGGGCATTGCCGAGATGACCGACGACGGTTACATCATGCACCTGTCCGAGCCGCTCAAAGATTTCCCGACGCGCGATTACGTTGCCGATACGGCCAGACTGAACCGCGAACTCGAAGAGTACATCCTCAAATACCCGGATCAGTACCTCTGGACGCACCGCCGCTTCAAGACCAGACCTGAAGGCGAACCGTCCGTTTATTAATCAATAAAGCGCTCGGAGACGGCCGCGTTGGTTAAAATGCCTTTCGAACATTGGAGAGCAACGGTGAAAATTCCTTTTACTAAGATGCAGGGTGCCGGGAACGACTTCGTCGTGATCGATGCTTTCAGCAACCACATCGAACTGACAACCGCACAGATCCGTGCACTTGCCGACAGACACTTCGGCGTAGGTGCCGATCAGGTTCTGCTCGTAGAGAAGCCTGTCACTGAAGGTGCAGACTTCAAATACCGCATTTTCAATCAGGACGGCGGCGAAGTTGAAATGTGCGGCAACGGCGCCCGTTGCTTTGCCAAATTTGTACGCGAACACGGTCTTACCGATAAGTCCCGAATCCGCGTTGAAACGATGAAAGGCATTATCGAGCCCTGCCTGCTCGATGACGGCACCGTTCAGGTCGACATGGGCACGCCGGTTTTCACACCGGGCGCACTGCCCTTTAACCCGGCCGGTCTTGCCACACGTGAAATCAACGGATTCCGCCAATGGGCGGTCGAATTCAATGGCAAGCTGCACTGGTTCTCCGTCTGCTCCATGGGCAACCCGCATGCCACACTCGTCGTCGACGACGTCGAGTCGGCACCTGTTTCCGAGCTCGGCAGCTTTATCGAAAATCATCCTGCGTTTCCTCGTCGGGTCAACGTAGGCTTTATTCAGATCATCAATCCCCGCCTCGCTAAGGTTCGTGTATGGGAGCGCGGTGCCGGCGAAACGCTCGCCTGCGGTACCGGAAACAGCGCCGCTTACTGCACCAGCGTTCAGCTTATGCTGATGGATAACAGCGCCCTCCTGAAGAATCACGGCGGAGATCTGAAGTTTGAATGGGAAGGCGAAGGCCTGCCGCTTCTGATGAGCGGTCCTGCCGAAACCGTTTTTGAAAGCGAGATCTCTATCTGATGACCAACGAAACCGTAAAACGCGAAGAAATCGAACGCTTTATTTGCGACTACCTCTCAAATAATCCCGACTTTTTTCTGACGCATCCCGACATTCTCGAGCTGATGACCCTTCCTGAAAAACAGGAAGAATCTGCCGGAGCCGATCTGGATCTGTTTTCCGAAGCCGATTATCAGAATGAAAAGACCGAAACGGTTGCCGAAGCCAAGCACGAAGCAGCCTGCGTCATGCTCAAAGAGCATAAGAAGATGCTCGATTTTGCATGCAAGCTCGTTCACTTTAAAGACGACGCCAGCCTGCCGAACACCGTCTTGGATCACTTTAAAGATATCTTTGAAACCGACCTCGGTACTATCCGCCTCTGGAATCTGATGCCCAACTTTGCCTTCCTGGATTTCGGCGAACGCATCGATCCCGAGGCAGAAGCCTCTATCTGTGCCATGCCTGCCCCCTATTACGGCATGAACGAAGGCAGCATGGTTGCCGACTGGCTCCGTGTTCAGGAATCGCAGACACGAAGCGTTCTGCTCGTTCCCCTGAAAAGACCGCAGGGCGATGTATTCGGTTTTATCTGTCTGGCATCCCCCGACACCGATCACTTTGACCGGTACTCTGACGGCGATGTGATTCAGAAAACTACAGAATTAGCTCAAACTTCGCTGAGCCGATTAACCCACTAATAGAATATTTCCGCGGACCGCCGGTCCGCTTATGGAGAAAGAAATGACTGACAGGGCTTGCGTATTAACCTTAAAACCCGGAAAAGAAAAGGCGCTGCTGCGCCGTCATCCCTGGGTTTATGCCACCGGTGTTGCTGCTGTGCGCGGCAAACCCGAAAGCGGAGAGACCATTCGAGTTCAGGACAGCAAGGGCCGTTTCCTTGCCTGGGCTGCCTACTCCCCGGAATCCACTCTGCGTGTACGCTGCTGGTCCTTTGATGAAAACGAGAAGATCGATGCTGCCTGGTTCAAGAAGAAGATTCAGACTGCCGTTGCTTCCCGCTCCAATCTTTACAGCAGAACCAATGCCGTTCGCCTGATCTTCGGCGAAGCCGACGGCCTCCCCGGTCTGATCGTTGACCAGTATGCCGATCAGCTGGTCACACAGTTCCAGTCTGCAGGTGCCGAATACTGGCGCGATGTTATCGGCGAAGCCCTGGTCGAAGTGACCGGCATCACTCAGGTCTACGACCGCTCGGATGCTGCAACACGCGCCAGAGAAGGTCTGCCCGAACGCAAAGAGGTCCTTGAAGGCAAAGAACCTGCCGAGCAGATCGAAGTCGTCGAAAACGAAATTCAGTACGGCGTTGACGTTCGCATCGGTCATAAGACCGGCTTCTACGTCGACCAAAGAGACAATCGTGCTCTTGCCCGCCGCCTGGCTGAAGAATTCCGCGCCAAGCACGGTCGCGGCATGCGCGCACTCAACTGCTTCTGCTACACGGGCGGTTTCTCTCTGGCTCTTGCCAAGGGCGGTGCCGCAGAGGTCATCTCGATCGACTCTTCTGCCGAAGCTCTGGCAATGGCAAAGAGAAATGCCGAACGCAACGGCTTTACCGAAGAACAGCTGAAGTGGCGTGAAGCCAATGTCTTCGAAGAACTCCGCCGTCTGCGCGACGCCGGCGAGAAATTCGACCTCGTAATCCTGGATCCCCCGAAGTTCGCTTCGAGCCATCACCATGTGGACAAGGCATCCCGCGCTTATAAGGACATCAACCTGAACGGTCTGAAGATCCTGCAGCCCGAAGGCCAGTTGCTGACCTTCTCCTGCTCGGGCGCCATCGACGTCGATCTCTTCCAGAAGATTATCGCCGGTGCTGTCATCGACTCCAAGGTCGATGCCTGGATGGTCAGCCGCCTCGGTGCCGGTTCCGACCACCCGCTGATGATGACTCACCCCGAAGGGGAGTACCTTAAGGGTCTTCATTTAGTTGCCCGCCCGTAACGGCGGCGAACTTGCTTTTTTCGGGCAATCCCAGAAGTCTGCAACTATTGCAGACTTCACTTGTTTGTTGTATAAACTCGCCCCATTAAGTAGTACAGGCAATCAACGCTAACTTAACGAAATTCTTATGAATTTCAAGGAAATACGATGGATAAACTGATTCCCGTAACCATTATTACTGGTTTCCTCGGTGCAGGTAAAACTACTCTGCTTAACCGCATCCTGACCGAAGATCACGGGGAGAAGATCGCTGTGATCGAAAACGAATTCGGTGAGGAAAGCATCGATAACGAACTGATCGTCCGTAGCGAAGACGAAGAAATCATCACGATGAGCAACGGCTGCATCTGCTGTACGATTCGCGGTGACTTAGTCGAAAACCTGCTGACTCTGGTTAAGAAGAAGCAGGACGGTACAGCTGATTTCGAACGTATCATCATTGAAACTACCGGTGTTGCCGATCCGGGTCCGGTCGCTCAGACATTCTTCATGGACGAGCAGATCAGCCAGATGTTTATGGTTGACGGCATCATCACTGTAGTTGATGCCTTGAACGGACCGACTACGCTTAATGAACAGCCTGCTGCTCAGGCTCAGGTCGGTTTTGCCGACAGAATTTTGCTTTCCAAGGTTGATTTGGTCGAGCGCGAAGAAGTTGAAGAACTCTCTCACCGCCTGCGCCATATGAACCCGCGCGCTCCTATCTTCGAAGTGAATATGGGCAGCGTAGATATTAAACAGGTCCTCGATATTCACGGCTTCAACATGGATGCCGTGCTCGATATCGACCCGGACTTCCTTACTCCTGAGAAGGATGAGGATGAATGTTGCTGCGGTCATGATCATCATGACGGTGAATGCTGCTGCGGCCACGATCATCACGACCATCACCACCACGACGGCGAATGCTGCTGCGGCCATGATCACCACGATCATCACCACCATGACGGTGAGTGCTGCTGCGGCCATGATCACGGCCACCACAAGCACCATCATCACAAGAGCTACGATGATGAAATCGCTGCTTTCGTCTTTAAGTCAGACAAGCCGTTTGATCCGGCTCGCCTGGACCGCTACATGCAGTCCCTTACTCAGGTTTACGGTCCTGACATGCTGCGCTATAAAGGCGTTCTCTACATGACAGGAACGGACAGAAGAATGATTTTCCAGGGCGTCCATATGTTGATGGGTGCTGATTTAGGAAAACCTTGGGGAGATGACCGTCCCTCAAGCAAAATCGTCTTCATCGGTCGCAAATTACCTAAAGATGCAATCATTCAGGGACTTGAAACCTGTTTGGCCGAATAACAACGAAACTCTGGGAATTAGATTTAATTATGGCGACAAAACGCAAAACCGCTACAAACAAAGCATTGGAAGAAGCTGCTGAAATCGCACCGCTCATTCAGGACGATCTGCCTGAAACAGCTGCTCCGATCAGCGCCAAGGATGCTAAGGAAGCTGTTAAGTTCATCATGGACACAGTTAAGAACAAGAAAGATGAAAACATCATCTTTGAAGGCGTAAAGATCCCGACTGAAGCCGAACTGCTGGCAATGCCGGAAGACGACTACATGAACGATCTTCAGATCGCCTTCTTCAAGCACCTCCTGACTGAACGCGAAAAGCAGCTCCGCAACAACGCCGAATCGACAACAGAACATCTTCGTGAAACTACGATCGTTCCCGATCCGGCCGACCGCGCCACAATTGAAGAAGAGCACGCTCTCGAGCTCAGAACCCGCGACCGCGAACGCAAGCTTCTGAAGAAGGTTCAGGAAGCACTTCGCCGCCTTGAAAAGGGTGACTACGGCTGGTGCGAAGAAACCGGCGAACCGATCGGTGTTCCGCGTCTGCTTGCCCGTCCGACAGCAACTCTGTCCCTGGAAGCTCAGCAGCGCCGCGAACTCAAGCAGAAGCTCTACGGAGACTAATACTCCGGGGTGTCTGGGCGCCCGAGCTTAAAGCTTCGCAACAACGGCGGGAAAGATTTCATCTCCCCGCCGTGTTTTTTTGCGCATTTTTTCCTAGAATCGAGTATTTCCGGAGCTGAAATTTTCAATCCGACAGCTCCGTGATATTCCGGGTGAACAAAGCTACCGCAAGATGACAACAGAAGAAGTTAAAAAAACGCGCCGTAAAGGCGACAGACGTGTTGAGATCCTTAAAGCCATCGTCGCACTGCTGCAGACGAAAGGTCAGAAAAAGATCACTACAAAGATTCTTGCCGCCCATCTCGGTCTGTCCGAAGCTGCGCTCTACCGACACTTCTCGAGCAAGTCCGAGATGTACGAAGAATTGCTCGACAATGCCGAAAGCACCCTGCTCAGCTTTATCAATCAGATCGAGTTCTCCGAAGCATCCGGGCTCGAACAGGCCGAAGCCATTGCAACATCTCTCATGATGTTGCCGAAGAACCAGCCGGGCATTGTTGTTCTGCTTGCAGGCGACTTTCTGGCAACCGAAGACGAACGACTTCAGATGCGCATCTGCACGCTTCTCGACAAGCTTCGAAGCCGTCTGAAACAGGCTCTGAGAAACGCTGCCATGCAAAAGGAAATCGCTGCGGACTACGAAATCGATATCCGCTCAGGATTACTCTTAAGCGCAACGCTCGGCCACTGGATGTTGTACTGCCGAAGCGGCAAGATCAAACCGACAGAGGAAGTTTTTGCCGAAGTACGCCTGATTCTTCGTTAAACAAAATCGGTTCCTGACAAACCGAACAACAAACCCCGCCGGCACTTCACTGCCGACGGGGTTTGTTCTATCCGAAACCGATCGAAATTATCTGATCGGCTCAACCTTTTCGCGAATCATCGCGGAGGCATCTGTTTTGACTCCTGCTGTCTCGCTGCGTTCGGCAGCATGTTTTTTCAGGAATGCCACAGCCTGCTGAAGCTGATAATCGTCAGCTTCGCCGTACTTGTAAAACTTCGGCTCAGCCTTCTTCTTATTCTTGGTCTCAGCTGTCGGCTTTTCAGTATTCTTCACCGGAACGACCTCTGCCTTGGCATCCTTATCTGCCTTTACCGGCAGGGGTTGCTCAAGGTGATTGGCCAAATCGGCTTCTCGAATATCAAAGTCGATGAAGTTTCCGTCTGCCGTATCCTTCACTTCGATATCCGGCGTAATACCGACCGCCTGGATGGAACGGCCGCTCGGAGTGTAGTAGCGGGCCGTCGTCAGCTTAATAGCTGTATTGACAGCATCTCCGCGCAAAGGAATCACTGTCTGTACGGACCCTTTACCGAAGGTCTTACCGCCCATAATCGTGGCTCTCTTGTGATCCTGAAGAGCACCAGCAACGATTTCGCTCGCACTCGCAGAAGCGCCGTTGACGAGCACTACCATCGGAGTGTCCTTGGTGATTTCAGGCAATTTGGCAATCAGCCCGTCATCCTGAGTAACTGCGTAATCCTGCGGAATTGCTAAGAATTCCTTCTTGGCATCGGCCATCTGACCGCGGGTCGACACAACCTGAGATCCGGGCTGCAGGAAGGCTGCAGAAACACCTACCGCAGCATTGAGCAGGCCGCCCGGATCGTTTCTCAAGTCGAGCACGATACCGTTCTTCAGATTACCGCTCTTATTGAGCGCATTGAGATGCTTGGCAAGATCAGAAGAGGTTCTCTCCTGGAACTGAGTAATACGTACATAGCCCATGCCGTCGGCAAGAGGCTTGGACTTCACGGACTTCACCTTGATGATGTCACGGACGATTTTGACCTGAATCGGCTCGCTCGCACCCTTACGAATAATGGAAAGTTCGATACTGGTCTTCGGCTTGCCGCGCATCATTTTGACCGCATCGTTGAGCGGTGTGTCACGCAGCAGTTTGCCGTCGATCTTGAAAATAATATCGCCGGCACGGATACCGGCATGGGCTGCCGGAGTATCGTCGATCGGAGAAATAACCTTCACACCTGCCGGATCGGATCCGACCTCAAGACCGAGACCGCCGAACTCTCCGCTTGTACCTTCCTGAAGCTCCCTGAAGGATTCCTCATCCAGGAAAGCGGAGTGGGGATCAAGTCCCTGAAGCATGCCGGAGATTGCTTCCTTCATCAGGCGCTTGTCTTCGACAGGATCGACATAGAACTGCTTTACGGCACCGTAGACGTCCGTAAACTGTCTGATCTCGCTAAGAGGGAGCGTGCCCTTGGATGTAGGGTTTGCAAACCCTGCACTGATCATGGTTCCGGCAAACATGCCCAACAAAACCAGCAGGGTGCCTTTAATGGAATTTCGCATATCTTCAACAAACTCAGAATTCAGCGGCTCTGTCAGTATTTGAGCCAGCCGGATGGATCAATTGGTTTACCTTTATACCGAAGTTCAAAGTATAAAACGGTCAGGTCGCTATCTTTGGAACCGACTCTCGAAATAGTGTCTCCTGCGGCAACGACATCCCCGATATCTTTTTCGATGCTGGCGTTATTGCCGTAAACCGAGAAATAACCTTTGCCGTGATCGATGATGACCATATTGCCGTATCCGCGCAGGTAATCGGCAAAGACCACTTTACCGGCACGTACTGCACGTACAGGGCGTTCGTCCTTCACGCTGAAGACCAACCCCTTCCAGTTACCGAGATTCTTTCCAGCGCGCTTTTGACCGTATTTAGCGACGATCTTTCCGTCCACCGGTTTAACCGTACGTACAGCAACCGCGCTTTGAGGCGCCGTGCGTTCGGCAGAACGCTTGGATTTGGCGGCCTTTGCTGCCAATGCTCGTTTTTCCTGCGTTTCAATCCGGGTAATGAGCGTAGTAAGTCTCTGTTCGTCACGCTTTAAGCGCGTCAGCGTAAGAGCCTTGGCATCAAGATCTTTCTGAACCTGATAGGCAAGAGCCTGACGTTTCTTCCTTTCCTTTAGAAGACGGTCGCGCTCTTTGATTTCTTTATCGGCAATACTCTTAAGTTCCCGACTCGATTTTCTGGACTCGGCTACGACATTTTCGAGCTGCTTTTTCTGCCGGTTCAAATTAGCGATAGCCTTGGATGACTGATGTTCGAGAAGATCAAGCAGAGTCTTGTTCTGAGATTCTTTCTGAGGATCCCGCATCCAGTCGGGCGTCTCGGAATAACCGAGCAGTTCAAGGCGCTGCTTATTGATTTCACCGACGATTTTTTCTTCTTCATGAATCTTCTTTTGAAGTGCGTCGATCTGCCTTGATTGATTTCTCAGCTGTTTCTCAACTTTGTTTTTCTTGACCTGAATCCCGCGGATATTCTGTCTGACACCTGCAATATCCTTGGAGGATTGCTGCAAATCTTTCTGCAGGCGTTGCTTCCTTTCGCGGGCTTTTTCTACCGAATTCTCCAATTCGGCAATACGACTGCGGGCGCTCTTCTGTTTGGCAACCAAAGACTGTTTGGTCGCACTGCCTGAAGTTTTATTCTTTGCGGCTGTTTTGGAAGCCTGGCGGGATGAGGTATTTGAAGTCGCAGACGACTTCGGAGAGGGTTGTTTTTTTACTTCCGCTTTCTTTGTACGAGTCTGTCCTTTAGCTTCGGATTTTTGTACGGAAGCTTTTGAAGGAACGTTTTGAGCTGCGGATGTCTGCGGATAACACGACAGCAACCCGGCGCCGGCAATACATACCGCCGACGCCAGAGTCAGCAACAGGGTACGCAAATTACTTGGACTTACCCTGAGCGGCAACAGCTGCTACAGCTGCCTTGATCTTTTCCTGGTCGCCGAGGTAGTAGTGCTTGATCGGCTTGAGGTTTTCATCAAGTTCATAGACCAGCGGAGTTGCAGTCGGGATGTTCAGACCGACGATATCTTCATCGCTGATATTGTCGAGATACTTCACGAGCGATCTGAGAGAGTTACCGTGTGCGGTAATAATGATGCTGCGGCCGGCCTTGATCTGCGGTGCAATTTCATTTTCCCAATACGGAACAACGCGGGCAACAGTATCCTTAAGGCATTCTGTCAGCGGAAGAGTTTCAGGATCCATGCCTGTGTAGCGCGGATCGATACCCGGCCACATCGGGCTTTCCTTAGTCAGTGCGGGAGGCGGAGTGTCGTAAGAACGACGCCAGATCATGACCTGTTCGTCACCGAACTTCTGAGCAGTTTCCTTCTTGTTGAGACCCTGCAGAGCACCGTAATGACGTTCGTTGAGGCGCCAGCTGTTGATCACGGGCAGATACATCTGGTCGAGCTTATCCAGAGCGATCCAAAGTGTGCGGATGGCGCGACGAAGCACAGAGGTGTAGCAGAGGTCGAACTTAAAACCTTCCTGCTTGAGAAGTTCGCCTGCACGGGCAGCTTCTTCACGACCTTTTTCCGTCAAATCCACATCAACCCAGCCGGTGAATCTGTTTTCAAGATTCCACTGGCTTTCACCGTGTCTCATTAATACGATCTTGTACATAGTTTTTCCGTGTTGTAGATTAGATAAATGATCTAACCACTTTATAATCGATTATTCGATTCTTTGAAAGACTCTTATAGAGCCAGACATCATGGATTTTATTACTGAAAATATTCTTTTAATCGTCTGTTTCGTCCTCTCCGGCGTTATGCTGGCTTTCCCGTCTCTCACAAAGAGCAAGAACGCCGCCAAGAACCCCGCCGAAGCAACGATCCTGATCAACCATAAAAATGCTCTGGTTATCGACGTCAGAAACGCTGATGAATTCAAGCACGGCACTCTTGCCAGCGCCGTCAACATCCCCGGCGACAATCTGATCAACCGCATCGACAACCTCGACAAAAACCGTCCGATTCTCCTCGTCGACCAGACAGGCCGCCGCGCTCAGGAAGCACTCAAGCTGCTCCGTTCCAAGGGCTTTGCAGAGGTCTATACACTCGAAGGCGGTCTCGTTGCTTGGCAGGCTGCAAAACTGCCCCTGACCAACTTCGAAATCGGCAAGAAGAAGCGTAAGCATTAATTCACGGATAAACACTCCGTTTATTCTTTTATTGAAAGGATGAAAAATGGCTGAAAACCAGACACCTGAAACACAGAACGAAGAAGGCCAGCAGGCTGCACAGCCGGAATTCGCACTTCAGCGCATCTACCTCAAGGATGCTTCTCTTGAAATGCCCAACTCTCCGGAAATCTTCCTTGTTCAGGAACCTCCGCGCATCGACATTCAGATGGATGTCAGCCAGAAGAAGCTGAGCCAGCCCGATCTGTGGGAAGTTGTTGTCCGCGCAACAGTCTGCGCCAAGACAACCGTCAATGAAGAAGAACACACAGTCTTCCTCGTTGAATGCAAGCAGGCCGGTATCTTCCTTCTCCGCAACCTCCCGGAAGAACAGATTCCGCTGGTTCTCGGCATCACATGCCCGAACGCTGTTTATCCGTACCTGCGCAGCAACGTCAGCGACCTCCTGGTTCGCGCCGGTATGCCGCCGGTTTACCTGACCGAAATCAACTTCGAAGCTTATTTCGCTCAGCGTATGCAGGCTATGGCCGAAGCTCAGCAGGCTGAAGCTACTCAGCAGTAATCGCACTGTGCTCTGCAATAAACCTCGCATTTATGCGAGGTTTATTTTCTTGGAGAAGAAGTTATGTCCCAAAAGATCTCTGTCTGTGTTTTCTGCGGCTCACGCTTCGGAAACAATCCTGAATTTTCAGATGCCGCACGCAATCTCGGCACCTATATCGGCCGCAACGGCTACCGTATGGTTTTCGGCGGAGGCAACTCCGGCCTCATGGGACTGACCTCTCAGGCAGCACTTGCCGCCGGCGGTGAAGTCATCGGCATTACACCGAAAATTCTTCTGACAAGAGAGACGCCTCTCGACAATCTGACGGAAATTCACATTGTCGAAAATATGCACGAACGCAAACAGATGATGAGTGATCTTGCGGATATTTTTGTGGTGTTGCCGGGCGGCATCGGCACATTTGAAGAAGCATTTGAAATGCTGACATCCAATTGGATCGGAGCCGTCAATAAACCGGTCGGTTTCCTTGATGTGGACGGCTTCTACAACGGCCTCTTCAAGTTCGCCGACCACGCTGCAGAATGCGGTTTCATCGCTCCGGAGTGCCGCGCTCTGATGCATCTCGGCACAGAACCCGCAGCACTCATCGACGAACTGATCAAAGCAATCGACGGTTAAATTCCGCCTTCAAATCCGTTCTGCCGCCAGGCTTCGAAAACAGTTACGGCGGCAGCGTTCGAAAGATTGAGAGAACGATTGTTCGGGCGCATCGGCAATCGCACGCAATGTTTCGGATCGAAGTGCTCGCGTACTTCCTGAGGCAGGCCAGAACCTTCGGAACCGAACACGAACCAGTCGCCGGGGCGGAACTCCGCTTCCTGCACAAGCTGGGTTGCCTTCGTAGTCATCGCAAACATGCGGTCTGCGTCAGGCTTTTCAGTTTCGAGGAAATGCTCGTAGCTCTTATAAATCTTTACTTCGGCATACTCGTGATAATCGAGGCCGGCGCGCTTCATATGCTTGTCTTCAAGCGAGAAACCGAGCGGCTCGATCAAAATCAGACGGCATCCTGTATTGGCGCAAAGTCGGATGATATTGCCGGTATTCGGCGGAATTTCGGGATGAACAAGTACAACGTTAAACATTCTTGGCAACACCTTCCTGCTGCAATATTCCTTTTAGCTGTTCCAGAGCCTTCTTTTCGATCTGACGGACTCTCTCCTGACTGACTCCGAACTCCTTGGAAAGATCGGCCAGCGTAGCGCCCTTCTTTCCTTCCACTTCATTGTAAAGCCAGCGTTCCTGAATGATTCGTCGGCTGCGCTCATCAAGCTTCTCGATAGCGCTTCTCAAACCCTCGTCAAGAATACTTTCGCGGTGTGCATCCTCGATCTTCTGGATCGGTTCATCTGCTTCGGAATACAGCCAGTCTTCCGGAGCAAAAGCCTCGTCCTCGCCGGAAGACGGCTCGTCGATAGTCATCTCCGCGCCGCCCATACGACGTTCCATTTCGGCCACTTCCGCCGGTTTGACGTCCAGGGTCTCGGCAATACGATCGATATCGTTCGGTCGCAGAGCTTTCGTATCGTCTTTAAGCGAACGGAGGTTGAAAAAGAGTTTTCGTTGAGATTTTGTAGTCGCAACACGCACCAAACGCCAATTGCGGATAACGTACTCCTGAATTTCAGAACGAATCCAGGTCATAGCAAACGTTACCAGGCGGGTTCCGTGATCCGGATTAAAGCGTTTGACGGCCTTCATCAGACCGATATTGCCTTCCTGGATCAGATCTGAGAACGGCAAACCGTATCCGAGATACTGTCTGGCAATCGAAATGACCAAACGCAGATGTGACATAACCAGTTCGCGGGCAGCATCAACGTCGCCTTCGTCGCGAAGACGTACCGCGAGCTCATGCTCGCGCTCGGGCGTCAGGATCGGAGCCTGATTCGCCGCGCGGATAAATGCTTCCAGATCTCCGGGAGCCTGAGGCAGAGCCAAAGGCGTCGGCTTATAG
>CAZNBL010000023.1:0-4873 GCA_964571375.1 uncultured Burkholderiaceae bacterium
CGAGGGTGACGCTTCCCGCTTCAACCAGGTTTACAACCAGTACAAGGCTGCTCCCAAGGTGACCCGAGACCGTATGTATGTCGATACCATGCAGAAGATCTTCGAAAACACCGGCAAGGTGATGGTCGATACCAAGAGCTCCAACAATCTGCTCTATCTGCCGATGGATAAGCTTATCGAGAAGAGCCGCGCCGGCGATATCGGTGCCGCTTCTCAGAGCACGGCACCTGCCGCCGTTCAGAGCGTACAGGCCGAGTCCGCAGACAGCGTTGTCCGAACCAATTCCCGCAGCCTCTCCCGGGATATCAGATAAGGGGGCGATGAGATGAAAAAAGTTATCAGTATTGCTCTCTTTGCATTCCTTGCCGGCCTTTTCGGCAAGACCTGCCTCTACACCGTCAACGAACGTGAATACGCGCTCGTATTCATGCTCGGTGAGCTGCGCGACGTCGTAAAGAATCCGGGCCTGCACTTTAAGCTGCCGGCACCGCTGCAGAATGTGGTTTATCTCGATAAGCGCATTCTGACGATCGACACACCGACAGCCGACCTCGTTCAGACCAGCGAAAAGAAGAACCTGATGGTCGACTCCTACGTCAAGTGGAGAATCGCCGATCCCCGCCGCTACTGGGTTTCTTTCCAGGGCAGCGAAAAGGCGGCCGAAGACCGTGTGTCCGCACTGCTTCGCGACGTGCTCAACCAGGCCGTTAACCGCCGTACTGTCAACGACATCACTTCGCGTGACAGAGCTCAGGCAATGGCAGAAATTTCCGAATCTCTGCAGAAGCGAGTTGTCGATCTCGGTATCGACATCGTCGACGTCCGCTTAAAGCGCGTTGACTTCACTCCGGAAATTTCCGAATCCGTCTTCCGCCGTATGGAAGCCGAACGTAAGCGAGTTGCCAGCGAAGAACGATCCAAGGGTGCTGCCGAGGCCGAAAAGATTAAGGCCGATGCAGACCGTCAGAGAGAAGTGATTCTTGCCGAAGCTTACCGCGATGCCCAGGGTATCAAGGGTGCCGGCGATGCCCGCGCCAACGAGATCTATGCCAAAGCTTTCAGCAAAGATCCCGAATTTGCGAAGTTCTATCGCTCTCTTGACGCATACCGCACATCCTTCGATAAACAGAAGGATATGATGGTTGTCGACCCGAGCAGTGAATTCTTCAACTACCTGAAGAATTCTCAGCCCGCAGGCAAGTAAAATATAAAAAGCTTATCTACCGTTCATTCGGAGCTTTTACATGGAAGCCCTTCTTTGTGCCGTCGGTTTTTTCTTGGTCTTTGAGGGGCTTTTTCCATTTGTGAGTCCTGAGAAATGGAAGGAAGCCATCGAAACACTCCTGAGAATTCCTAATGAAAACATTCAAAAAGGTGCTTTCTGCAGTGTAGTCTTAGGGTTGGTATTAGTTTGGTATACGATGGCTAATTAAAGGATTGAAATGTCAGTTTGGCTGCTGCCTGAGAATATTGCAGACATCCTCCCCAGAGAGACCCGTGCTATTGAAAAGTTACGGCAGGATTTCCTCAACCTGGTTATTTCTCACGGATTCGAACAAATCCGTCCTCCCCTGATCGAATACGTTGATTCCCTTCTGACGGGAACCGGGGGAGATCTGGATCTCAAAACATTTAAGACCGTTGATCAGGCTTCCGGCCGTCTGCTCGGCGTAAGAGCCGATATGACACCGCAGATCGCCCGTATCGACGCTCATATCCTGAACCGCACCGGCATCACGCGTCTTTGTTACGCGGGTTCCGTACTGCACGCCCGCCCGCTCCATCCGATGGCATCCCGCGAGCCCTATGTCGCAGGGGTGGAACTCTTCGGTTCGAGAAGTCCCGAGAGCGACCGCGAAGTGATTTCGCTCGGCGTTCAGGCCCTGCATGTTTTCGGAATCAGCTCCGTGCATGTAGACTTCGGTCATACCGGTGTCGTGCATTCGATTTTTGCTCAGGATCCGCTCACCAAGGATTATGAAGACAGTATTCTGTTTGCACTGAGCCATAAGGACACCTGTGCACTCGAAGAGATGCGCGGCAGGATTTCCGATAAGAGCGTGGATGCATTCCGTAAAGTTGCGATGACTTTCGGAGCTGAGTCTGCTCTCAATGAACTCGAATCTTATTTCGCCGATAACAAAGAGGCACTTCGCGCGATTGCCGAAGTCCGCTCGCTTGCCGCAGGTTGCGGCGCAGACGAAGTCAGTTTTGATTTCGGCGACGTACACGGGTATCGTTACCTTACGGGCGTAACGTTCAGCGTTACGATTCCGCAACGCTTCCAGGCGATCCTTCGCGGAGGCCGTTACGACGATATCGGTGCTAAATTCGGAAGAAATCGTCCGGCCGTCGGTTTTACGATCTATCTGAGAGAAATTGCCTCGATGATGGACACCCGACGTCCTTATGCCGTGCTCGCTCCGGGAGGTACCGGCGACGCAGCTCTTGAACACAAGATCAAGGAGCTGCGCGGAGCAGGTCGTATTGTCGTTACTAAGCTGCCCGAAGATACAATTGAATCTTTGGAAGAAGCTTTTCGACTCGATGAAGAATTAAAGTTGGAAAACGGGGTTTGGGTGCTGAAAGACCGCACCTAAAGCCATTTAAAGAGGAGATGACATCATATGTCTAAGAATGTAGTAGTGGTTGGCGCTCAGTGGGGCGATGAAGGCAAGGGTAAGATTGTCGACTGGCTCACTGAAAGCGTACAGGGCGTAGTCCGCTTCAACGGCGGTCACAATGCCGGCCATACATTAGTTATCAACGGCAAGAAGACGATTCTTCGCCTGATTCCGTCCGGAGTGATGCACCCGCACGTCAAGTGCTATATCGGCAACGGTGCCGTAGTCTCTCCTCAGGCTCTGCTCTCTGAAATCGACGAACTCGAAAGCAACGGCGTCAACGCAGACGAACGCGTATTCGTTTCCGGTCACTGCCCGCTGATTCTTCCGTATCACGTCGCTCTCGACCATGCACGCGAAGCCGCTCTCGGCGACCGTAAGATCGGTACAACCGGCCGCGGTATCGGTCCGGCCTACGAAGACAAGGTTGCCCGCCGTGCCGTTCACGTCAGCGACCTTCTTGATCCCGAACTCTTCGCATCCAAGGTCCGCCGCAACTGCGAACTGATCAACTTCATGCTGGTCAATTACTACAAGGCCGAACCCGTTGATGTCGAACAGATCATCGAAGAGACACTGAAGCTTGCTCCGCGTATTACTCCGAAGATCTGCGACGTTTCCGACACACTGCACAACCTCATGCGCGAAGGCCAGCAGTTCCTCTTCGAAGGCGCTCAGGGCACAATGCTCGACATCGACCACGGTACATACCCGTTCGTCACATCGAGCAACACTGTTGCCGGTTCTGCCTGTGCCGGTGCCGGTGTCGGTCCGCATCAGCTCAACTACGTTCTCGGTATCACCAAGGCATACTGCACACGCGTCGGTGCTGGTCCCTTCCCGACAGAACTCTTTGACGAAGTCGGCGAAACACTCCGTACACGCGGTAACGAAGTCGGTGCTGTTACAGGCCGTCCGCGTCGCTGCGGCTGGTTCGACGGTGCCGCTCTGCGCCGCTCTGTCGAATGGAACGGTATGACCGGTCTTGCCATCATGAAGCTTGACGTTCTCGACGGTATGGAAACTGTCCGCCTCGGCGTCGGCTACGACTGCGACGGCAAGAAGCTCGACATCATGCCGGTCGGTGCAGATGCTATCGCCAACTGCAAGCCGATCTACGAAGACTTCCCGGGCTGGAAGGAATCCACTTTCGGTATCACCAAGTGGGAAGACCTGCCGGAAAATGCAAGAAAGTATCTGACACGACTCTCCGAAGTCGCAGGCTGCCCGATCGCTGTGGTTTCCACAGGTCCGGACCGCGATCAGACTATTCTCATGCACGACCCGTTTGCAAATTAATGTGACTGCTTAACCCGCTCTTTCTAATCAGGGCGGGTAAAGTGGACTAAAATAGAAAGGCGTTGTCCGCAACGCCTTTTTCTTATCTTTATTTTTTAGACTCGATGAAAGACCTTCACGTATCTTGGGACGAATACCGTCACCTTATTGAAAAGCTTGCTTATAACGTTTATGACAGCGGCTGGAAGTTTGATTCCATCCTCTGCCTTGCTCGGGGTGGTCTGCGTCCCGGCGATACACTTTCCCGTATTTTCGATATGCCGTTGTCCATTCTGGCAACGAGCTCCTATCGCGAAGCAGCAGGAACGGTTCGCGGTGAACTCGATATCGGTCAGTATATTGCTTCCAGCCGTCCGGACACTCTCAAGGGCAAGGTTCTCCTCGTCGACGACCTCGTTGACTCCGGCCTGACCTTCAAGAAGGTTACCGAACACCTCAAGCAGAATGTTCCTTCTATTACTGAAGTCAGAACAGCTGTTATTTGGTGGAAGTCCTGCTCTCTGGTCAAGCCCGACTACTACGTCGATTACCTTGACACCAACCCGTGGATCCATCAGCCGTTCGAAGAATACGACACGATGACCCTCGGCAAGCTGGTTGCTAAGGTTGAAGGCAAGGAAAAGGCATAATTCAAGCCGCTTTCACAAAGCCTGAATAAAGCAGTTTTTTCGAAGAGCCCTGTACAAATTTCTTGTGCAGGGCTTTTTCCTTTTCAGAACAACGGCTTAGGTCTGAAATGAGTAATTATTGTTTCAATTACTTACATTTAATTCGCTAAATTTCAGACTTTTTTGCACGCAGGGGTTGCACAAAAGTTAGAACCCATGTAATATTCAATCTCGCGTTGCCCAGGTGGCGAAATTGGTAGACGCACCAGCTTCAGGTGCTGGCGCCTTAACGGGCGTGGGGGTTCGAGTCCCTTCCTGGGCACCACAGAACAACGCAAAAAA
>CAZNBL010000023.1:4883-18691 GCA_964571375.1 uncultured Burkholderiaceae bacterium
GAAATCGCCAAGGTCTGTTTCCGCAAAAAAAGCTCCGTCTTTGTACGGAGCTTTTTTCATTTCCGGCGCATGTGGTTGCGTCTTGATATTTCCTTGTTTCCCTCCGGCAAACCCAATCCGATTGGTACCTAATTTGGTATCTTTTTTATCCGTATCCCTCCGGTGTCTGATCTTCTGCCCGAAAACTTATAGTAGGTTTTACAGTGGGTTTTGCCGATCTTTGAAAACACAGTAGGTTTCGTATCCTGTAAACGAACTCCCGAAGGGGCATTTTTTCTTGCGTTCGGCAACCCGGAGTTAAGTGCATACTTTTGAAGTGTTGCTTTTTGATCACCGATCATAGAAAAACCGCCTTACCGAAAAATCGGAAAGGCGGCGTTCTGAGTGCGAGCCCGATTTTGACCGCCGGGCTCAAGGAGAAAGTGAGTTAGTAGAGGCCGATGCACTTCCACCAGAGCATGCCGGTAGTGAAAACGATGAGCACGCTCACGGTCACCAGCACAAAGTTAATCTTGTAGAAGCGGGGACGTTCGAAGAATCCCTGGCCGAAGTAGATCGGGCCCGGACCGCCTGCGTATTCTGTGATGCCCCACATGAAGTTCGAGAAGATGGCAAAGCAGATGGCAACCATCATCGGGGGAGCGCCTGCGCCGATAGCAACCATGGCGAACGGGACGTACATGGCAGCCACATGGCCGGAAGCTGTGGCGAATACATAGTGCAGGTAGATGTAGGCGAAACCGAGGACAACGAAGGTCATCATCCAATCCATACCGACGAGCATGGAAGCGAAGCCCGTGGACATCCACTTAATGAAACCGAGAGAGGTAAGGCCGGTTGCGAGAGAGATGATCACGCCGAACCAAACTACGGTGTCCCAGGCTGCCTTATCGGCAAGAACGTTCTTCCAATTGACCGCGCCGCTCGCAAAGAGGAATGCAGCCAAGCCGATACCGATTGCATTGGCGTTAAGGCCGGTCCACATGGTGGTGCCCCAACCGAGAAGCGCGAGGATAAAGCCGATAGCCACGCGGATTTCCTGACTGCTCATCGGACCCATCTTGGCGAGCTGTTCGCCGCCCATGCGCTTGGCTTCGGGCGTCTTCTTGAGTTCCGGATTGAGCATCTTGTAGGAAAGAAGCGGCATCACGACAAAGCAGATCATGGCGGGAACCACTGCAGCCCAGAACCAGCCGATCCAGCTCATTTCGATACCGAGACCGTCTTTAGCCAATGTGGCGCAAAGCGGGTTTGCGGCCATACCGGTCATGAACATGGCGCCCGTGATCGGAGTGAACTGGAAGCAGGTCATCGTGAGGAATTCACCGATACGCTTCTGCTTGGGACCGGGTTCGCTGTCCAAAACCTGATTGATGGACTTTGCGATCGGCAGAACGATACCGCCGGAGCGTGCTGTCACACTCGGCATTGCCGGAGCAAGCAGCAGGTCGGCTAAACCCAGGGAATAAGCGATACCGAGAGAGGAACCGCCGAAGAGCGAGAGAGTTTTGTATGCAATTCTTTTGCCGAGTCCGGATTCGACGAAACCAAGCGACAGTACATAAGCCGAGAAGATCATCCAGACAGTGCCGGAGGAGAAGCCGGAGAGTGCGGCTTTAAAGCTCAGCGTATTGGTAAAGATAACAAGGGCGAGCGCAATGAACATCAGAGCACCCGAGGCAAGCGGGGCGCAGAGGATGCCGATAATGGTCGCGACAAAAATAGCAAACATGTGCCAGGCTTCGGGCTTTAAGCCTTCCGGGCACGGATAGAACCAGATGGCAAGCAGTACTGCGATCGGTACGAGATACTGCCAGCATTTAATTTTCTTCGAATCGGACATGGTGATAGCTCCTTGGATAAATCCTCCCCGGGAGCAACGGAGAGGACTTATCCCGGAATTTAGGGTGAAGACTTATTCGCTGTATTTTTCCATAACGCGGTCGACGAACTGCGGAGCCAGACCGATATATGTATGCGGGTCGAGCATGTGATCGACTTCGTCTTCAGTGAAGGCTTCGACCACAGCCGGTGTCTTCATCAGGACATCCTTGAACGGGATTTCCTTTTCATAGGCTTCCATGCAGCCCTTGTAGACGATTTCATGAGCTGTCATACGGCCGAGTCGCGGTGCCAGATGCATCATGACGCATTCGCTCATCATCAGACCCTTCTGGGTAAAGAGGTTGCGTTCCATGTGCTTCGGATAGACGATCAGGTTTTCAAGGATGTTCTTGGACTTTTCAAGGGCGGCGGCCATCATGTGGCAGGCTCTAGGAATAGCTTCCCATTCGGAGAGGAAGCAGCCCCAGTCACGTTCGTTTTCGCTGATCATGCTTTCAACGATGCTCGGAGCGATGCTGCGGACATTGCGCAGAAGAGCAAGAACGTTTTCAAGAACAGCCGGGTTGCGCTTATGCGGCATTGTGGAGGAGCCGACCTTGCCCATGAAGAACGGTTCTTCGAGTTCGAGTACTTCTGTTCTCTGAAGTGTCAGGATTTCGTGGTTGATTCGGCCGAGTGTACCTGCGCAGAGAGCAAGAACAGACACGAATTCAGCCTGATTGTCGCGGGCAACGTGCCAGGCGATGGTCGGAACCTTAAGACCCAGGATTTCCATCATGCGCTTCTGAGTGGCAAGCCCCTTTTCAGTCTGAGAGGCCAATGTACCGACGGCACCGGCCATTTCACCGACGAAGCAGCGTTCAGCCATTTCTTCGAGGCGGACAATGTCGCGGCCGAGTTCGTCAGCCCAGACAGCAGCCTTGTAGCCGAAAGTGATCGGGAGAGCGTGAACAACGTGTGTGCGGCCGCTCATTACAGTTGTACGGTACTTCTGAGCAAGTGTGAGGCAGTGCTTCAGGCAGAGCTTCATGTCGCGGAGAATGACCTGATAGGCGTCGCGCTGCAGAAGAACGATACCGGTGTCGACAATGTCCTGGCTGGTTGCACCCCAGTGAACGAATTCACCGGCATTGTCGGGGAGGACGGCCTTGAAAGCCTTAAGGAGCGGAACGATGGTGATGGAGCTCTTGTAGTATTCGCCGATGGACGGGATGTCGATCAATTCGGCCTTGGCGTATTCGTTGATGATGTCGGCCTTTTCCTGGGGAATAACGCCCAATTCGCCCTGCGCCTTGGCAAGAGCTGCTTCGGTGTCGAGCCACTTCTGGACCCAGGCCTTATCGCTCAGGATTTCACGCATTTCGTCTGTGCTGAACATGCAACCGTGGATGGCGCTGTCGATAGCTGTAGAAGGCATAGTAAAAACTCCTTTGATTGTGATTTTTTAAGGTTTCAACTCAAGGTTTTATTCATGGTGCTTTGTAAGCTGGAACCCATTATCAAGAGGCCATTTCGTCTTCGAAAGCGCAAACAATTTTTGTCTTGATATAAGTCAAAAAATACAAATAGATGTGTAAATAAATCTAATGAATACAAAGAGATAGTATTTGTATGCCGACAAATAAATGCCTTATGTAGCCGTCAAATGCGCTAAGTCTCGGATATTCACAGTTAAACCGAGACCTGTTAAAGTTTTTGTTGGCAAAATACACCGACAAATAAAAAATAAAGTAAAACGAAGAGTCGTAAAGAGGCGGGAGTTTCGGAGAATGCGTCAGAAGGTATGGCAGAAAGTCGCAAACGATATTGCATTGCAGGTTTCTTTAGGAAAATGGCCGGTAGGTTCCATCATTCCCGGGGAAATTGATCTTGCGAAAAAGTATCGTGTGAGCCGCGATACCGTAAGAAAGGCGCTTGCAGCTCTGACCGATGCCGGCTACTTTGAAAGAAAACCTCATATCGGTACCCGTGTGAAGGCAAAGAACCGAAGCGGCAAATTCCTGCATGAAGTAAACGATATCCGCTCGATCGACCGTTACGGCAATACTTTCCCGAGAGAAATCCGTCATGTTGAATCTATGGTGTTGGAAGACGCCGCTGCAGAGCGATTGGGAGTGCCTTCCGGTTCCGAGATGCTGCGCCTCGAAAATATTCGTACGGCTTCTGAGGGATTGGCCGAGCCGGTAGTTGTGACGTTTGTCTATATTTTTCCCGAGGCTCGCGGTGTATTGGAGCTTGCAGCGGATCACCCCGACGAGCTGATCGTCAGCCTCGTCGAAGAAGTGATGGAGCGCGAATGCGTCGAAGTTCGACAGACATTCTCTGCCACCAAGATGAACGAGCGCGTCGCTCATTATTTCCAGATGCCTGTCGAAGCTCCTGCACTGAAGATTATCCGAAACTACCTCGATGAAAGAGGTAAGACTATCGTTGTCTCGGAATCCTTCCATCCTGCCGATCGTTTCTCGTTCTCGGTGAGTGTGAGAAAGAAGACCAGATTCTTTTAATTTATAAGCTCAGAAATACCGAGTCGGATTGCCCAAAGAGTTCTCTGCGTGTCAGGTTGGCCGCGACCTGAGTGTTGAAGGTAAACGGAAGAATACTGTGTGATTGATGCGTGAAAGCATCTTGATCATCGTATACGGGCTGACGGGGTTGCGGAATAAGAGCAGCGCTCTGCCACTCGCGGGGATTAAGACCGCATCCGCTGTGACAGATCTGAGGTTCTTCCGTTCGTGCCAGAAGATTTTTCAATGGTGTGAATTTGGCGAGTAAATCTGCTTCGATCGAAGGAGCGGAATCTTCTTCGGTATCGGACTTGTTTCCGTAAGTCAGCGCACAGCACATACTGACAATTGAGAACGCGGAATAAAGCAGAAAGATCCAGGGAACAGGGGCGCGTTCTGCCTGTTCCTTGCCGCAAGCGTGTTTACGTGCATAGAGCCCGACCAATATGCAGATGATGACGGCGCCGGCGGCGCATCCGATATAAATCCATGCACTCATAAAGACGGTCTCCATAATATTTGTCCAACGACTTTTATCAGAGAGTGGAATTCAGAAATGGAATTTCGTCAGAGGCAACTCGTCCAGTGTAGGTCTGTTTATAGGTTCATTTTCAGTTTTGAACGGGAATAAACCCAAAATGGGCACTTTGTTTAATTCGGCTCACATCTAAACTGCTGTTCAGGGGGTGAAAAAACTCTTAAAAACATCAAAATTTACGGGTTTGTACCTAAAAAATTACTCGTTTTTTCGTGTTTTTTTTCTTCAAAATGCCGTTTTATTTATGCATATATCCATACGGAGATAAGAGTGAAACTTACAACTAAACTTGGCTGCGCAGCTTTATCCGCTGCAATGCTGTGTGGTTCCGCCGTGCAGGCTGCCGGCTTCCAGCTGACTGAACAGGGCGTTACAGGTCTCGGCCGCGCTTACGCCGGTGCAGGTATCGTCGGTGACGACCTTTCTGCGATTGCTCACAATCCGGCTGGTTTGACTCTTATCCCCGGTACCAACGTTCAGCAGAACGTTGTTCTGACAGTTCTTGACTTCAAGTACAAGGATAATCAGGGTGATACAGACAACGGCCGTCGTAAGGCTGTTCCGGTTCCCTCCGGCTTTATCAGCCATCAGATCAACGAAAACTGGTGGGTCGGTCTCGGTTTGACTGCTCCTTACGGTCTTGCTGACGAATACAGCAGTGCATTCAGCGGCAGAGTACGCGGTATCAGCGGCAGTATCATCACGATCGACATTAACCCGACAGTGGCTTGGAAGGTCAATGAACATATCAGCCTCGGTGCCGGTGTTTCTGCTATGTATACCTATGCCAAGCTGAAGAACGGCTTGCTTGCTGATGCCGGTGGTGGTGAATTTGAATATCACGGCGAAGACTGGATGTATACCTATGACCTCGGCATCATGGTGACTCCGGTAGAGTCTTTCCGCGTAGGTTTGTCTTATCGTTCCCGTGCCAAGGTAACTGCTAAGGGAGATTACACAGTTAAAGCCTTTGGTCAGGAAAATACTGTTTTCGGTCGCGGCCGCCTTTCCACTCCGGATACAGTGATGTTCTCCACAACCTGGGAAGCGACAGAAAAACTGCGTCTTTCTACTTTGATCCGTTGGGCTAACTGGAAAAAGTTTGAGACTATGCAGTTCAAGGCTAATGACCCGGATGAGTTAGGTTCTGGATTTACAGGAGGTCTTCCTATCGGTCCTGGAGGTGCAATGATTCCGACATCTGATGTGATCTCTTCTCAGCTTGGTCAGGTAGGTATCGAAAACAACTGGCGTGCAGCATGGCTCTTTACTGTCGGTGCTGACTATAAGCTGAACGATCAGTGGACCGTTCGCGGCGGTGTCGGTCTCGAAACTGACCCGATCAAGGACGCTCGTACCCGTACAACTGTCATTCCGGACAGCAAGCGTCTCTGGGTTGCCTGCGGCGCTTCCTGGAAGCCGAACCAGAATTGGCAGCTTGATCTTGCCTACGCTCACCTGAGAGGTATCGGCGATGACAGAATTTATGCTTCCAACAAACCCGGTAGCCAGAAGATCGGTAAGATGGAAAAGGTTAATGCTTGGCTGATCGGCGGTGCTATTCAGTACCACTTCTAAGCTTTAGAGCGCAAAGGAGGTCAAGCGGCCTCCTTCAAAAAATATGGCCGACCGTATTCGTACGATCGGCCTTTTTTACGCCTGTAGAAATCAGGTTTCTCCGACTTCTTTACGGATTTCTGCGTAGAGGTTGGAACAGAACCGGGTTACCGCGGGATCGTTGTTTCCCGTCGGTTTCCAATCAATTTAGCTGTCCGCGGTATCTTTTGCTGCGGGCTTGTGCTGTAAGTTCCGGGAATCTTTTTACGATGAACGGTATTTTTCAGGGCGAATCAAAATCCTAGGATTTTCGGTTCATTGTGCAGTCGGTTAGGTATCTCGGCACGAGGAGTTTATTTACCTAGGTAACTCCTTGAATCAATGCAGCGATTTGTTCGGCTTGTCGCTCTTCGGGACGGCGGGCAATTTTTAATTTCACCGTAACACATCCCAAAGATCCGGAATTCGGGTATCTTGTAGTCAAATAACCTTTATTGAAGTAAAGTGTACAAGTTGACGTGAGAGGTTTGAGATGCGTATTTCGACAAGAGGGCGATATGCCCTGAGGTTTATGGTGGATTTGGCTGAACGTGACATGCTCGGCTACATCTCCTTAAAAGACGTTGCTGAACGTCAGTCCATCTCGAAGAAATATCTCGAACAGATTGTTCCGATTCTGAACACCGCCGGTTTATTAAAGACCAACCGCGGTTACAGAGGCGGCTATTCTCTTTCCAAACCTGCAGACCAGATTACCGTTGCCGCCGTGCTTGTCGCAACTGAAGGTGCGCTGATGCCGGTTCCCTGTCTTGAAAAAGATCCTGGCGGTTGCGGTTTAAGGTGTACCTGTCCCACATTTTCCCTCTGGCAGGGTTTGGCAAAAACTGTTTATGACTATCTGTCCGGCATTACGATTGCCGATCTCGTGAAAGAAGAACGGGAACAGATGTTTAACGACTACTGCATTTAATGTTGAGTCTGACCTGAGTACAAAGTAAGTGAATTGAAATACGGAGAGGCTAGAATCAACAAAACTTTTAAAGAATGGAGCAACTGAGGTGGCAAAGTTAAAAGCCAATTCGAAAACGAAGGCCGTGCCTTCCCGAAAGAGCAAGGTGCCTTCCGACAAACCCCGTGATCCGATTTTGGACGCAGTTGCACAATTCGGCTCGATGACCGTGGATGAGCTCCGCGAAAGAAGCGGACTTGACGAGAAAGCTTTTCAAAAGTCCTACGAGTCTCTGATTCAAACGCAGCAGCTTTTTATCAATAACTGCGGCTACGTTTTCAAACCCAATTCAAGCAAAGCTAATTTAGTTGTCGGTGAGGTTCAGATCACCAAAAGCGGCAACGGTTTTCTGATCCCGGCGGACGGCTCGGAGAACGATCTTGTTCTTGATTCCTATGAAATCGGCAAGGTTCTGCCGGGCGACGTTGTGGTTGCTACCCGAATCGCAGGCCGACGCTCTTATGACGGCAAATCCAAAGATTCGGCAAAGATCGTCGATATTCTGAGCAGAAAGATCAATCGCATTATCGGTAAGCTCGTTACCGAAGGCCGTAATCTGATGCTTGCAGCCGAGGATCCGAGAATCGGCAGACGCTTTACGGTTGTGACCGAGGGCGGCGTTGTCGGTAAGAAAGGACAGGTTGCCGTTGCCGAACTGATCAACAACAGTCTTTTAAGAAGCAAGGCGCCGTGCCGACTCGTCGAAGTGCTCGGAGAAGTAGACGATCCGGGTATGGAAATCGAAATCGCGGTCCGCAAGTTCGATATTCCGCATGAATTCTCGGAAGAGACCAAAGAGCAGGTGGCTCGTTTCGCCGACGAAGTAACCAAGAAGGATCTGAAGCACCGTGTCGACCTTCGCGATATTCCGTTCGTGACGATTGACGGCGCCGATGCGAGAGACTTTGACGATGCGGTTTACTGCAAACCGCTTCCGGCTCAGAGAGGCTGGCGACTTCTCGTTGCCATTGCCGACGTTTCTCATTACGTGACGGCAGGAACGCCGCTCGATAAAGATGCTCAGAGCAGAGCAACCAGCGTGTATTTCCCGCGCAAAGTTATTCCGATGTTGCCGGAAAAACTCTCGAACGGTCTGTGCTCTCTGAATCCGAATGTCGATCGCTGCGCCATGGTGTGCGATGCGATGATTCGTCCCGACGGTGAGGTAAAGGCCTATCAGTTTTATCCGGCGTTGATCCGCTCCGCTGCCCGACTGATTTACGACGACGTGTGGGCGGCTCTTCAGGATGAAAACGGACCGGAAGCAGCGCAGATGCAGGATGTTCTGCCGAACGTTCAGGTGCTCTACGATCTTTTCAAAGCTCTTCTTGAGTCGAGAAAGAAGCGCGGCGCTTTGGAATTCGAAACGGTCGAAACTTATATCGTTGCCAACGAGCAGGGCAAGATCGAACAGATTCTGCCGCGCGAGCGCAACGATGCGCATCGTCTTATCGAAGAGATGATGCTGGTTGCCAATACCTGTGCGGCCGACTTCCTGCAGCTCAATAAGGCAGAGTGCCTCTATCGAATTCATGACGCACCTCCGGAAGACCGCCTGATGAAGTTAAGAGCGGTGCTCGGGCCGATCGGGCTTAAGCTCGAGGGCGGCGACAAACCGACGCCTCAGGATTACTGCAAGCTGCTTGAGCAGATTCAGGGACGTGTCGACAAAGATATTCTGCAGACCGCGATTTTGCGATCCATGCAGCAGGCGTATTACACGCCTCATAATACAGGCCATTTCGGTCTGGCTTATTCTGCGTACACGCACTTTACATCGCCGATCCGACGCTACCCCGACCTTCTGGTTCATCGTACGATCCGCGCCATTATCACGGACAAGAAGTACGTACCGAAGATGCTGGTCCCGCTCGGCGACTTCAAGCCGACTGCTTCGAGAGCGGCCGCAGCAAAGAGCGAAGCTCCTGCGGCTTCCCGCACCACTCAGGTTTGGGAGCAGCTCGGTCTTCTCTGCTCGGGTTGCGAGCGCCGTGCCGATGAAGCAAGTTACGATGTGACCGCCTGGCTCAAGTGCTATTACATGAAGAGCCATATCGGTCACGTCTACGACGGTAAGGTGACTGCGGTAGCCCCCTTCGGTATTTTTGTCGGATTGGACGAGCTGTTTGTCGAAGGTTCGATCCATGTGTCCGAACTCGGATCCGACTACTACAAGTACGAAGAAATGGGCAATTACCTGGTCGGTGAGTGGACCGGAGAGACATTCAGAATCGGCGATCGCGTAAAAGTTCGTGTCTGCGACGTCGATCTCGATCTCCGTAGAATAGAATTCCAACTCATCTCCAGAAAGAATGATGAATCGTGCGAATCTCAGCGCGGAAGAAAGTCGCCGAGAGGTCGCTCCCGTTCCGGCGGTTTTAAGAAAAGGAAATAAAAAGTGGCAAAGAAAGATGTTGTTTTAGCCGGTTTCCATGCAGTCGGTGCTCGTCTGCGTAAGGATCCGACCTCGATTCGTGCAGTTTATATCGACCCGACTCGCCGTGATAAGCGTATGCGCGACATGTGCGACAAGCTCGCCGAAGCCGGCGTTCGTGTCATGCAGGCCGATGCCAAGCGTCTTGCCGGCCTCGCTGGCGACAGAGAAATTCCGCACCAGGGTATCGTTGCACTCGCAGCCGAGCTGCAGAGCGGCATGACGTTCGACGAACTCATGGACAATCTCAACGACAAGACATTCCTGCTTTTGCTTGACGGCGTGACCGATCCGAGAAACTTCGGTGCCTGTCTGCGAGTTGCGGATGCCGCCGGCGTCACTGCTGTGATCGTTCCGAAGGATCGCTCTTCCACACTGACTCCGGCTGCGATCAAGGCCAGTGCCGGTGCTTCTGAAAGTCTGCCCGTCGTAACTGTTACCAACCTTGCCGCTACCATCGTCGAACTCGTCGATGCCGGTATTCCGGTGATCGGTACCGCAGGCGAAACCAACAAGACCATTTACGAATTCGATCAGACCGGTCCCTTTGCCTGGGTGCTCGGTGCCGAAGGCGACGGTCTTCGCCAGCTCACACGCAAGCGTTGCTCGGATCTTGCCAAGATCCCGATGTTCGGCAGTGTCGAAAGTCTGAATGTTTCTGTTGCAGCCGGTATTTGTCTTTACGAAACCGTCCGTCAGAGAAACGTCGGTAAGTAATTTATCGGAAACACTTTTGTAAAAATTTTCTTCTTCAGAAGTGTTTCAAGAGGGCGCCGAAAGGCGCCTTCTTCGCGTATAGAGCGGGTTTTGCAGGATTTGCGGCCGGAAAGTAGGTCGGTTCGGACAATACTTCGGTCTGCCGAACTTTCTGCAGAAGGCAAAAAAAAGTTGTAAAATCCGCAGTCTTTTAGTCCTTGTCACACCGAAAGACGCTTCGGGTGACTATTTCCAGAAGGAGGTCTAATGCGTCACTACGAAATTTGCTTTATCGTCCACCCGGACCAGAGCGAACAGGTTCCGGCAATGATCGAACGCTACAAGTCTTTTGTGGAATCCCACAACGGTAATGTTCACCGTCTCGAAGACTGGGGCCGCCGTCAGCTTGCCTACCCGATCGAAAAGCTTGTGAAGGCCCACTATGTTCTTATGAACATCGAATGCGGTCCTGAAGTTCTTGAAGAACTCGAAAACGGTTTCCGTTACAACGACGCTGTTCTTCGTCACCTCACAGTCAAGATGAAGAAGGCTGAAACAGAACCTTCTCCGATGATGAAGGCTGTTGAAAAGGAAGAAGCTCGCAAGGCTGCTAACGCCGCTGCTGCAGCTAAACAGGAACAACCTGCTGCTGACGCTCAGTAATTTGGACACGGAGTGAACCGGCTCAATTTACAGGGTTGCCTTGAAGGCAAAGAAACTCTTCGATACACCCTCGGCGGTCTGCCGATACTGAGATTAACGCTCATGTATGAAGGGAGTGTCCGAGAGGCTCAAGCTCAGAGAAAATTAAAATTTTCTGCTTCCTGCGTAGCGATCGGCGATATCGCCGAAAAGCTCGATAAGGAAGAACTCGGAGAAATTCTTCGGGTGACTGGGTTCCTGGCGCCGAGTTCCCCTCGTTCAACAAAACTGCTCGTCCATATTACGGAATACGAAAAAGGAGTTTAATCATGGCTTTTGGTGCCAAAGGCAAGGGTAAGCCTCGCAATCCCAACCAGCAGAACGCTCTCTTCAAGCGCAAGAAGTTCTGCCGCTTCACAGCTGATCACGTAGAACAGATCGATTACAAGGATATCGACACACTTCGCGACTTCATCCAGGAAAACGGCAAGATCATGCCGGCTCGCCTGACAGGTACGAAGGCTCGTTATCAGCGTCAGCTCGACACAGCCATCAAGCGCGCTCGCTTCCTGGCTCTGCTTGCTTACACAGACAATCAGTAATTGGAGGAAAAGTAAAATGCAAATTATTCTGCTCGAAACAATTCCTCACGTTGGTGCTCTTGGCGATATCGTTAAGGTTAAGGACGGTTTCGCTCGCAACTATCTGATTCCCCAGAAGAAGGCTAAGCGTGCAACGCAGGCCGCTATCGAGGAATTCGAAGCTAAGCGTGCTGAGCTCGAAAAGGCACAGGCTGAACGCCTCGCTGCTGCTCAGGCTCTCCAGGAAAAGATCAACGGTCTCGTTCTCGAAATCGCTTCCAAGGCTGGCGTTGACGGCCGTCTGTTTGGTTCTGTAACCAACATGGACGTTGCTGAAGCTCTTGCTAAGCTTGGTCACAACATTCACAAGAGCCAGGTTCGCACTCCGCTGGGTGCTATCAAGGCTGTTGGCGAATACCCGCTCCAGATCGACCTTCACCACGACATCGTTGCCGAAGTCGTCGTTAACGTCGTTGCTGAAGCCTAATCCATAGCTGGATACTCGCCGGGGCTTGCTCCGGCGATGAAAATCTCCCGAATGTGCACTACTGTGCGTTCGGGAGATTTTCTTTTTTGTGCCGACACATTTCCTCTACAATGGAAAGTTACGGCTCTGCTTTTTTCGGGCAGATGTCTTTGTTCTTACACTCGTCTCGACTATGGCTAAACGTAAAGAAGATCTCGAAATCGAAGAAGTCCGCACGCCTCCTTACAGTAAGGAAGCCGAAGACAGTATCCTCGGCGCATTGCTGATGGATAACTCTGCATTCGATAACCTCGGCGACGTGGTTACCGAAGACGACTTTTATGATCCGGCCAACCGCCTGATTTACGAGGTCATCCGTAAGCTCATTACCGACGGCAAGCCTGCCGACGTACTTACCGTAGCCGACCAGCTCAGACAGCTCGGACGCGAAATCGAGACGGGCGGTATCGAATACTTAAACCGCCTCGCCGAATTTACGCCGAGTGCGGCCAACATCAAGCGTTACGCCGAGATCGTGCGCGACCGCTCCATCCGACGCAGTCTTATCCGTGTCGGCGGAGAAATCTCGGGCGACGCTATGAACCCGCAGGGCAAAGAAGCCAAGGACCTGCTCGACGAAGCTCAGAGCAGAGTGCTTGAGATCAGCGAGCAGACCGCACGCAGCTTCTCGGGTTTCCAAAACATTACCAACGTGCTTACCACGCTGACCGAGCGTCTTACATTCCTGCAGGAGCAGGGCTCGGAAAACGACGTGACAGGTACCGAAACCGGCTTCGTCGATATCGACCGACGCACTTCCGGTATGCACGAAGGTCAGCTCATTATCGTGGCAGGTCGTCCGGCCATGGGTAAAACTGCTTTTGCGATGAATATCGCTCAGCACGTTGCCGTGGAACTGAGACTGCCGGTTGCTGTTTTCTCGATGGAAATGACGGCCGAAGAACTCTCGATGCGTCTTATCAGTTCTCTCGGCAAGATTCACGCCAATACTCTCAGAACCGCCCGCTTCACCGAGCAGGAATGGAGCCGCTTCTTTGAGGCGAGCAAGCGCCTTTCCGAAGCGCCTGTCTTTATTGACGAAACTTCGGGTCTTTCCATTCTGAACGTGCGCTCCAGAGCCCGACAGCTGAAGAACCGACTCGGTCAGTTAGGTCTCATTGTCGTCGACTACCTGCAGCTGATGAGCGGTGAAAAAAGAAGCGGCGGTTCGGAAAACCGTGCAACGGAAATTTCTGAAATTTCCCGCGGTCTCAAGGGGCTCGCCAAAGAGCTTAAAGTGCCGATCATCGCGCTTTCCCAGCTCAACCGTATGAGCGAGCAGAGAACCGACAAGCGACCCGTAGTGAGCGATCTGCGCGAATCCGGCGCCATCGAACAGGACGCTGACGTTATTATGCTTTTGCACCGCCCCTGGGTTTATGACAAGAACGAACCGGAAACCGCCGCCGAAGTCATTATCGGCAAGCAGCGAAGCGGTCCTACCGGTACGGTGCCGTTGGTTTTCCAGGGCCC
>CAZNBL010000024.1:0-18601 GCA_964571375.1 uncultured Burkholderiaceae bacterium
AGTCAGCGGCCGCGTCTTCAAGGCTCTCGGAGCTTAATCGGTAAGTACCGCAACCGGCAGCCCTTAAAAGCTGCCGGTTTTCTTATATAAACAGCTTTTGTTTCTGACGAAAGCACCCGTACATTATTTGGTTATGACGAAGAAAATTCTTGTCACCGGCGGTACCGGCTATATCGGTTCCCATACGGTGGTTGAACTGATCAACGCCGGTTTCGAACCGGTTATTTTCGACAATTTCAGCAACAGCAAGAAGTCGGTTCTCGACCGCATCGAAACTCTGACAGGCAAGCGTCCTTGCCTGATCGAAGGAGATATCCGCGACGGCGCTGCGCTTGACCGCGTATTCCGCGAGCACGACATCAAGTCCGTGATCAACTTTGCCGGCCGCAAGGCTGTCGGCGAATCTCAGGCCGATCCGCTCCTTTACTTCTCCGTCAATGTCGAAGGCACCGTCGTCCTTTTAAAGAAAATGAAGGAATACGGCGTCAAAGAATTCGTATTTTCTTCTTCCGCCACTGTTTACGGCGACCCCGGCTACGACCGATTTACAGAAGACACTCCGCTTTCTCCGATCAACAACTACGGAGAATCCAAGTGGATGGTCGAAGAGATCCTTCGCCGCTTAAGCAAAGCGGAACCCGACTGGCGTATCGCCATCCTCCGCTACTTCAATCCGGTCGGCGCCCATGAATCTGGCCTCATCGGCGAAGACCCGACAGGTATTCCGGCAAATCTCATGCCGTTTATTTCTCAGGTAGCCGTCGGCCGCCGAGATAAGCTCAAGGTATTCGGCGACGACTATCCGACCCGCGACGGCACCGGTGCACGAGACTACATCCATGTAGTCGATCTCGCATTGGGTCACCTGGCCGCTCTCAGAGCACTCGACAAGAAGGAAGGTCTTATTACGGTCAACCTCGGTACCGGTAACAACACAACCGTACTTGAGCTGATCCACGCCTTTGAAAAGGCTTCGGGCCGCAAGGTTGCCTACGAAGTGGTGGAACGCCGCCCGGGCGACGTTGCCGCCAACTACGCCGATCCTGCGCTTGCCAAGACCCTGCTCGGCTGGACGGCCGAACGTGACATCGACAAGATGTGCGAAGACACCTGGCGTTGGCAGCAGATGAATCCGAACGGCTATCCGTAAGAAGCTGTTCATCGAAAAACAAAAAGGGCTTGAGAAAAATCTCAAGCCCTTTTTGTCATACCTGCGGCGTTCTGCCGCAGGCTGAGGGTCGATTACAGACGCTCTTTCACGAAGCCTTCGGCTTCTGCGACGATCGCGTTCATATCGCTCGGAGCAACGCCGCCGCCCTGAGCAAAGTCAGGTCTGCCTCCGCCCTTACCGCCGAGCTTGCCGGCGATGAAGGAAACGATTTCACCGGCCTTGACCTTGCCTGTGACGTCCTTGGTGACGCCGACGGCAACGCTTGCCTTACCTTCTTCAGCCTTAAGAAGCACAACGACTGCGCTCTTTAACTGATCCTTGAGGCGGTCGATGGTTTCGCGCATTGCCTTGGTTTCGATACCCTTCATTTCGGTAACGAGAACCTTGACGCCGCCGATGTCGGCTGCCTTGGCAAGAAGTTCGGAAGCACCGGACTGAGCAAGCTTGCTCTTGAGCTGAGCAACTTCCTTTTCGAGCTGCTTCAGAGCTGCAAGCGTGTCCTGAGTCTTCTGGAGAACTTCGTCAACCGGAGCGCGGAATTCGCCTGCGATTTCGCTGAGAACGTCTTCCTGCTTCTGCATAAGCTGCAGAGCGGCAAGACCGGTCACGGCTTCGATACGGCGGATACCGGCAGCAACACCGGCTTCGGAAACGATCTTGAAGACGCCGATGTCACCGGTACGGGAAACATGGGTACCGCCGCAGAATTCGCAGCTGGAGCCGATGTTCACAACGCGGACGACTTCGCCGTACTTTTCACCGAAGAGCATCATGGCGCCGCTGTTCTTGGCTTCTTCAATCGGCATTTCGCGAACATTGGATTCAACGTTCTTGAGAATTTCTGCATTGACGATAGCTTCGACCTTGCGGATTTCTTCTGCGCTCAGAGCACCGGTGTGAGCAAAGTCAAAACGGGCTCTTTCAGCGTTGACCATGGAGCCTCTCTGCTGAACGTGATCGCCGAGGACTTCGCGAAGAGCCTTGTGCATCAGGTGAGTTGCAGAGTGGTTGCGTGCTGTGGCTGCGCGCAGATCTTCGTTGACGGTACCGGCAAAAACGTCGCCGACCTTGACGGTGCCTTCGCTCACATGAACCATGTGACCGAATACGTCAGCCTTGATCTTGAAGACGTCGTTGACCTGCATCAGAGCAGTCTTGTTCTTGAAGACGCCCTTATCGCCCATCTGACCGCCGCTTTCTGCGTAGAACGGTGTTTCACCGAACACTGCAACAACTTCGTCGCCGCCTTCGGCTGTTTCAACGGCTTCGCCGTCCTTGTAGAGAGCGAGAACGCGGCATTCTTCGGCACCGGTAGCACCGTAGCCGACGAACTTAGTGGCTTCGCCTGTGTATTCGAGGCCCTGAGCCATCTTGAACTTACCGCTGGCGCGTGCCATTTCACGCTGCTTTTCCATTTCGGCTTCGAAGCCTTCTGTATCGACAGTCACGTCGCGTTCGCGGCAGACGTCGGCAGTAAGGTCGACCGGGAAGCCGTATGTGTCGTGCAGCTTGAAGGCAACCTTACCGGAGAGCTGCTTGGAGCCGTCGGCAAGAGCTTCGTTGAGGATATCGAGACCCTTTTCGAGTGTCTGGCTGAAGCGGACTTCTTCCTGGTGCAGGATTTCCTTGATCTTCGGATTGCGGATTTCCGGATACTGATCGCCCATTTCTGCAGCCACTGCATCGACGAGTGTGCTGAAGAAGAGCTTTCTGGCGCCGAGCTTGAAGCCGTGACGCATACCGCGGCGGGCAATACGGCGCAGAACGTAGCTGCGGCCTTCGTTACCCGGAACGATACCGTCGGCGATGATGAATGTGCAGGCACGGATGTGGTCGGCAATTACCTTGACGCTCGGGCACTGCGGATCGACGTTTTCTGCGCCGGCAGCTTCAACAGCAGCGACGACAGCCTTTCTCAGGTTGACGAAAAGGTCGATGTCGTAGTTGGAGTGAACGTTCTGCAGAACGCCTGCGATACGTTCGAGACCCATACCGGTGTCGATGCTCGGACGCGGCAGCTTGTGCATTTCGCCCTTTTCATCGCGGTTGTACTGCATGAAAACAAGGTTCCAGATTTCCATGTAGCGGTCGCCGTCTTCGTCGGGGCTTCCCGGAGGGCCGCCCTGAACGCTTTCGCCGTGGTCATAGAAGATTTCGGAGCAAGGACCGCAGGGGCCGGTGTCGCCCATCATCCAGAAGTTGTCGGAAGCGTAGCGGGCACCCTTGTTGTCGCCGATACGGACGATACGTTCTGCAGGAACGCCGACTTCCTTATGCCAGATGTCATAAGCTTCGTCGTCTTCGGCATAAACCGTAACCCACAGCTTTTCCGGCGGAAGCATGAAGTGCTCGGTGAGCAGCTCCCATGCGTTGCGGATGGCGTCATGCTTGAAATAGTCACCGAAACTGAAGTTTCCGAGCATTTCGAAGAATGTGTGGTGACGGGCTGTATAACCGACGTTTTCAAGGTCGTTGTGCTTACCGCCGGCACGAACGCACTTCTGTGCTGTAGTAGCGCGGCTGTAAGCGCGCTTGTCGAAGCCGAGGAATACGTCCTTGAACTGGTTCATACCTGCGTTGGTAAACAGCAGTGTGGGGTCGTCGCCCGGAACTACAGGACTCGAGGCAACAACTGTGTGCCCCTTGGATTCCATGAATTTCAGGAATGTTGTACGAATTTCGTTTGTAGTAAACATTTATCTCTCTGGATTCAGCGGGCTGAAACGTCCGCAAACAGCTTTAAATTTTAACAGACAGAGGCGAAAAGTCGCTTGTTTCCGAGTTGTCCGACCCCTCTTTGTCTCATTAAACAGAAAAAGCACTCGTTTCGAGTGCTTTTTCCTTAGCTTTGAAGATTTTATACGATGCGCGAGTAACGGCGTACGCGTTCGTCTTCTCTGAGATAACGGTCGAAGTTCATCGCAACGGCACGCACAAGCAGCTTGCCCTTCGGTGTGACTTCGATGCGGTCGTCTTCGAGAACAACGAGACCTTCTTCGACGAAGCGCTTCAGAGCTTCGAGCTCATAGGCGAAGTATTCGTCGAACGTGATGCCGAACTGACGTTCGATGTCGGCCTTGATGATTTCGAACTGGCACATCACGTTCATGATCACGCGGTAGCGCAGCTGATCGTCGTCATTTAATTCGTAGCCGCGGATGGTCGAGAGCTCGCCCTTGGCGATCTGCTCGTAGTAGCCCGGAATATCGCGGGCGTTGGCTGCGTAACAGGGACCGATCTTGCTGATCGAAGAAGCGCCGAGCGCAATCATGTCGCATTCGGGCTTGGTGGAATAACCCTGGAAGTTTCTCTGCAGCGTGCCGTTGATCTGAGCAAGAGCAAGCTCGTCGGTTGTCTTGGCAAAGTGGTCCATACCGATGTAGTGATAGCCGTTTTCTGTGAGACGGCGGATCGCATCCATCATGATGTCGACCTTCTCGGGTGTGCTCGGCAGATCGTCGATGTTGATACGTCTCTGAGCCTTGAAGTGTTCGGGCAGATGAGCGTAGTGGTAGAGCGCGATACGGTCCGGAGACATTTCGATGATCTGATCGAGTGTCTTCTTGAAGGATTCTCTTGTCTGGAACGGCAGACCGTAAATCAAGTCCATATTGATGGAGTTGAAGCCGGATTCGCGGGCAGTATTGAGAACGGACTCAACCATGCTGCGCGGCTGGATGCGGTTGACGGCGAGCTGAACGCGCTCGTCGAGATCCTGCACGCCGATACTCATACGGTTGAAGCCGATGGAAGCAAGATGACGGACCTTTTCGGGCGGGCAGCTTCTCGGATCGACTTCGATCGAAATTTCAGCGTTTTCTGCAAGCGGGAAGCGCTCGGTGAGCGTCTTCATGACGAGCGTGAGCTCTTCATTGTCGAGGAATGTCGGAGAACCGCCGCCGAAGTGGAGCTGTTCGACAAGCTTCTTGCCGGTAAGGTGTGCGGCGATGAGGTCGCATTCCTTGCCGAGCATTTCAATGTACTCTTTGGAATGAGAGTGATCCTTGGTGATCACCTTGTTGCAGCCGCAGTAGTAGCAGATGTTGGAGCAGTACGGAATGTGAACGTACAGGCTCAGAGCAGCATCGGGACGCTTTTCGCCTCTTTCGGAGAGAACACGGATGTAATCGGAGGGACCGAATTCCTTCTTAAAACGGTCGGCCGTGGGATAAGAGGTATAACGGGGACCGGGGACGTCAAAACGCTGCAGGAGCTCGAGTTCCGGAAGCTCTACGACGTTGTTAGCTGCTTGTACAGTCATCAAATTTCCTTGATCTAACGCAATATTCTGCTATGATTTTTTGAATTCTCTCATTTTATTGAGAAAAGTCAAAGAGATGCGAGCATAAGCTCTTGCAAAAAAACTCTTTGCCTCAACCGACTGAATTTACTTTTCCAGCCAGCAATGACGATGCCAGTTTCGACCTCCTCCGCCGTCGGATGTTCCGGATGCAATCTCCGGGCTTCCTGTCTGCCCGACGGGCTCTCCGGCAAGGATATCGAATTAATCGAGAATCTCATTCCCGCGCACCGCGTCATCCGCAGGGGTTCCCCGCTTTTCCGCTCGGGCGATCCGCTCGAAGGGTTCTATGTCATCCGCCTGGGATTCATCAAAACCACCGTAACGCTCAATGACGGGCGCGAACAGGTGGTCGGCTTCCACATGGCAGGCGACATTTTAGGCTTCGATGCCGTCGGAGGAGACATCCACGTGTGCGATGCCGTCGCACTCGAAGACACCGAAGTCTGCGTCATTCCCTACAAGCGTTTCAATGAAGTCGCCGCGGCTATCCCCTCGCTGCACCGTCACGTGCACGAACAGATGAGTCTCGACATGAACCGTCTGCACGGCATCATGCTGATGCTCGGCTCCATGCACGCCGACGAGCGTCTTGCCAGCTTCCTGCTTCAGCTCTCTCAGCGCTACGAAGCACGCGGATTCTCGAGAACCGAATTCGTGCTGCGCATGACACGTGCCGAAATCGGCAGCTACTTAGGTCTCAAACTCGAAACCGTCAGCAGAGTCCTTTCACGCTTTTCGGCAATGAAGCTTATCGAAGTCAACCAAAAGCACGTACGCATCCTTGATGCCAAGGGACTGCGCGCACTCATCAGCTGCGGCCAGAATCTCTGAAAAATCGGGACGGGCACCGAGCTTCTTTTGCCTGTCCGTCATCCTAGAAGCGCCGTCTTAAGAGGCGCTGAAATCAGGGCTCGCCGAGCCTGCTAAGTATTTTCCCTTACAGATTGCAGGTTGTTTGTCCGAACTCGGTATTTCACTGCTTTTTTCATACAATGAACTTAATCCAATTAACCAACTATGGGGCTCCGCAGTCCCGCCCTTCAAACATTGGAGAACATTGTGAACACTAAAAAGATAAGCAGAAGAGCAGTCTGCGCATTCGCTGCCGCAACCTTATGTATGGGTGCCATGCCCGCACTTGCCCAGCAGGGTACGGACAACAATCCGATCCGCATTGTCGTTCCCTATCCCCCCGGAGGTCCCCTTGACGTCACAGCCCGAGCTGTCGCCGAAGGTGCCCGAGCAGACCTAGGCAACATCATTGTTGAAAACAAGCCCGGCGCCGGCGGCAACATCGGCGTGGACTACGTCTCCAAGCAGCAGCCCGACGGCATGACTATCGTAGTCGGTGCTCTTGCCACTCACGCAGTCAATCCGAACCTTTTCAGCAACCTGCCGTACGATCCGGTGAAGTCCTTCACTCCGATCACTCTGATTGCACAGACTCCGAATGTTTTGGTGGTCACACCCGAATTCTCCAAGCGCACCGGCATCAAGGACGTCAAGAGCCTTATCGACTACGCCAAGAAGCATCCCGATGAATTGAATTACGCTTCCGGCGGCAACGGTTCTGCCGGCCACATGTCGGGCGAACTCCTCAAGGTAGACGCCGGCATCCGCATGATGCACATTCCGTTCAAGGGTGCGGCCGCCGCTCAGATGAGCGTCCTTTCCGGTCAGACCGATCTTATTTTCGACAACCTTGCGAGCGCTTCCGCCAACATCAAGGCCGGCAAGCTGATTCCGCTGGCAGTAACGACAGATGTCCGCTCCGCAGACCTGCCTGACGTTCCGACTATGATGGAAGCAGGCGTCCCGGGCTTCGACATCTCCACCTGGTTCGCATTCTTTGCTCCGGCCGGTATGGACAAAGCCGTTCAGGACAAGCTCAACAAGGCTCTCGTTAAGTCGATCAACTCCGAAGCTATGAAGGCAAGATTTGACCAGATGGCTGCCATCCCGAAGGGCGGCACTCCGGAAGAACTCGCTTCCTTCGTACAATCCGAACTCGGCAAATACAAGAAGATTGTCGAAGCGAGCGGCGCCAGGGTTGACTGACATCCGGCCAGTTTCATCTTTACCCGAAGGGGCTTGAAGCCCCTTCCATCCTTGTCTCAGCATGATTAAAGACCAAAGGGATTTTTGGGCCGGCGTCGTTTTTATGGCGTTCGGTGCCTTTTTCTGTATTTATTCCGCGACGCACTACAGCATCGGTACGGCCGCCCGTATGGGTCCGGGCTATTTCCCGATGCTGCTCGGCGGATTCCTGTTTCTTCTCGGCCTTGCTGTCAGCGGCAAAGCACTCCTTATCCGCTCCTCAGCCGACGACGGCGGTCATATCGGCCGCTTCGACTGGTTCTCCTTTACGGTGATCCTGGGTGCCGTATGCCTCTTTGCAGTCCTTTTGAAGACCGCAGGGCTTCTTGCATCCACCGCAGTCATGGTTTTTGTTTCTTCACTCGCCAACCGCGCTTTCCGCTGGAAAGAATCGCTCGTTCTCTGCATTCTTATGAGCGTGATGGTCTGGGTGATCTTTGTTTACGGCCTGAACCTCTTGGTTCCGGTATGGCCGGTATTCCTTACGCTCTAAAAGGTGATTGCTATGGATTTAATCAATCATCTTGCCATCGGTTTCACCACCGCCTTTACGCTCACGAACCTGCTTTACTGCTTTGTGGGCGTCGTACTCGGCACCCTGATCGGCGTCCTTCCGGGGCTCGGTCCTGTCGCCACTTTGGCGATGCTGCTGCCGATTACCTATGCGCTTGATCCGACAAGCGCCCTCATCATGCTCGCGGGCATCTATTACGGTTCGCAGTACGGCGGCTCAACCACGGCGATTCTCGTAAATCTGCCGGGCGAATCGGCTTCGGTCGTCACCTGTATCGACGGCTATCAGATGGCCCGTAACGGCAAAGCGGGCACCGCTCTCGGCCTCTCGGCCATCGGCTCCTTTATCGCAGGCTGCTTTGCCACCGTACTGGTCGCAGCCTTCGCACCTCCCCTGATCGAACTCGCATTCCGCTTCGGTCCGGCCGAATACTTCAGCCTGATGGTTTTAGGTCTGGTCGGCGCCGTAGTGCTTGCAAGCGGTTCCGTACTCAAAGCCTTCTGCATGATCATTCTCGGTCTGCTCCTCGGCATGATCGGAGCCGACGTCAATTCAGGCGCATTCCGCTTTGACTTCGGTATTCCCGAGCTGCAGGACGGCATCGATTTCGTTGCGATTTCCATGGGCCTCTTCGGCTTTACCGAAATTATCGTCAATCTCTCCAAGGGAGGAGGCAGAGAAGACTTCACACGTAACGTCGGCTCGCTCTGGCCGTCGAAGAAAGACTTGAAGGAAGCCGTGCCGTCGATCACCCGCGGCACGCTCTTAGGCTCCTTCCTCGGCATTTTGCCCGGCGGCGGAGCGCTGCTTGCTTCTTTCGCCTCGTACACGATGGAAAAGCGCCTTGCCGGCGCCAAGGCCAATCCGCCTTTCGGCAAGGGCAATATCAGCGGTGTTGCAGGTCCCGAATCCGCCAACAACGCAGGCGCTCAGACAAGCTTTATTCCGATGTTAACGCTCGGCATCCCGTGCAACGCCACGATGGCTCTGATGATCGGCGCGCTGATGATTCACAACATTCAGCCGGGCCCGCAGGTGATGAGTTCGAACCCGACGCTCTTCTGGGGTCTTATCGCCTCCATGTGGATCGGCAACCTCATGCTGATCGTACTGAATCTGCCGCTCATCGGTATCTGGGTGCAGATGCTGCGCGTTCCCTACCGCCTGCTCTATCCGGCCATTCTGACGTTCTGCTGTATCGGGGTCTACTCGATCAACAACAATCCGTTCGATGTGTTCGTGACGATCATCTGCGGTGCGTTCGGCTACCTCTTCTACAAGCTGCAGTGCGAACCCGCCCCCCTCATCCTCGGCTTTATTCTCGGCCCGATGATGGAAGAAAACTTAAGACGCGCATTGCTGCTCTCCAGAGGCGATCCGACGACGTTCCTGACCCGTCCGATTTCGCTCGTTCTGCTGATGATGGCTTTGGCGCTGCTTGCCCTCATCCTGCTCCCGAGCATCAAGAAAACACGCGAAGTCGCCTTCCAGGAAGACTGACAGAAGCGACACCGGTGAAAAAAATGCCGCAGAAGCCTTAGGCCGCTGCGGCATTTTTTTGTTTGAAGATTTACTTTTGAGCAATCCAGTCGGCAAGCGCCTCCATACGATCCGCCCCGTTACGATAACCGAGCTCGTAGGTCGAGCGGATTTTTTCGGGGTCGTGCGTAAGGCGCGGCGTCGAAAGCGCTTCGCTCGGACGAATCACAAAGACCTTGTCGTCGCTCTCGGCAGGAAGCGTTGAGAGAAGTTTGTTGAACTTAGGTCCCGTTTCTTTAAAACTTCGCACAAAGTTCGGATACTTACGGTAAAAAAGCGGCGAGAGGATCGCGTCCCTGTCCTTTTTGCGAACAGCACTCTTTTGCGTAAGAACCACCACGTTGCGCTCGAAGCCGAGACTCTGCATAAAGGAAAGCGGCACGGGATCAAGACAGCCGCCGTCAAGAAGTTTTTTGCCTTCCCACTTCACCGGACGCGAGATATAAGGCAGGGAAGCGGATGCCTGCAGCAGATCGATCTGCTCCAACATATCCGTCATACGGAAATACTCGGGTTCTCCGGTCTCGATATTGCTCGCCACCACATAGAACGGAATATTTCTTTCGCGGAAAGCAACGTGATCGTACGGATCAAGCTTATCGGGCAGCGTGTGATAACAGAATTCGTTATTCATAAAACTGCCGGTTTTGATGAGATTCTTAAATCCGAAGAGCTCGTTTCCCTTGCAATAGCGCAACGTATAGCGAAGACTTCTGCCCTTTTGTCCGGAAACAAACGAGGCGCCGTGAATCGCACCGGCAGACACGCCGATCACCGCATCAAAATGAATATCTGATTCCAGCAACGCGTCGAGAACACCCGCCGCGTACATCGCACGAAGACCGCCGCCTTCGACCACCAAACCTACTTTTCCTTGCATTCTTTCCATTTCTGCGTCACATCCACATCAAACAAAGCCAAAATTTGTGCAGTTTCTTTTGCTCCAACAGCCTGAATCGCTACAATAGCGGGATTAGCGTATTTAAATTGAACTGAAACAACCCATGGCAGAAAATAAACAGAAGACGTCCAGCCACGTCACAAATTTTCTTCGCAACATTATCTCTGAAGATATCGCCAAAGGGGTAAATGAGCCCAGATACTGGCACGGCAAACCCGGCAGCTATACCGAACAGACCGAAGGCGAGCTTGACGCCGCCAAAGTCCGCCTGAGATTCCCGCCCGAACCGAACGGCTATCTGCACATCGGTCACGCCAAGAGCATTTGCCTGAACTTCGGTCTGGCAAAACACTTCGAAGGCCGTTGCCACATGCGTTTTGACGATACCAACCCTGTCAAGGAAGACCAGGAATACGTCGACAGCATTCTCGGCTCAGTTCAATGGCTCGGCTTCTCCTGGAAGAACGACAAGGAAAGCAATTTCTACTTCGCCAGCGACTACTTCGACTACATGTACGAAGTTGCCGAATTCCTGATCAGCATCGGCTGCGCCTATGTTGACGAACAGACTGCTGACGAAATGCGCGAAAACCGCGGCACCCTGCACGAACCCGGCAAGAACTCTCCGTACCGCGACCGTTCCGTTGAAGAAAACCTCCGTATCTTCCGCGAAATGCGCGACGGCAAGCACGCCGAAGGCTGCATGGTTCTCCGAAGCAAGGTCGACATGGCTTCCCGCAACATCAACATGCGCGACCCGGCCATCTACCGTATCCGCTTTGCCGACCATCACCGTACCGGCAACAAGTGGTGCATCTATCCGATGTACACCTTCGCTCATCCGCTCGAAGACGAACTCGAAATGATCACGCATTCGATCTGCACGCTCGAATTCGAAGATCAGAAGGCCTTCTACAACTGGACCGTCGAACGCGCCGTTCCGGTTCTGAGAAAGCCGCTCTTTGAAAAGGCATGCGCATTCCTCAACGAACTCAAGACCAAGGAATTCTCCGAACAGGAATCTTTCCTCAAGGCCTGCGTCAAGTTCAAGTGGAAGCTCGGTCAGACCGAAGCCGAAAAGGCTCTCCTTGAGATCCTCAACGTCTGCAAGGAAACTCCGGAAGTTCTGTCCGAAAAGGCCGCCGCTATTTTCGAAGCCATCACTGCCAAGCCCGAGCTTTACACTCCGCTTCTGCAGGACGCTCTGAGCGCATCCGTAAAGGCCAACTACTTCCTGCTGCCGCATCAGTACGAATTCAACCGTCTGAACCTTACCAACGTCGTTATGAGCAAGCGTAAGCTCATCGCTCTCGTCAAGGAAAACCTCGTCGACGGTTGGGACGATCCGCGTATGCCGACTCTCGTCGGTCTGCGCCGCCGCGGCTACACACCGGAATCCCTGCAGCTCTTCTGCGACCGTATCGGTGTATCCAAGCAGACAGGCGGCTGGATCGATTACTCCGTTCTTGAAGGTTGCCTGAGAGATGACCTCGATGCCAAGGCCGACCGCCGCATCGCCATCCAGCAGCCGCTCAAGCTCATCATCGACAACTATCCGGAAGATCTGGTTGAAGAAGTCGAAGCTCCGAACCATCCGCAGCAGCCCGAACGCGGCACACGCACCCTGAAGTTCACCAAGGAACTTTGGATCGAACAGAGCGACTTCTCGCTCGAGCCGCCCAAGGGCTACCGCCGCATGACACTCGCCAAGGACGGTGTCGAAGCTCAGGCCGTTCGTCTGCGTCACGGCTATGTCGTCCGCGCCACAGGTATCGAACAGGATGCCGAAGGCAACGTCACTGCTGTTCACGCCGAATACTTCCCGGATACCAAGAGCGGTTCCAACGGCTCCAACAACATCAAGGTCAAGGCAGCCATCCACTGGCTCTCCGCCAAGGAAGCTCTGCCCGCAGAGATCCGTGCTTACGGCCGTCTCTTCACGATGGAACACCCCGATGCAGGCGAAGGCGACTTCCGCGATCTCCTCAACAAGGACAGCAAGGTCGTCTACAACTCCTTCGTCGAACCGTCTCTGAAGGACGCCAAGCCCGAAGACCGCTTCCAGTTCGAACGTAACGGTTACTACGTTGCCGATCAGAAGGACTTCTCTTCCGAGCGCCTCGTATTCAACCTCGCCGTTGCTCTGAAGGACAGCTTCGGTAAGTAATCCGCAGTAACGCAAAAAGCCGTTTCGAAATATCGAAACGGCTTTTTTGTTTTGCCTGTTTTTTTTAGTATTAAGCCTCGGCAGGCTCGGCAGCTTTGGCCGCAGCCTTCTGTTCGGCTTCGGCCTCGCGGTCAAACTGAATGCGATAAAGATTGGCGTAGACGCCGCCCTTTTCCAAGAGTTCGCTGTGCGTGCCGGTTTCGACAATCTGACCTTCGCTTAAAACGACGATCATATCGGCGTTTACGATGGTCGAAAGTCGGTGGGCAACCACAAAGCTCGTTCTGCCGGCCATCAGGCGTTCAAGCGAAGCCTGAATGTACTTTTCGCTTTCCGTGTCGAGCGCACTGGTCGCTTCGTCAAGAAGGAGAATCGGTGCGTTCTTCAAAAGAGCGCGCGCGATCGAAACTCTCTGACGCTGACCGCCGGAGAGCTTGGCGCCCTTCTCGCCGATCTTAGTATCAAGACCTTCGGGCAGAGTTTCGATAAACGGCATCAGATAAGCGGCTTCGGCAGCGGCAATGATCTCTTCGCGGGTAGCGTGACGGTTGCAACCGTAAGCGATATTGGCGGCAATCGTATCGTCAAAGAGAATGACGTCCTGAGTCACCAGTGCGATCTGCTTTCTGATCGCGGAAAGCGTCATCTCGTTCTGAGAGACTCCGTCAAAAAGAATCTCGCCTTCGTTCGGGACCAAAAAGCGCGGAATCATATTGATGACCGTCGTCTTGCCGGCCCCGGAAGAACCGACAAACGCCACCATCTGACCGGCTTTAACCTTCAGAGAGAAATTCTTGAGCGATGCGCGCGGAGCACCAGGATACTGATAGCAGACATCCTTGAATTCGACATTGCCGCTAACGCGGTCGACCTCAGAAGTACCCGGATCCTTTTCTTCCGGAATATCGATCATGCTGTAGAGGCTTTCGGCCGCAGCCTGCATCTTGGCAACCGAACCGTTGAGGTCGGCGAGTTTGCGGATCGGATTCATCAGCATGAGCATCGCTGCGATGTAAGTGACGAAATCCGAGAGCGAGAAGGTGTCGGCCTGAGCCTGCATAAGCGCAACAAACACCACGATAGCCACGCCGCACATCACCACGAGCTGAGTGCACGGTGTACCGAGCCCCTTGACGAGCTGGCTCTTCAAGGCGAGCTTCTTCATCTTGCCGTTGATATCGCGGAAACGCTTGTTTTCGAAATCATAGGCATCGTAAATCTTCACCAGACGCTGAGCGTGGAAAGTTTCGGTCAGCAGCTGAATCATCATGCCGTAGTTCTGCTGGCTCGAATGCGTAATTTTCTTCATTTTGCGGCTCACTGTGCGCAAAATGAATACAAGAAGCGGCGCCACCACAAAAGTGATGATCGTCAGGAACCAGTTGTACCAAAGCAGAACGGCAAGCAGTGCGACAACCTGAATCGAGTCGCGGACCAAAACGGTCAGAACCTCGGAAGCGTTCGAGAGAGATGTGCTTGCTTCATTTAAGAATCGGGAAACCACGCGGCCGGAATGCTGTCCCTGAATCGCTTCGTCGGGCCAATGAATCATCCGCTTGAACATCATATTGCGGATATCGAAGAGAACCGACTGAGAAATAGTCTGAAGCAGATAGCCGCTGGCGAACTGACCGCCGCCGTGCAGCACCGAGATACCGATAAGCGCGATCGGCGCCCACATCGCGACCAGACCGTTCTTCTGATAAAAGCCGAGGTCGGTGAGTTTGCCCATGAGCAACACCATCAGGGACGAGCCCGAGGCGGACACGATCATGGCGATCACTGCGAGAAAAAGCGTTTTCTTATACGGCGGGATATAAGAAAAAAGCCTCATCAACGGCTGATTTTTTGCGTCGGAGAATTTCAAATTTGTACTACCTCGTTAACGATCTTGTTAGTTTAATGGCAAAAGTGGCGGTAGACTTGGAAAAATCAGTTTTACGTAAGCAAAGTTACATCATCATGGCAACTATTTTTGTCCGTCTTCCCAATCACATCGGCGATGCCTGCATGAGCATGCCGGCTCTTGATCTGCTTGAGGCCTCGGGACTTACTCTGTCTCTGGTCGGAAAACCTGCAATGGGCGAACTCTTTGAAGGTACCCGCCGCCGCTTTGACCCGATCGAAGGCAAACTGCTCGATGATATGAAGCGCGTGCGCGAGCTCGCTGCCGATCAGCCCGACGCAAAGGGTCTGCTGTTGCCGAACTCCTTCGGCTCCGCACTTCTCTTCCGCTCCGCCGGCATCCGTTGCGCTGGCCTTGCCACCGACGGCCGCAGCCTCCTTCTCGAACACGCCATCCCCGAGCCTCCGAGAATGCACGAAGCTCAGCGCTTCTGGAATGTTGCTGTCGAAGCTTTGAAGTGCTGGGGTATCGAACCGGCTTATACCGAAATGCCGGGCAGACTCAACATGAAGCTTGCCGCCCGCAATGAAGCCGGCGCACGCAACCTTGCCGCCCGCATCAATCTGCCGGAACGCTACGCCATCCTGGCTCCGATCGCCAAGGGCATGCACGAAGGCAAGGAAAAGTACTGGAAGCACTTCAACGAACTCGTAGAACCGCTCCGCAAGAGAGGTATCGAACCCGTGGTCTTCCCGGCTAAGGACGAAATCGATGCCGTACGTCTGGCCACTCCGAACGCCACGATTTACGAACCGACTTCTCTCGGCAACTTCGCAGCTCTCGCTTCGAAGGCAGCTCTTGTAATCGCCAACGACTCGGGTGTGAGCCACATCGCTGCCGCCGTCAATGCACCTCAGGTCACAATCATCGGTGTTACCGACGTGGACCGCACCAGCCCCTGGAGCGACAAGAACATTATCGTCGGTGAAAAGGGCCGTTGGCCGAGCGTTCAGGAAGTCGTCAACGCAATCGACAAGTGTCTCGGTCAACCCGTTTAACCGGAACGCACTGAAAAATGCTCAGACAATCGATGTGGGCACTGGCTGCCGCGGCTTCTTTTTCAACCATGGCAGCCTTCGTCAAGTTCTGCAATAACCTGTACGGACCTCTCGAACTGGTGTTCTACCGGTCGGTTTTTACCGTCGCCACCATTCTCGTCATTGTCTGGGCCAACGGTTACTCGCTGAAAACCAAAGAAATCGGCGGACACTTAAAACGCGATATTCTCGGTGCGACAAGCGTCACCATCTGGTTCTTTACGCTCGGTGAACTGCCGCTCGGCACCAATATCACGCTCACCTATACGACTTCGCTCTTTCTGGCGGTCAATTTCATCATTCTGGCGCTGCTGCGCCGCACTTCGATCCCCTGGGGAGCGATCTGTGCAATTTTGATCGGCTTTACCGGGATCGTCACTGTCGTACAGCCGTCGTTTGCCGCAGGTCAGGAAATTCCGGCGCTGCTCTGTCTGAGTGTGGCGCTTCTCGACCTCTTCACCTACTGGACGGTCCGCAAGCTCGGTCAGGCAGGAGAGCCCTCCTGGCGCATCGTTTTCTATTTCGCACTCTTTTGCACCGTCGCCTCTTTTATCGGCGTCAATGTCTTTGAAGGCGGCTTCCACGCACCGACGCTACTGAGCGGACTCTGCGTGCTCGGTATGGGTGCTTTTGCCACGCTCGGCATGCTGACAAGCACCCGCGCCTGGGTCGGCGGCAATATGCTGCTTGTCTCCTGCCTCGGTTTCTCCGCAATTCCCTTCTCGGAACTCATCGGTATTTTCTTCTTCGGTCACGAACCGAGCCTCGTCACGCTCACCGGCATGCTCTTCATTATCGTAGCCGGCATGACCGCTACGATCTTCACAAAGCGCGAGGAAGAGCTTATGGACGCCAACGAGAAGAAATAGGCATCAACCCCTTACCAATACAAAAAAGACGCTCCGAGGAGCGTCTTTTGCGTTTTTAGGAGATAAACGGCCACATCACGAGCAGAACCACCTGGCCGGAGAGAATTCTCAGGAACATCGCAAGCGGATAAACCGTCGAATAAGCAATTGCCGAAGAACTTCTTTCCGAGAGGCTGTTTGCGTAGGCAAGTGTCGGAGGATCGGTAGTGGCCCCCGCAATCATGCCGACGATCGAGTGGTAATTCATCTTACAGACGATTCTGGCCACGCAGCCGGTAATCAGAATCGGAATCACGGTGATGAAGATGCCGAGGAACGCATACGTCAGGCCGTTGCCGTCAAAGAGCGCGGCGAAGAACTGATCGCCCGCGCCGAGCCCCACACTCGCCAAGAAAAGTGCGATACCGAGTTCGCGCAGCATCAGATTGGCCGAGTGCGTCGTATATGTCACCAGATGGAATCTCGGACCGATGTAACCCAAAAGAATCGCAACGATAAGAGGACCGCCCGCCAAGCCGAGCTTTAACGGTACGGGCATACCGGGAACCGCGATCGGCAGACAGCCGAAAAAGATACCGACGGCAATACCGAGGAAGATCGAAATAATGTTCGGATAGTCGAGTTTTCTTTCTTCGTTACCGAGCTTGTCGGCCAAGCGCGCAATGGCCCTCTTCGGACCCACGCAGTAAACCTGGTCGCCGAGCTGCAGACGCAGTCTCTGATACGGGAACAAGGTCATACCGGCTCGGAATACGCGGGTAATGTTCACGCCTTCCGACTGACTCAAATGCAGGTGTCTGAGCGACATACCGTTAACTTCGGCACGCGTGACACGGATGGTGCGTGAAGTCACCGGAGAGCTTTCGGTTGCAAGATCGAGTTCCTTGTTTTCTTTACCGCAGAAAGCAACGATCGCGTCTTTGTTTTCTTCAGAAGCAACGATACGCACTGTATCGCCGTGGTGCACTGCAGTATCCGAGCGCGGGCTCGTGATTTCGCCGTTATGGCGGACTCGCGAACAGATAAAGGGGCGGTTGATGAAGTCTCTGATCTGACGGATGGTTCGGCCGTCGAGCGCAGGATTGGTAATGTCCACATGGAAGAAGATCGGCGCACCGCTGTGCTCTTTTTCTTCCTGATCCCAGGCACGGTCTTCTTCGGCAATGCTGACGCGGAAAACCAGACGGATCACGATAGCCGTTGCAATGATGCCGACCACGGCAAAGGGATATGCACAGGCGTATGCAATCGCAATATTTTCACCTTCGTAGCCGAGAGTGGCGAGCGCTTCCTGCGTTGCACCGAGCCCCGGAGTATTGGTAACCGCACCGAAGTAGACGCCGAGCATCTGAGCCAAAGGAATTTCTTCGCCGAGCAGGAAATAAAGGCCGACGGTTACCGCCAGACTCAGCACTACGGCAAGCATCATCAGGAGATTTAACTGAACGCCGCCGCTCTTAAACGACGAGAAAAAGGACGGACCGACCTGAAGACCGATAAAGAAGACAAACAGAATCAGACCGAAGTCCTTCATGAATGTCATGACGGTCGGATTGACCTGAAAACCGAAGTGGCTTGCCACCAACCCGGCAAACAAAACCAAAGTCACTCCGAGAGAGATACCGAACACCTTAATTTTGCCGAGCGTCATCCCGATCGTAATGACCAGGGCGTAGACAAAAATAATGTGGCTGATTGAATCCGGATCACTCAGCAGTGAATAAAGCCATTGCATAAATAACTCAGCGTAAATTCCATTAAAACCGTCAGCGTATTTTGAAGGGGATTCAGCCGGCTTGCCATAGAGGAATGGGAGCAGATGCATCACGACTAACCCTGACAACAATCAAGAGGTTAACGTGTATACGGCGCTTTCTGCCGCAGCATGCTGTCAGAAACAGAATCCCGAAGACGGGGTGAACGGAAATATTACGCCCGACGTGAAATACGTCACAGACGGCAATTTACAAAACAAGTATGCGGGAAACGCAAAAAGGCTTCGAAAGAAGCTTTTTCAACAACTGCGGGGAAGATAAGAAAGAGTGGCGACGCTACGGGGATTCGAACCCCGGTACCGACCGTGAAAGGGTCGTGTCC
>CAZNBL010000025.1:0-17773 GCA_964571375.1 uncultured Burkholderiaceae bacterium
GTTAGATTTCGGCCTTATCGGTTTCTCTTCAAGAGACACAGCTTTCATATTTTCATCGAATTCAACTACGCCATACCTCTCCGGATCATTAACGTGATAACCGAAAACCGTTGCGCCTTTTTCCTTATTCATTGCCTGCTGAAGCAACTGAGACAACCCGTCTCCGAAAAACAAGTTATCTCCTAAAATCAGACAAGTATGGTATCCGTTAATAAATTCTTCACAGAGAAGAAACGACTGCGCTAAACCTTCCGGTTTAGGCTGAGAAAAATATTCAAAACGACAGCCCCATTGACTGCCGTCCTGAAGAAGATCTTTAAAAAAATGCTGTTGCTCGGGTGTTGTAATGATTGCAACTTCACGAATTCCAGCCTGCATCAAAACAGAAAGCGGATAAAAAATCAACGGTTTATCATAAACAGGCATCAGCTGTTTACTAATACTCTTAGTCAGCGGATAAAGCCTACTTCCTGAGCCGCCCGCTAATATAATTCCCCGCCACTTCAGCATTCAATGCGATCTCCGTAATTCTGCTTAATCCACGAGCGATACGCCCCGCTTCGCACATTATCAACCCATTCAGGATTATCTAAATACCACTGAACAGTTTTTCTGAGTCCGTACTCAAAAGAATAATGTGGTTTCCACCCAAGTTCCCGTTCAATTTTGGAGCTATCTATTGCATATCGGAAATCGTGTCCCGGTCGATCCTTAACATAAGTAATCTGATCTTTATATGATTTCCCGTCACTACGCGACTTTAACTCATCAAGGATCTCACAGATTTTATAAACAATCTCGTTATTCGTTCTTTCCGAACGACCGCCGATATTATAGGTTTCTCCTACTCGTCCCCGAGTCAGTACTTCATAGATGGCTTCGCAATGATCTTCTACATGAAGCCAATCTCGAACATTTTCTCCGTTTCCATATATAGGCAACGGCTTACCTTCTACTGCATTTAGAATCATCAGCGGAATCAGTTTCTCCGGAAATTGGCGGGGACCGTAATTATTGGAGCAGTTCGTTATAAGTGTCGGCAGACCGAAAGTTTCGTGATAGGCACGTACAAAATGGTCACTCGCGGCTTTTGAAGCTGCATACGGACTATTCGGTAAAAAACGATTATTTTCTGTAAATGCAGGAGCATCTATGGATAGAGTTCCATAAACCTCATCTGTAGAAATATGATGAAATCGGAAAGATCTCTTCTTATCTTCAGGCAGCTCCTGCCACCAAGATTTAACCGTCCGAAGCAAAACTTCTGTACCTAAAACATTTGTTTTTAGGAAAGCGCCAGGATCTAGAATCGAACGGTCAACATGGCTTTCCGCTGCAAAATTTATTACAGCATCCGGAGAATATTTTTTTAGTATAGAAGATACTAAATCTTTGTTCTGAATATCACCTTGAATAAACTCATAGTTACTTCTATCTGCAACTATCTCTAAATTCTGCAGATTACCTGCATACGTCAACTTATCCAGATTAACAATATTAATCCCTATATTGACACATCGACAGACAAAGCACGATCCTATAAAACCTGCTCCGCCTGTCACTAGGATCGTTTTTTTTGTCATAACCTTACTTGAGTTTGTATTTGTTATCTCTCGCTGTTTATCCGATAAGTAATCAGCAAGTCTTTATCTTTATTCAAGTCGATCTAATACAATCTTTTTCCCTAATTCAACTCCCGGCTGATCAAAAACATTAATACCTAACAAAAAACCTAGATACGAGGTTTTATGTTCGTACATAGATAACAGGGCTCCAAATTGTCTCGGTCCGAATCCCGAAAGTATCAACGTACTGATCGAATTAACTGCAAATTCAGTTTCCTTCTTGCTTAAAGCTTCTACCTGAGACTCAAAATTCATTCTCAGGAGATTTTTTAAACTACCTAATCCCTTGCCGTCATCGATAAAACACATATCGATAGAGCTGCTCCAGGAACCCTCACGTACCCACTGATAATAGGAATGCTGACCTTCGTTGCCGTGGCCACCGTGAACAGCCGGACAACCTCTGCCTTCGAATAAAGTCCCATCGACCTTCTTAGATTTTCCAAGACTTTCCATCTCAAGTTGCTGAAGCCACTCAGGAACTCGTCGCAAACGTTCGTCATAAGACAATAGGAAGAAATTCGGACTTTGTTTTACATGACAGTTGTAATACTCAAACAAAGCCAATAATGCAGGAATATTGCATTCCGCTTTTTCTGTCTTTGCATGAACATCCATCTCATGAGCGCCCTGCAACAACTCTCTGAAAGCATCAGATCCCAAGGAAATCGCTACAGGCAAACCGATTGCACTCCATACAGAGAATCGACCTCCGACCCATTCCCAAATCGGAAAGTGATTTTCTTTCGGAAGACCGTAGACTTTATAAGCCTGAGGATTAGCCGACACAGTCACAACATGTTGCTTTAATCCGTCCCCATTAATACCCGCACTGTTCAGCCACGCAATAACTGCTTCTGCATTAACCTTGGTTTCAATAGTTTTGAAACTCTTGGAAGAAATAACAACAACTGTTCTATTCGGATCAAGCTGAGAAACTATTCTTTCAAATAAAACAGGATCAGCAGCAGACAGGAAATGAGCTTTAATCTTCGGATTTACGGAACGCAAAGCCTCATACACAACCTTCGGACCCAGGTCAGATCCGCCGATACCTACGTTCAATACGTCGGTAATTGTTTCACCAAAAGCCCCAGTCCAAATACCGTTTCTGATCTGATCAGCAAATTCGCAGACTCTATCAAGCGCTTCGTGAATTTCTTTTGCGTACAGCCCGTCTTCACCGGGGTCTCGCAAAGCCGTATGGAGCGCCTGTCTGTTTTCAGTTTTATTGACCACTGCGCCGGAGCACATCGCTCTGAAAGATTCAAGTATATTTTTTTCTTCGGCAAAGGCGAGAAGTTCACTAAACACTTTTTCATCAAAGTGCTGTCTGCCGAAGTCCAAGGTAATACCGTTGAATCTTCTTGTTGTTGATTTAATCGTATCTCGAGCTAACACCGGAATCTCCATCCTAAAGGGAGTTCACTATTTTTTAATATTTCTTTCCTTCGCCGATAAGGTGAAGCGAATCAAATTTAGACTGATTGTATTTATGCTTACCAATAACAAGTAGCATCGATGCTCCGACAAAACCGCCGAAGAGCCCATAATCGTCACCGTATTTAAATCCATTTTGATAAGCAACGAATAAAGAGCAAGCATTACCAAAATAGAAGTATTTTCATTGAAGTTTTGAACAGCAATGGATCGTCCGGCACTCATTAACACGTGACCTCTATGTTGAAGCAAAGCATTCATCGGAACGACAAAGAAACCTGCCATCATTCCAACCACTACAAGCATGATGCATGCCACAACCACTGCATAGGATACGTGTAAGCCTGCGATATCAAAACCGCCGGGAACCATCGACCGATCGAAGAAGGACATCACTGCCACGCTGAATCCCATCAGTACACCGAACGGAAGAACCGAAATACTCTTCTTTAAGCTGACATACGAGGCTGCGAGCACTGCACCGATTGCAATACCGACGGCAACCACGCCTTGCAACACCGCAGCCTTGGAAAGATCCAGGCCGAGCGCCTGATCAGCCCACTTCAGAACAAGGAACTGAAGCGTTGCACCTGCACCCCAGAAAAGCGTTGTGACGGAAAGAGAAATCTGACCTAACTTATCTTTCCACAGGAGAGCGCAGGATTTTCCGAAATTAACGATCGTATGGATCGGACGGAAATCTTGCTTCGGATATCTCACACCTGTATCCGGAATAAATAAATTGACTGCTGCAGCCGCGGTATAAATCAGAATCATGACAGCGATTGCAGCCTGAGCAGCGTTATGAATTCCCCAAAGATGTTCGGTCTGAACAAAATGTTCGATCATCGGAGAAATAAGAAGTCCGCCAAGTCCGGTACCGAGAATAATAGAGGCAACCGTCAAGCCTTCTATCCAACCGTTAGCCTTCACTAACTTTTCCGGAGGAAGCAACTCCGTCAGAATACCGTACTTCGCCGGCGAATAAGCAGCAGCACCGAGCCCCACAATCGCATAGGCTAACAGCGGATGCGTACCGAACAGCATAATGGCGCAGCCTAATGTTTTAACCGCATTGGTGATAAACATCACTCTGCCTTTCGGCATCGTATCTGCAAAAATACCGACCCATGCAGCAAACAGCACATAACTGATTACAAAGAACAGCTTTAAGAGCGGCGTCATCCAAGCCGGCTCATTTAAAGTTGCCAAAAGCGCGATCGCAGCAATCAAAAGCGCATTATCTGCCAGAGACGACAGAAACTGCGCCGCCATGATCGTATAAAACCCACGCTTCATTTTTTATTCCTTAATACGTTTTCGTCATTCTACCCTACCTGCAATGCCCTGATGCCTGCAATATATGATTTACGAGCATCAGAATACTTAGGCCAGCTCTGCCATTCCTCCCTCTGATGCGCTATCCTTAGCGTGATTTAAAAGTTTTGTAGAAATCATGCCGCGTCCTATTAAAGCCTTAATCTCTTTATCTGCACTTCAGGCTAACTTAAAGCAGGTACAGCAAAAGACACGTCCGAAGTTCCTTTGGGCGGTCGTTAAGGCGGACGCCTACGGGCACGGCCTGGCAGGCCTTCTTCCGACGTTTAACGAGTACTGCGACGGACTGGCGCTTCTCGACATTGAAGACGCCGAAAACTGCCGAAACTTAGGATGGGAAAAACCGATTCTTCTGCTTGAAGGTTTCTTCTCAGAATCTGACCTAGTTCATCTCAATGAATTAAGGCTGGAAACGCTCGTTCACAACCGCGAGCAAGTTGAAATCATCAAGAACGCAGAGCTGTATAAAACACTTCGAGTTCACATCAAGTGCAACTCCGGCATGAACCGCCTCGGCTTCAATCCGGATGAAGTGCCCTCTGTTATTGAAACCCTTAAGAACATTCCTAATGTTGAGGTTATTGATGTAGCCTCGCATTTTGCAAACTCAGAAATCTGCGGCGAAACTGAAAAGACCAGCGTTGCCGATCAGTTACAGCGCCTGCATAGTTTTGAAAATACCACTCAGCAGTTCTGCTTGGCCAACAGCGGTGCAATCCTCTGGCACCCGGAGGTTGAAGGACAAGCCGTCAGAGCCGGTATCGCCATGTATGGCGTCAGCCCTGACTCTTCATACACCGAGGAAGAACTGAATATAAAACCGGTCATGACACTGCAATCCGAAATCATTGCTACGAGAACAGTGCCTGCCGGAGATATGGTCGGTTACGGTTCCAAATACAAAGCTGAGATGCCGATTCGTATCGGTATAGTTGCCTGCGGGTACGCAGACGGTTATCCGCGCTCGGTCCAGAACGGTTGGGTCGGCATTAACGGTAAGCAATGCAAGTTGGTGGGCACCGTATCGATGGACATGCTTGCCGTCGATTTAACAGATGTTCCTGAAGCTAAAGTCGGAACAACAGTTGAGTTATGGGGTAATTTCCCGACTGTCAATCAAGTCGCCTCTTTTGCAAATACCATCGGTTACGAACTGCTCACGAAGGTGACGCCGAGAGTAAAACGTCTCTATCACCTGTAATTTAAACATATCATGATTGAAGCGACAGGCTTATTGATTCTCGGCATTGCTGTCGGCGTGTTCGGCGCCTTAGTCGGCGTCGGCGGCGGTTTGATTCTGGTTCCGATCTTTACCTTTTTCTGTCTGGCGCCGAACGGATCTACCTTCGACACTGTTCAGCAAGTCATTGCGACAAGCCTCTTTGTTGTCTTTCTGAATTCTCTGTCCGGAGCGGCAGCTTTCGTCCGCCAAAAACGCGTGATGTTCCGCGCCGGCATTCCCTTTGCGCTTGCCACGCTGCCCGGAGCTCTTCTCGGCAGTTACTTCACCAGCTACTTCAGCGGGAGCAGTTTCTCACTGTTCTTCGGCGCAATGATGGGCATACTAGGCGCATGGACCTATCTTAATTCCCGCAGTAAACAAGCGGTTGCCTCTGCAGCAAATTTTGATCCGGCAACGGCTCCGTTCAATCTTTGGCTCGGTGTAGTACTCTCGCTCGGCGTGGGATTTCTGTCGTCGATGCTCGGCATCGGCGGCGGTATCGTTCAGGTACCGATGATGATATTCCTGTTAGGCTTTCCGCCTCAGGTGGCCGCGGCGACATCTACCTTTATTCTCGCAATCTGCGCCGCAGCAGGCGTAGCAGGACACATCGTCCTGGATCATATCGTATGGATGCCCGCCATAGCCGTCGGCATCGGGGCGATGGCGGGAGCTCAGATCGGCGCAAAGATTGCCAGCAAATCACGCCCCCGCATTATTGTTGTCGTCTTGTCTGCAGCCATGATGCTGGTCAGCATCAAGTTCCTTTGGCAGGGTATTCAGCCCTGGCTTTAAAGCAGGGACGGTGCTTTTTCCCAACGGATGCTGTAACGATCACCTTCGTCATCATCAAGCTTGGCACGAACCTCTTCACCGATTTCTGCAACAAAGATCAGATCCTTGTCGCGCCAAACAAGAGGAAGTGAAGAACGCTCATACTCCGGAATACCGGCCGCGGTGAAGTACTGCTTGAGCGATCTCGACGGCCGGAATCGATGTATCTTGATTTTTTCACCGCCGCTTCGCTTTTTAACCGTCAGAGGAACTTCGCGAAGGTACTTTTCTGAAAAACCCTCTTCCGATTTTTCGAAAATCAGATCGCCGTTAAACGACGGAACATGAATTCGTTCCTCGCCCTTCCAAAGGAATGTCTGCTCAGCGCCGTCTGTTTTCTCTGCTTTGGTGACGAGAATACGTTCCCCATAGAGACGCAGTTCCAGATCCTGACTGCGGTAAAGGAGAATACTGCTTGAACTGCTTTCACGAACCTGACGAAGCACCTCGGACAAACGTGCATGAGGTAAGGTTTCAAAACCTTTGTCCTGCATCCATTGACGAAGCACTCTTGCCTGACGGGCGGTACTGAGACTTAAAAATGCGGAAAGATTCAGGGCGCCCTGACTGGTCAGGCACTTCTTCAAATCTTCCTGAGCAACTTCCTGCAGAATGGTTTCAGCTTCTGTAAGAATACCGATGGAGCGGGCCCCTGCCTCTCTCCAGCCCGAGCGGTTTTCGTCAAATACCGGAAGAATCTTGTGGCGGATGGCATTACGAAGGTATGCGGTATCCGAATTGCTTTCATCCTCGACCCAGGCAAATTTACGTTTTACCGCATAAGCTTCGATTTCTTTGCGGGAAAAAGACAGCATGGGACGCGCCAAAGCCACCTTTGTGCCGACCTTCATGATCGGAGGCATACCGATGAGCCCCTCGACTCCGGCGCCTCTTGCCCACTGAATAAGGAAAGTTTCCAGCTGATCGTCCTGGTGGTGAGCCGTGACAATGGCATCACATCCGAGACGCTCGGCCGTCTCTTCCAATACACGATATCGGGCTTTACGGGCAGCGGCTTCGACACCGTCGCCGTTTTTGGCAAATACCACTCGGCGAAGTACAAACTCTACACCGAGTTTTTCAGCGAATCCTCGGCAGTGATCGGCCCAGGCGTCGGCATTGGGAGAAAGATTGTGATGTACGTGAACAGCCACAATTCTCTCAAGTCGGGGAGACTTGAATTTTGCGAGCGTTGCAAGCAGTACGGTTGAATCACACCCGCCCGAGAATCCCACGACGAGTTTCAAAGGCCGCCCTTCGGCAGCAAAATGCAGACCCGACATACCGCAGAGTGCTTCAAGCATCTCTGCATACGCTGCGTCCAAACGACGCTTTAAGGTTGAAGGACGAGCCTTGGTCCCGCTTTTAGGCTTCAATGGAAAATTCTCCGTACTGCATGAGTTTGTTGTGACGGCGTGCAAGCAACTGCTCGAGCGGATAGCGCTTCAATTCGCGAAGCGAATCGGTAAGAGCTCGCTTCAGTGCAGAAGCCGCAGCATCGTGATCTCGGTGAGCACCGCCGAGCGGTTCCGGAACAATACGGTCGACAAGACCGAGGTCCTTCAAACGCTGCGCATCGAGACCGAGCGCTTCGGCAGCATCGGAAGCCTTGGCAGCATCCTTCCAAAGGATAGATGCACAGCCTTCCGGAGAAATTACGGAGTAAGTGGAATACTGCATCATCTGCAGTTCGTCGCAGACTGCAATTGCCAGAGCGCCGCCCGAACCGCCTTCACCGATAATGGTCGAAATCACGGGGACTTTGAGCTGACTCATGACATAGAGGTTGTGACCGATAGCTTCGGACTGTCCGCGCTCCTCGGCACCGATACCGGGATAGGCACCCGGAGTATCGACAAAGGTCATCACAGGAAGCTTGAACTTCTCTGCGAGTTCCATGAGACGCAGTGCCTTACGGTAACCTTCCGGTCGGCTCATACCGAAGTTGCGCAACGTACGTTCTTTCGTATCTCTGCCCTTTTGATGACCGATCACCATAACGGACTCACCGTTAAAGCGGGCCAAGCCGCCGACGATCGAGCGGTCATCCGCAAAACTGCGGTCACCGTGCAGTTCGTGGAAATCGGTAAAGATACGGGAAATATAGTCGAGCGTATAAGGACGCTGCGGATGACGGGCAACCAAAGAGGTCTGCCACGGTGTCAGTTTGCTGTAGAGATCGCCGAGAAGCTTTTCGCGCTTCTCTTCGATTCCTTCAATTTCCTTGGCGATATCGACCTTACCGTCTTCGCTCTGCAGATCACGCAGTCCCTGGATCTTCTCATCCAGAGCAGCGACCGGTTTTTCAAATTCGAGGTATGTGAGTTTTGCCATGGTTCGGTGTTATCGGTTGGTTATTCTTAATATAGAACAATCTCAGTATCGAGGCTGCGCCATAAATACCAAGTTGCAACGGTTTTCCAAGGCGCCCAGCGCTCACCCGTCGCTTCTAAAACTTTTCTTTTCTGCCGTGCGCTCAGTGCCTTGAAGCTTTCAGCTTCGAGATACTGCGTCACGATCGCCCGGACAAGTCCGGCGTCTGCTGTCGGCAATACATTCGGCCGGCGAAGCGTAAAGATCAAAAACATCTGCGCAGTCCAAAGTCCTACGCCCTTGATTGAAGTCAGACGCTCGATCAGCGCTTCATCCGACAGTTCTTTCAAATCCTCGTCGCTTAAGCCGCCTTCTGCAAAAAAGCGGCAGACGTCAAGAATGTAGTCAACTTTTCTCTCTGAGAGACTGACTGATCGCAAACTGCTCCTATCGCATCCTGCAACAGCATCGGGCGTCAGAACCGGACAAAGTGCCGTCAGTCTCTCCCAGATATTGTCGGCAGCCTTCAGAGAAATCTGTTGCCCGACAATCGAACGAATCAATGTTTCAAAGGGATTGTCGGAAGACTCGGGATACGTTTTCCCGTAGCGCCGTATCAGTTCGGCCATTACGGGGTCGACACCTGCGAGGTATTCGCAGGCCTCATCCCAATAGACCGGACAGGAAGGACAAGCCTCCCCGCAGACAGTTATCCCCTGCGCCACGTAGTCACTCCGCCCGGAGCGTCTTCGAGCACAATGCCCTTTTCAAGCAGTTCGGCTCGGATAGCATCGGCTGTCGCAAAGTCGCGTGCCTTCTTAGCGTCACGACGCTTCTGGATCATTTCTTCAACCCAGGCGGCATCGATATCGTCAGTTGCACCCTTCACGAACACTTCGGGCTCGAGCTGAAGCATACCGAGTACGCCGCCGAGTTCTTTAAGCTGACGGGCGAGCTCTGCGGACTTAGTCGAATTCACCGCATTGGCAAGTTCAAAGAGAACGCTCACGGCAAGAGCTGTGTTGAAGTCGTCGTCCATTGCGGCCTTAAAGCGGGCGGCAAAGGCTTCATTCCAATCGAGTGCCTTACCGTCACCCTTGACATCTTTAAGTGCTGTGTAAAGACGCATCAGACCCTGATGTGCGTCTTCAACAAGGCCGGAAGAGAAGTCGATCGGACTGCGGTAAGAAGACTTCAGAAGGAAGAAACGCAGAGTTTCGTTACCGTTACCTTCGCCGTACTGCTTATTGGTTTCGGCAAGTGCATCGCGGATTGTCCAGAAATTCTTGAGCGACTTACTCATCTTTTCGCCGTTCACGCGAAGCGGACCGGAATGCATCCAGGTGTTCACGAACCTCTGACCGTTGGCAGCTTCGCTCTGAGCGATTTCGTTTTCATGGTGCGGGAACTTGAGGTCGGGACCGCCGCCGTGAATATCAAAAGTCTTGCCGAGCAGATCGCAGCTCATGGCCGAGCATTCGATGTGCCAGCCCGGACGACCCTTGCCCCACTTGCTGTCCCACTGCGGTTCACCGGGCTTGGCTTTCTTCCAAAGTACGAAATCAAGCGGATCGCGCTTGGCGGTATCGAGTTCGACACGCTCGCCCGCTCTTAATTCATCGATCTTCTTGCCGGAGAGTTCGCCGTATGTCTTGAACTTACGGACAGCGAAGTCAACGTCGCCTTCCTTGTCCTGATAAGCGAAACCGGCGGCTTCGAGCTTTTCGATCAGAGCAAGCATCTGCGGAATGTACTGAGTTGCACGGGGTTCGACGCTCGGAGCCAGGCAGTTGAGCGCAACGAGGTCTTCCTGCATACGACGGGTGTATTCGGCAGTGAGTTCGTCGGGCAGAATACCGCGCTCGGCAGAGCGGCGGATAATCTTGTCGTCGACGTCGGTAACGTTGCGGACGAACTTGACGTCATAGCCCGAAGCTTCGAGCCAGCGGCGTACAACGTCAAAGGCAATAAAAGTTCTGCCATGGCCGATATGACAGTCATCGTAAACAGTAACGCCGCATACATACATCGTGACCTTACCGGGCTCGATAGGAACAAAAGTTTCCTGTTTACGGGTAAGAGTGTTGTAAATCTCCAATGCCATGGTATTCCTTTCTTGTTGTGTTTCGCGCGGCTTCAGCCGAACAGACAAATGTTTATTATAACTTTCGGCATAAGGATAAACACACCCGTTTTGCGGACATAAACACTTTTCTTAGTGTCCGACACCGAATATTCGGTAAAATGGATCTCTTAATTTAAGAATTCTGAAGTCTAAGGATAGTTTCATGCGTGCCACACTCTTATGGTTTGCGCTGCCCGCAGCGCTGATGACGGGCGTCGTCTGCGCCGAACCCGTAGCTGTCGGTGCAATGACAGACCCTGTCGCCGTCGAGGTCTACCGCCCTGCAGCCGAAATCCGCAAGCTCACTGCACGCGGCGACTACAAAGAAGCCCTCTCGCTTGCCGATGCTGAATTAAAGCGCAACAGCAAGAATGTCAATGTACGTTTTCTCAGGGGTGTCGTTCTCTCGGAACTTAACCGCACGGAAGAAGCCAAAAAAGTTTTCGAAGACATGATCCGCGACTATCCGGAAATTGCCGAACCGTACAACAACCTTGCCGTGATCTACGCAGCAGAAGGCAATATCGGCCGAGCCAAGGATCTTTTAGAAACCGCCGCCATGAATAATCCGAATTCTTTGGTAACTTTCAGTAATCTCGGCGACACCTACCTGGCTCAGGCCCGCACCGCTTATCGAAAAGCCGCCGAGCTCGCGCCGAAAAACAAGCGTATTGCCGAACGCCTCGCAGAAGTCGAAGCAATTTTGAAATAATTCGGCATTAAAATTCAATCCTGTACGCCCGATCCGCATCAATCTTATTTGACTCAATCGGCAGGGATTTCTACCATTCGGACAAGATTCAAACCGGCCGGATTTTCTGCGGCCGAAAGGAAATGAGATGAAAAAGTTGCATATTTGGGCAGCATCCGCACTGATGGCTGTCGCATTCACAGTCAGTGCCGGCCCGACCGCTGTCATGAATACCTCCGAAGGTCAGATCGTCATCGAACTTGACGAACAGAAGGCTCCGAAGACCGTTGCGAACTTTGTGAAGTACGCCAAGGACGGCTTTTATAACAAGACCATCTTCCACCGCGTGATCGGCAACTTCATGGTCCAGGGCGGCGGCTTCGATGAAAAGATGATGCAGAAAACTACACGTGCTCCGATCGCCATCGAATCCGGCAACGGCTTGAAGAACTACACCGGTACCATCGCTATGGCCCGCACCAACAACCCTGACTCTGCAACCAGTCAGTTCTTCATCAATCTCAAGGACAACGACTTCTTAAATAAGGATTCTTCTGTCGACGGTCACGGCTACACCGTATTCGGCAAAGTCACTCAGGGTATGGATGTCGTACGCAAGATCGGCCGCGCACCGACCACTTCCCGCGGCTTCTTTGACGACGTCCCGGTCCGTCCGATCGTGATCGAAAGCGTCAAGATCCTTCCGTAACCGATTTGATTTACTTTATTAACCAATAAGACAAAGGATAAAAAATGATTCGTCTTACTACCAACCTCGGTACTATCGACATCGAACTCGACTTCGAAAAGGCTCCTGTTACAGCCGCCAACTTCGAAGAATACGTTAAGGCAGGTCACTTCGACGGTCTTCTCTTCCACCGCGTCATCCCGGGCTTCATGATCCAGGGCGGCGGCTACACAAGCGGCCTTAAGGAACGTGCCACACGCGATCCGATCAAGAACGAAGCTAACAACGGCTTAAAGAACGACAAGTACACCATCGCTATGGCCCGTACCAACGATCCGCACTCCGCAACCAGCCAGTTCTTCATCAACGTTGCCGACAACGACTTCCTGAACTTCACTTCCGAAACATCCCGCGGCTGGGGCTATGCTGTTTTCGGCAAGGTTGTTGCCGGTACTGAAGTTGTCGACGCTATCGCACGCGTTCGCACCGGTTCCTACGGTTTCCACCAGGACGTTCCGGTCGAAGACGTCATCATCGAAAAGGCGGAGGCTCTCTAAGTCATGCCCAACGGCGTCGTCCCTGTTCATCTCTGCACCAAGCAGATCCCGCCTCTGAAAAACCCGGTCTTTATTTCCGACCTGCATCTGTCGCATGACAAGCCGCAGACCCTTGAGCGTTTCCGGTCTTTCATGCGCGAGGTGGCTCCTCGCTTCAACGAACTCATAGTCCTCGGCGATCTTTTTGAGTTCTGGGCAGGCGATGACCATGCCGACGCCTACAGCAGCGTCCTCGATGCACTGCACGAGTACAGTGCATCGGGCCGACTGCTCTACGTCATGCACGGCAACCGCGACTTTTTGCTCGGCAGAGACTTTGCTGAAAAAACCGGTGCCGTACTGATCAACGACCCCGTCCGCGTCAAGGTCGGCGTCGAAGACGTTCTGCTTGCGCACGGCGACGAGTGGTGTACGGCCGATGCCGAATACCAGCAGTTCCGCTCTACTTTGCGCACTCCCGACGTTCAGAAAGCTATTCTGGCCGAGAAGCTCGAACACCGAATCGATCTCGCCAACAGCCTGCGCTCCCAGAGCCGCTACGACAATGCTCAGAAGAGCAATGAGAAAATGGATGTCGTGCTCTCTGACGTAACGCGTACAGCCAAACACAATTGCTGTCATCTGGTGATCCACGGCCACACCCATAAACCCGGCCATTCGACACATTTCATCGATGACTACCGCCTGGACCGCTGGGTCCTCCCCGACTGGGATTTTGACGACGGTCACGACAGAGGCGGTTACTTAAGTTTTGAAGACGGTTATCTTCACTTCGGACACTTCTGATGTTTATCGATTCCCACTGTCATATTGACAGCGAGCCTTTTGCGGGTGATATCGACGACATTCTTCAGCGCATGCAGGACGCTTCCGTCTCGGGAGCTCTGCTTGCCTGTTGCTCGATGAAAGAATTCCCGCGTACTCTCGCTTTTGCAGAACAACATCGCGCCGTGTGGGCGAGTTTCGGCGTTCACCCGAGCACCGAGGATGACGAGCGCGAAGTAACCGCAGACGATATCGTTGCTTTTTCCAAGCATGAAAAAGTCGTTGCTGTCGGCGAATGCGGTCTCGACTACTTCTATAACGAAGAACCGCTCGACTGGCAGAGAAACCGCTTTTCCGTGCACGTCGAAGGCGCTAAAAAAGCCGGTCTTCCGCTGATTGTTCATTCGAGAGACGCCAAAGACGACACTATGGCGATTCTCAAAGAGGGCGGTGCCGAAGAATGCGGTTTTGTTCTGCATTGCTTTACCGGAGACAAAGAAATGGCCCGCCGAGCCTTGGATTTAGGCGGCTATCTTTCGTTTTCCGGTATTGTGACGTTTAAGAACGCCGCTGAGATTCAGGAGGTTGCCGCCTGGGCACCCGCCGATCGCATTCTCATCGAGACCGACTGCCCGTATCTTGCGCCGATTCCCTATCGCGGCAAGCGAAACGAGCCGTCTTACGTACCGTTTGTTGCACGTAAGCTCGCCGATCTCCGCATGAGCGAAACCGAGACGATCGCAAAGCTGACACAGGATAATTTCTTCCGTCTTTTCAAAAAAGCCGACCGTTCTCTCATCGAGGCTTGAGAATACTTATGATCCGCTCCGTTCTCTCCGCACTTCTTTGTTTAGTCTGTCTCACGCAGAACGTTGTTGCAGGCACCTACGAAGACGCTGTTGCCGCAACCATTGAAAATCGTCCGGAAGTACTGTCCGCAGCACTTTCCGCGGGGCTCGATCCCAACACCATCACGCCCTCGGGAACCGGAGACCCGCTTCTGATGCTTGCCGTCAGAAACAATGCCGACCAAATCGTCGATCTGCTTCTCGAACAGAAGCAGCTTCGGATCGATACGCCGAATCAAATTTCGGAAACGCCTCTCATGCTTGCGGTCTACCTGAAGCAAAACGCAGTTGCCGATAAGCTCCTTGCGCACGGCGCATCGGTCAACAACCGCAACCGCTGGACGCCGCTTCATTACGCCGCCGCAGTCAGCAACCATGAAATGGTCGCAAAGCTTATCGAGCACGGTGCCGACGTTAACGCAAGAACCGTGCGCGGCATTACGCCTCTTTATATGGCAGCCAGAGACGGTGATTATGAAACTGTGCAGCTTCTTCTTAAAGCCGGTGCCCGCAAAGACTTCTGCACCAACGATGCTTACGCGCCTTACGACATCGCCAAGCAGCGCCGTAACACCGATTCTGTGATCAACGCTCTAAAATACGATCACTGCCGTTAACTTTTTCTTTAAAGGGACCGTGCGGTCCCTTTATTTTTCTATGTCCAACGCCAATCGAACACTCCAGACTCTTGAACTTCTCGCGCCGGCTAAAAACGCCGACATCGGCATCGAAGCGATCAATCACGGTGCCGATGCGGTTTATATCGGCGGTCCCGCGTTCTCGGCCCGAGCCAATGCAGGCAACAGCCTCTCCGACCTCGAGCGTCTTTGCGAACACGCGCACCGTTATCGCGCCCGAATCTATATGGCGCTCAATACGATCTTCACCGATGCAGAGCTCGTTGAAGCAGAGAAACTTGCAAGAGATGCCTGGAACGTCGGTGTCGATGCGTTGATTGTCCAGGACATGGGTCTGTTGGAGTGCGACCTGCCTCCGATTCAGTTGCACGCCTCCACTCAGTGCGATATCCGCACTCCCGAAAAAGCAAAGTTTTTGGAGTCCGTCGGCTTTTCTCAGATCGTTCCGGCCCGTGAGCTTTCCTTGGAAGAAATCCGTGCGGTGTATGACGCGCTTGATTCCGCCCGTATCGAATACTTTATTCACGGCGCGCTTTGCGTAAGTTTCAGCGGTCAGTGCTATGCAAGTCAGGCCGTGAAAGGCAGAAGCGCCAACCGAGGCGACTGTGCTCAGCTCTGCCGTCTGCCCTTCGATATCTATGATGAGGACGGATCCGTCCTTAAAAAGGGTTGTCACGCCCTTTCGCTCAAGGACAATAACCAGAGCGCCAATATCGCCGAACTGATTGAAGCAGGTGTCAGAAGCTTCAAGATCGAAGGCCGATATAAGGATGTTGCGTACGTTAAAAACACCTGCGGCTATTACCGCCGTCTCATCGATCAGTATTTAACCGTTCATCAGGAATTTGAGCGTGAAAGCGAAGGACGCTGTCACTTAAGTTTCGAGCCCGATCCCAACCGCACGTTTAACCGCGGCACCACCGATTATTTTGTTCACGGCCGCGGTCACTCGGACATCACCTCTTTCGATACCCCGAAAAACGCAGGCGCTCCGGCTGGTACGATCCGTGACGTTCTCGACCTCAGTTTTATCCTGAAGTCGGATCTGGAATTGAATAACGGCGACGGTCTCACCTACTACCGCAAAGACGGAGAGTTGGGCGGTCTGCTTGTAAACCGCGCTGAAAACCTGGAACCCGGTCTTTGGGAAATCTTTCTTCGCGATCCCTGCCGCAAGAACCCCGATCTGCAGCGCGGCTTAAAGCTGATGCGTAACCGAGACAGTGCCTGGACGCGTCTCATGGAATCCGATACGGCAACACGCCGCATTCCGATTAAAGTGACTGCCGAAGTCGGCGACGACGGTATCCGTGTTACGGCAGAAGACGAAGTTAAAAATCGCGTATATGTTGAACGCATCGAAGCACTGGATCCTGCAAAGAATCCTGAAAGAGCCGCCGCTCAGCTTGCTTCTTCTCTCTCCAAGTTAGGAGACACTGTCTTTGAAGCGTCATCCGTGGATCTCGAAGGAGACACGGCTAAGTTCCTTCCGGTTTCTGTCATCAATGCACTGCGCCGCGAACTGGTTGCCAAGCTCGAAGAAGAACGCACCCGTACCTTTACCAAACTTCCCGCGGATAAGCGGGACGAGTCGGTTTGCTTCCCGCAGAGCACGCTCGACTACCGAGGAAATGTACTTAACCGCAAGGCTCAGGCCTTCTATGCAAAGCACGGAGTAACCGTTGAAGAACCGGCATTCGAAACCGGGCTGATTACTCGAGAAGTGGAACTGATGCGATGCAAGCACTGTATCCGCTATGCGCTCGATCTCTGCCCGAAGGAAGCGAAGAAACGCGGTGAAAAAATCAAGCCGACGCCCTTGGTTCTCAAGAGCGGCAACATGACGTTTACCGCACACTTCCATTGCAAACCCTGCGAAATGTCGATTACCGGCAAGAAAAGCAAATAATTCAACCGGAACAGCAGGAATCATTTGCTTCCCGTGAGCGCTCACTCACGTTTCAAACAAAGACTTAAGACCGCGATTTCCGAATGGCTGAAGGCGTCGGGCGACTCATCGCCCGATGCACCCGGTTAACAGAAAAAGTGATTAAAACTCGTGGTTCACAATACGTCGATGCTGTTCGTTTCGGAAGAACTTCAGCGACAGCAGTACGCCGGCAAGCAGCAAAGTCATACCGACAATCATAGTGACCGACGGCCATTCTCCGCGATAGACGTGTGCGTATATCACCGAGAAAATCGTTTCAAATACGATCATCTGTCCGGATAATGCAATCGGCAGGCGGGCACTCATATTGTTCCACAGTGCCATACCGCCCCAACCGCAGACAATGCCGGCAGCAAACATAAGAAGAATGTAATCCCGGGGCGACGGTCCGAAGAAATTGATGCCGGCAAATACATTTTCCGCATTGATAACCATCAGGAGAATAATTGTCATGGGCAGCATAATAATGCCCTGAGCGGTTGTCCAGGCAAAAGGAGAAATTTCCGGGTGATTCTGTTGCCAGCGGGCATTTTTAATCGGAAACCATGTCCAGATCAGTACGGCGATCGTAGAACTCACCGCGCCGAACCAAAACTGTCCGGAACTGCCGTCCGCAGTTACCAACTCAAATTCAGTGATATTGGCGGTAAGAAGACCGACGATAATCATCGCCAACGGAATCCAGAGTTTGCACCAGGGAATCACAAGGTTGTTTTCATCTGAGGGACGGTTGGTAAT
>CAZNBL010000026.1:0-12053 GCA_964571375.1 uncultured Burkholderiaceae bacterium
AAAGACTCCCGAGGGAGTCTTTTTTATCAGTCAGTCAGGAACTTATTCTTCAGTCTGGATGACCAGAAGCGGAGTTTCGCTGATAGCTGCAATACGTGTTGCAGTAGAGCCGAGGACAGCTGCCTTGAATGCACCGTAACCGCGTGTACCCATTACGATGGTGTCGAGACCGGCCTTGCGTGCGTATGCGGCGATTTCGTCGCCGGGGTTGCCGACCAGGCAGACTTCCTTGAAGCAGAGGCCTTCCTTTTCGAAGACTTCGCGGAACGGGTTGACTGCTTCGTCAAAGGCTTCCTGCTGCATGGCGCGGATTTCCTGTTCGCTCATTGTCGGAAGAGCCATACCGGCCATATCCGGCATAACGACACCGGCGTAGTCGCTGACAACGTTGATCAGGTGGAAGCATGCGTTCTTACCGAAGAGATCGCGGTTCTTGATGATGTAGTTAACAGCGGCGGCACCGTACTTGGAACCGTCGATAGCAACGCCGACAGTCAGAGCGTCCTTATCGGGAACGGCCTTATTGCGAAGAATAAGCATCGGCTTCTTGCTCAGTGCAAGAACGGAGTTTGTAACGGAGCCGAGCAGAAGGCCCTTCAGAGCGGAACGACCGTGAGAGCCCATGATGACGAGGTCGGCTTCGGAATCTTCGGCAACGCGAGCAATTGTCGGAGCAGCTTCGCCGACAGCGTAGCGGGACTGAGCGGGAACGCCGGCATCTTTGAGAGTCTTGGCGGCCGGTCCGAGTACGACTTCGGCCTCTTCATCGTAGTAGGTCTTAAGTGCATCGGGACCGACTAAACAGGAAGCTCTTGAAGGAACAGGTGCCTGGACGCTGAGAAGTTCAATAGAGGGGTTGTTTCCGAGAAGGGTTGTACGGGAACACACGAAATCGATGGAATGCTTGCTGAATTCGCTACCGTCGATAGGTACCAAAATCTTCATAACTGCTCCTTTTTCATAATCATTGTTTTTCATCACAGAACACATACAATCGGCTGTTTTCGGTACTGCTGAGAGACATAAAATGCAGCAGATTGGAAAAGTGTCCTGCCTTAGTGATACTGTACCCTGAAACAGATTTTTTTTACAGGAAAAATTATGAATATTTCGACCTCGTCGATGGATTTGGACCGTTGCTTCGGAGGGGTGGCCCGTCTGTATTCCGATGCAGGCCTCAGTAAGCTCAGAAGCAGTGCGGCTGCGGTTGTCGGTTTGGGCGGAGTAGGCTCTTGGGCGGCCGAGGCTTTGGTCAGAACTTCTGTCGGAAAAATTTATCTGATCGACCTTGATAACGTAGCCGAAAGCAATACCAACCGTCAGATTCAGGCAATGGACGGCGAGTATGGCAAGCCGAAGGTTCAGGCGCTCATGGAGCGTTTCCGCAGAATCAATCCGAGCTGCGAAATCGTTTGTATTGAGGAGATGGTCGATGAGGAGAATGTCGAAGAGATTATTCCCAAAGACTGCGTAGTCCTCGACTGCATTGATCAGGTGAAGGCCAAGGCAGCTATTCTTGCCTGTGCGACACGTCGCTCTCAGACTGTCATCACTTCGGGTGCGGCAGGCGGCCGACGTAATCCGCTTCGTATTCAGACCGGAGATCTTGCGCGTATCAAAGGCGATCCGCTTTTGTCGCGTGTGCGTCACAATCTTCGCAAAAGCTACGGTTTCGCTCCTGCAAAAAGCGGAAAGAATGCGGAAAAATTCGGCATTCAGGCTGTTTTTTCCGATGAACCCGTAGTACGCTCTCAATCCGTCTGCGAAGTACAGTCTTCCGAAGGACTCTCCTGCGCCGGCTTCGGTTCCGGTGTTACGGTTACGGCTCCGATGGGTATGGTGTGCGCTTCTTTGGCTATTGAAGCTATTCTCAACAAGTAAATTGTTGCTGAATAAGGACAAAAGAAGCTCGTACTGCGCAAAGTAAATTAAGAATACAGGTGGATATTCCTTCTGAATCCTTTAAACTCATAAAACTAACAACAAGAGGAATTTGAACCATGTTTCAGTATATTTTGATCCCTACAGATGGTTCTGAGCTTTCGGATAAGGCTCTCGCTGCCGGCATTGATTTTGCCAAGGCTATGGACGCAACCGTTTTGGTGATCACCGTCGTCGAACCCTACAGCTACTCTAATCTCTCGGAGTATCGCCCCGAAAGCATCGATCAGTACGATTCCCGCGTCAAGGAAATGGCTCAGGAACGTCTCGAACTTGCCCGTGAAATGGTCGAACGCAAGGGCGTGAAGTGCCAGATTCAGGCTTATAAGTCATTCTCTCCGTCCGAAGCTATTATTCAGGCCGCTACAGAAAATAACTGCGACCTTATTTTCATGGCTTCCCACGGCCGCCAGGGCCTTGCCGCCGTTCTTCTCGGCAGCGAAACTCAGAAGGTTCTGACGAACTCCAAGATTCCTGTAATGGTTTACCGTTAATCATTACGTTATTCAGCAGCAAACGGCTTCAGCAACGACTGAAGTCCGAGCTGTGCCTGTGTTTTAGGAAGAAGTAGAAATGGAAGAAACAATCGGTCAGAAAGAAGAACAGCAGATGGATGCTGCGAATCTTTTCCGCGAAGAAATCTATACCGACCGTAAGATCGGTGTGATTCGCGCTCTCGTACCGGTGACTGCAGACGGTGAAAAGGATCCGTCCCGTAAGGTCATCTTCACCGGCGAAGCTCAGATCATGACTCAGATGGGTGCACTGCCGATCAACTTCGAAATCGAAGCTGACGACCTGGCAACTGCTGTATCTAAGTATCGCGAAGCTGCCAAGGCCGGTGTTGAAAAGACAATGCACGACTTGCAGGAAATGCGTCGTCAGGCTGCCAGCAAGATCGTTGTGCCCGGTCAGCCCGGCTTTACGCCTCCGACAGGTCCCGGCGGCCTGGCAATGCCCTAACGGCTCAAAACATAAAAGCTACCTTCGGGTAGCTTTTTTTAAAGGACGGTGGTTATGCAAAGACAGGAAATTATCAGTGCGCTCAACACTTTGCTTGAGCCGGAAAAGTTTAAGGATTACGCGCCTAACGGTCTGCAGGTCGAAGGCGATTCCGAAGTGACTCATGTGGTATGCGGTGTTTCGGCGTCTCAGGCATTGATCGATCATGCCATTAAGGTCGGTGCTCAGATGATTCTGGTACATCACGGCTATTTCTGGAAAGGCGAGAACCCCTGCATTACGGGAATTAAAAAGGCACGACTGCAGAAAATTCTGAAGAACAACATCAATTTGGTTGCATTTCATCTTCCTTTGGATGCCAACGAGCAGCTTGGCAATAATGCAGAGTTCGGCCGGCTTCTCGGTATCGAAGAAAGTGCGCCCCTCGGCGGCGAACCGCTGGTTCGTATCGGTCGATTAAAGGAAGAAGTGACCGTTGCAGAACTCGCCGGTAGGGTCGGTTTTGTGCTCGCAAGAGAACCGATGGTAGTTCCCGTATCGTTGGAAGATCGTAAGGTTCGTACAGTCGCCTGGTGCAGCGGTGCTGCTCAGGATTATCTTGAGGCTGCCGTACAGGCCGGAGCTGATGTGTATTTGAGCGGCGAAATCAGTGAGAGAACCGTTCTCGAAGCAAGAGAGCTCGATGTTCCGTATTTTGCAGTCGGCCATCATGCCAGCGAGACGCTCGGTATTTCTGCATTGGCCGAATGGTTGCAGATTCAGTTCCCGCAGTTGCACGTCGAATTTGTAAATATCCCGAATCCGGTTTAGTTCGGCGAATAAAGAACGTATCAAAAAAAAGGTCTGCAGATTGTGCAGACCTTTTTTGCTTGAGAGGTAACTACGCTATGACGCGGTTACTTTTCATTGTTTTTCTTGAGTTCTTCAAGAATCTTCTTAAGCAATTCGATATCTTCTTTCGGTGCGGGAGGAGGTGCAGCCTTTTCAGCTTCCAGTTCAAGCTTCTTACGCAGTGTTGTGATGAACTTAAGGAAGCAGAAGATCACGAAAGCGAGCAGAAGGAACTGAATGACGGAAGTCAGGAATGCGCCGTAACCGAGAACGGTGGCACCGGCCTTGTTCAAAGCTTCATAGGTCATCGGTCCGATGTAGTTTTCGGGCATCTTCAGAACAAGGAAGAGATTGGTGAAGTCAGGCTTGCCGACCAGCACACCGAGGATCGGATTGACCAAGTCTTTGGTGAACGAGGAGACGATCGCATTAAATGCAGCGCCGACGATCACGGCGACGGACAGATCGATGACATTGCCTCTGGAAATGAAGGCTTGGAAATCTTTAAGGAAGCCTGTTGCGGCTGCCTTGGCGTTTACGTTGGCCATAAATATCTCCTATGTTTTTTTTCGAATTGTAACGTAATGACGGTATGGAAATCCAATGTTTCGCCTGAATGCTTTGTCTCTGTAGGAGAAAAAGCCGGGTTGAGATTTATATGTGGGCGTTAATTTAATAACTGTATGAAAATTAAGGAAAAAAAAGAATAAATTTGGGGAAATTTTTACTTTCCGTTAAAATAGAACGCGTTACAGGTTATTGATCCTGAATATTTTTTTTGCAGGTAGACAACTATGATGGTTCTTTATTCGGGCAATACATGTCCGTTCTCTCAGCGTTGCCGCTTTGTCCTTTTTGAAAAGGGCATGGATTTTGAGATTCGTGATATCGACCTCTATCACAAGCCGGAAGATATCAATGTCATGAATCCTTACGGTGATGTGCCGATTTTGGTTGAACGAGATCTCGTTCTCTACGAATCCAACATCATCAACGAATATATCGACGAACGCTTCCCGCATCCGCAGCTGATGCCGCCGGATCCGGTCATGCGCGCCAGAGTCCGTCTGCTTCTGTTTAACTTCGAACGTGAAATCTTCCAGTACGTTCACGTACTTGAAGATAAGGCCAGTGATGAAAATGCAAAGGCTGAAGCCAGAGAAATTATCCGCAACCAGCTCGTTCGCCTGAGCCCGGTTGTCAGCCGTACCAAGTACATGTTCGGTGATGAACTGACAATGCTTGATATTGCAATGGCTCCGCTTCTGTGGCGTCTCAATTACTACGGTATTGAGCTGCCTGCCAATGCTTCTGCTGTTCACAAGTATGCAGAACGCGTCTTCTCTCGTCCGGCCTTTATCGAAGCTCTTACGCCGTCCGAACGCGTAATGAGAAAGTAAAGTAGGAAGAAGATCGATGAGCGTAGAAAATGAAGCTTTGCCCAGCTTGACGCCGTACTTGATGCGAGCTTTCTACGAGTGGTGCGTGGATAATGCGTTCACGCCCCAAATCCTCGTAGTTGCGGAAGATCAGGATACAGACGTTCAGGTTCCGAGAGACTTTGTTTCCGACGGAAAGATTGCTCTTAATATCGGGCCGACAGCTTGCGGCAGTTTGGAGATCGAAAACGATTCCGTGCACTTTGATGCCCGTTTTTCCGGTCAGCTTGAGCACATTTGGATCCCGATCGGCAATATTGTTGCTATCTACGCTCGTGAAAACGGCGCTTGCATTCCCTTCGAGCTTGAACGAGCCGCTAAGGCTGCTGAACCGGAGGCTCCCGCAGGTTTCGGATTCACGAGAGTTGATTAAAGGTGTAAAGGATTGTAAATATTTCACTGAAAGGCTGGACAAGCTCCGGAATTTCAGTAAAATAGCAAACCTCTGATGCCCGCTTAGCTCAGTTGGTAGAGCAACCGCCTTGTAAGCGGTAGGTCGTCTGTTCAAGTCAGTCAGTGGGCACCACCGAATTTCAGAGAAAAAAGCTCCGCTTGTCGGAGCTTTTTTCGTATCCGGCTTTAACAAATCGAAGACTTTCTTCATTCTCCGCCGCAAAAAACGGTTCTGAGAACAACTTCGAAAACCGTTCCATTGTTTAACCGGCTGTCTTATTTTTTCCGAACCGTAAACTGACCGTTGCAGCCGTAATTTCCATAGCTTTTTAAGCTGCAAAAACAGTTCCTGACAAAAAGATTGCGTACCCCCTTTTCAATTTCGAAAATATCAGTAAAATAGCGAACCTCTGATGCCCGCTTAGCTCAGTTGGTAGAGCAACCGCCTTGTAAGCGGTAGGTCGTCTGTTCAAGTCAGTCAGTGGGCACCATCGAATTTCAGAAAAAAAGCTCCGTTCATCGGAGCTTTTTTCGTATCCGAATCTTCGCTGCAGGCAAAAAGAAAACGGTTCACGGAATGACTCCGAGAACCGTTCTGCTGAATGAGCGTTAAGCTTTATTTTTTCCAAGCTGTAAACCGATCATTGCCGCCGTAATCCTTATAGGTTGCCGCGCCGTCAAAACCATGCTCGGCAAAAAGATTTCGTACAGCCTCTCCCTGATCCCAACCGTGTTCGATGGCAATCAGTTTCAGTCGTTCGTCTTTTCGTTCTGCTGCCTGAAGCAGAATGGCATCAATCGAACTTAAACCGTTCCTGAAGTCCGTAAGGGCTCCCTGAGGTTCGAACTGAAGCGCATCAAGGTGTTCGTCATCCGGACGGATGTAAGGCGGATTGGATACGATGGCATCAAGCTGCAGCGAAGTCGGTACCGCATCCAACCAACTGCCGCTGAAAAACTTGATATCGGCTCCGAGCGTTCGGGCGTTTTCCTTAGCTACATTCAAAGCGTCTTCGGAAATATCAGACGCGTGCACAGATAATCCCGGCAGTTCCTTTTTAAGTGTTACGGCAATGCAACCGCTGCCGGTTCCGAGGTCGACCAGAGAGCTGCCGGGAGCGAGATTTTCCAGAAGCCACTCAATCAGCACTTCGGTATCGGGGCGCGGAATAAGAACTGCAGGGCTGACCTTGAAAGGACGGGAGAAGAATTCCTGTACGCCGGTCAGATAAGGAACGGGAACGCCGCGACGGCGTTCTTCTGCCATCGTATTGAGGCGTTCGAGGTGTTTGTCGCTCAGAAGTTGTTCCGGACGCGTAGCAACAGCTACGCGGTTCAGACCGGTTACGTGCTCAAGGAGCACCCTGGCGTCCGCAGAATCTAAGTTTGCACTGCGAAGCCAGGATATCAAAGAGGTATTGCTCAATTATTCGCCCTGTTCGGAGAGGCTGGCCAGAAGTTCAGCCTGATGTTCTGCGGTCAGAGCTCCGATGATTTCATCGAGATCGCCGTCCATGATGGAATCGAGCTTGTAGAGCGTCAGATTGATGCGGTGATCTGTTACGCGGCCCTGAGGATAGTTGTAGGTGCGGATGCGTTCGCTTCGGTCGCCGGAGCCGACAAGAGATTTACGGAGACTGGATTCTTCAGCCTGCTGCTTGGCAACTTCTGCGGCATGGATACGTGCTGCGAGAACACCCATGGCACGTTCCTTGTTCTTGTGCTGGCTTCGTTCATCCTGACATTCGACAACGATGCCGGTCGGCAGGTGGGTGATACGAACGGCACTTTCAGTCTTCTGAATGTGCTGACCGCCGGCACCGGAGGCGCGGAATACATCGATACGGAGGTCGCTCGGATCGATGTTGACGGCGCCGATTTCATCCTGTTCGGGCAGGACGGCAACCGTACAGGCGGAAGTGTGGACGCGTCCCTGAGATTCGGTTTCCGGAACGCGCTGAACACGGTGGCCGCCGCTTTCGAATTTAAGTTTGGAGTAGGCTCCCTGACCGATGATTCGGACGACGATTTCACGGTAGCCGCCGAGGTCGGATTCGTTTGCAGAGACAAACTCAACCTGCCACTTCTGTCTTTCGGCATAGCGGGAGTACATGCGGAAAAGGTCGCCGGCAAAGAGTGCGGATTCATCGCCGCCGGTACCGGCACGAACTTCCAGGAAGATGTTCTTGTCGTCGTTGGGATCCTTGGGCAGAAGCAGAACCTGCAGTTCGTCCTTGATCTGCTCGATCTTGTCCTTGGCAGCGCGGATTTCTTCCATAGCGAAATCTTTCATGTCCGGCATGCCGAGGAGTTCTTCGGCGGTTGTCAGGTCGTCTTCGGCGCTTTTGAAATCAGCAAATTTCTGAACGATAGGTTCGATATCGGCTCTTTCTTTGGAAAGGGCGCGGAACTTGTTCATGTCGGCGGTAACGGCCGGGTCCTGAAGTGAGGCGTCGATTTCCTCAATTCTTCTGGCCAGAGAGGCCAGCTTTTCTCTCATTGAATCTTTCATAGCGGTAAAGGCCGCACGAATGCGACTTTTAAAAAGGCATAAATGTTATGACGGCAGTACTTTTGGGTACTGCCGGATAGTTATCAGTGCTTGTGGTGACGATAGAAGCTGCTGAGAAGCTGAGCAGCCTTGTTGTAATCTTCGTCAGGCATCTTTTGATTATTGCGCAGTGTCGCGATCGAGTCATGCATAAATTTGTTAACCAGCGAATGCGACAGCTGTTCGACAACATGTTCGGCATTTTCACCGCGCTGCAGAGCTCTGACTGCTTTGGCAAACTCAATCTGTCGAAGTTCTTCGGCTCTTTCCTGCAACTCTTTGATCAGCGGTACCGAGTTTCTTGCCTGCATCCAAAGATGGAATTCTCCGATGCGCTTTTCAATAACAGCTTCGGCCTGGGCTACTGCAGCCTGACGTTCTTTGATGCCGGACTGAACGACTTTACCTAAATCGTCGACGGTGTATACGTAAACATCGTCAAGCTCGGCGACTTCTTTTTCGACGTCACGCGGAACGGCAAGGTCTACGATGAACATCGGTTTGAAACGGCGTTTTTTGATGGCCCCCTGAATCATACCGAGACCGATGATCGGCAGGGAACTGGCAGTGCATGATACGACGATGTCGTAGTCGGCAATGATGTCGGGTACTTCCGAGAGGCGTACCGGGTTGCCGCCGATACTTTCGGCAAGTGCTGCGGCACGTGCTTCGGTACGGTTGGCGACAGTGACTTTTTTAGGATTCTGTGCGCCGAAATGAGCGGTACAGAGTTCGATCATCTCGCCGGCACCGACGTAAAGAATATTGCAGTCGGCAAGGTCGCCGAAAATGCGGTTTGCAACGCGTACGGCAGCCGCAGCCATAGAAATGGAATGAGCGCCGATTTCCGTAGTGGAGCGCACTTCCTTGGCAACCTGCCAGGTCTTCTGGAACAGGTAGTTCAGATACAGGTTTAGAGAACCGGCTTCACGGGCGATTTTCTCTGCTTTCTTCATCTGACCGACGATCTGTGTTTCGCCGAGCACCATGGAATCCAAGCCGGAAGCTACGCGGAAGGCATGCTGAATGGCGTCTTCCTGAACAAACTTATAAAGATGTTCTTCGAGTTCGCTTTCCTTGACGCCCTTTTGAGAGGCCAGGAACTCCTGAAGGCTCTGAGCGGCGAGATCTGCGTTTTCGGCGGCGCAGTAAATTTCGGTTCGGTTGCAGGTGGAAAGAATAGCTACTTCCTGAACACCGCCCTTGGCAGGCGTTCCGAGCATTGCTCGGATGAGGTTGAGGGAATCCTCGATTTCGTCCGGGCCGAACGACACCTTTTCACGTAAGGACAAAGGTGCAGTATTGTGATTTAAACCAAGGGCAAGGAGATTCATTCTAAAAATTGAAGAGCTAACGGCAAAAAAACAAGCGCAATTATAAATGCGTTGATTGAATCAAAAAATCAATAGTTAAGATGACGGTTTGCCCATGCTAATGCCGTTGTCTGAAATTAAGATGAATTTTGTATTATCCGATGCATGGGAGAATCCCTACCGAAAGTTCGGATGGGTTTGATGAGGTTGGACCAAGATGCAATTTCCGTTAAAGAAAGTCTCTTCCGAGGATATGTTGCCGGCGCAAAGAGAGGTCCCTATCGGCGAGGAACTTATCCAGCAGGCTGCGGCAAGAAGCCGCCGGCTTGTTACCAAGCGAGCACTGATCAGTGCGGGCGCATCTGCTTTACCGGTACCCGGAGCGGATATTGCCGTTGACATCGGCGTGATGACCTCGATATTGACGTCGGTCAATCAGGAATTCGGTCTGACTCAAGAACAGATCAACAGGCTTCCGACGGAAAAACGTCTGAAACTCTTTTCCATTATCACAGCGGTCGGCGGTACTTTTGCCGGAAAAATAATTACAGTTCCGATCGTAACCGCAGCGCTAAGACATGTCGGAGTTCAGTTGACGGCGAAACAAGCATCCCGCTGGGTGCCGATTATCGGAACAGCAGTTTCGGCATCGGTCTCTTTTACTGCGCTGAAGTTTGTCGGTAATCAGCACATTGAAGATTGTGTGCGTATTTCCAGGATGCTTACGGAGTGGCAGCGGGAACAATCGTCGTAGCTTGCAGTACCGCAGGATTCATGGGGATCATGAAGCCGTTTTTGACGATCTGTTGGAAGATCAGATCGGCATAGAGTTCATAGGTCTTTGCTGCAGTCGTTTCGTTCAGAACGGTTGAGATGTTAGCCATCCACAGGGCCTCGCCAGCCGGCAAAGCGAGTTGAACGCCGCTTTTGGCAATCTGCAGTTGTGTGACTGAGGGCGGAATGGCCCAATGATCGTGCCACATCGGGCCGGGACCGAAACCCGGACCCGGTCCGAAGCCGGGGTGAGGACCGGGCATAGGACCCGGACCCCAGGTGACGCCGGGGTTATAAATGGTTTTTATTTTGGTGCCGAAGTCCTGAATGATCAGTACATTGCTGGCTTTTGCTTTTTTAGCGATTGTTTTGACTTTCGTGAAGTCAATGCCGCCGGATTTTGTTTTCAGCGAAGAATTTTGTGTTGCATAAAGATAGCTCGGCGTTGCCGGAAGTCCCTTAAATGCAAAGACGTTGCAGGTAATGTCTTCGATTCCTCTTCGATTGGTTGCGTTGTCAGTCATCGAAATGACGAGTACGGAATCGATGATCTTCTGTTCAAGGCTGGCGGAGGGTGAAAGCCACTCATTGTCTACGGAAGAGGGGTTGTAGGGTTCCTGATCGATGGCTGCACATCCGCCGAGGGTTAACGCGGCAAAGCAGAGGATGCCGAACCGAAGTCGTAAGAGAAAGTCGGAAAATCTTGTCATGTGCACTGCCTTGTCGTTGAGCGGTACTGCAGTTTCTGCAGCTCTGTTGGGTTGGACCTCAAATCAGTATCGGCGGTATGGCTGCCACCGATGTTAAGAGGATAATGCTTGTCAAAATTATAAGTTGAGAGTTTCTTCCATGCTCTATGTCTGCATAGCGATTGCCGGTGCATTAGGTGCGCTCTGCCGTTGGGTTCTTTCGGATGTGATCGGAAAAACTCAGTCGGGGTTTGATGTCGGGACGTTCGTTGTGAACGCGATCGGCTCTTTTGTACTGGGCTTGGTTGCCGGTGCTCATACTTTGTTTCCGGATCTTTTGGTTCAGGCGATACTGATCGGATTCTGCGGAGGACTTACAACCTTTTCTACTTTTGCACTCAGTGCGGTTGCTGCTTTGGAAACAGGTAAGTTCGCAGTATTCGGTAAAGAAGTTGTTTTCAATACTGTGCTTTGTATTTTCTTGCTTTGGTCTGGGATGATGGCGGGAGGTTCGCTATGTCAATTGATTTAAGAGGCGTACTCCCGGTGGCTGCTGGCGGGGCGCTCGGAGCTGCGGTTCGGGCCTATCTTTCTATGAATGCTGCGGATTTGGAGTTGGATTCGAATACCGTGTTGCTGCTTATCAATGTGTCCGGAGCATTTCTACTCGGATGGATCGCGGCTTTGGTCGGAGCCAACAGGGGCGGTGCGTTTTATTTGTTTTTCGGTACCGGTTTTATGGGGGCGTTTACGACGTTTTCTTCGTTTGCGCACGCAGGGCTGATGCTTGGTCCGACTTACGGATTGCTTTATGTGGTTTGTACTTTGGTTTCCGGAATCGCCTGCGCAGCTCTTGGTTTGGTATCGGGAAGGTTATATCTGTCGAAAAGATGAATAAGAGCGGCGATGTGAATATCGCAGGTGCGACAAAACCGAACCGAGAGGTTCTGCGTAATTTTTTTGGGGAGTAGATAAAGAAATGGTGGCCGGGGACGGAATCGAACCGCCGACACAAGGATTTTCAATCCTCCGCTCTACCAACTGAGCTACCCGGCCAACCTTGGTGCAGATTTTGAAGTTTCTGCGGAACTCTTTGATAAGAAGTGGTGGCCGGGGACGGAATCGAACCGCCGACACAAGGATTTTCAATCCTCCGCTC
>CAZNBL010000026.1:12153-17649 GCA_964571375.1 uncultured Burkholderiaceae bacterium
TACCAACTGAGCTACCCGGCCTCTTTTCTCAAAGAGAGTTACGCATTATATAGAAGATTTTGAAAAAAGCAAAGTCTTTTTTCGAAAATTATAAAAAAATGCTAAATATCAGGGTTTTTCATGAGTAAAAACTGTCCTGATACCGGTTTGGTCTGTATTCTTGGCGTGATGGAATGCAGAAGCAAAGGGCTTTTACGTGTCATTTTTTGAGAAAGTTATAAATCGGGGTCAATTGATTTGGGATGAGTGTGCGGATACTCCGTTTGTTCGCGAACTACATTCCGGATGCTTGTCGGACGAGCGTTTTCGAAAGTATCTGATCGAGGACAGTATCTATCTGACAAACTTTGCAAGAGTAATAGGCGGCGCAATACACCATGCAAGTTCTTTGGAAGACATTCAGATGTATTACTCCGTGCTTAGTTTTGTCAGCGGGACTGAGTGTGAGATCAGACAAGCCTATTTGGCCCAATTCGACCTGACCGATAAGGATGTTGCTCAGATGGAAGCCGCCGAAGAAAGCCGGCGATACTCAGATTTTCTTATGCGTGTCGTACAGCTCGGAGATGAGCGTGAGATTTTGATGGCGGTTCTTCCTTGTGTATTAAGTTACAGCTATATTTTTCGCCGTATTGCGGAACTCCCGGGCGGCGAAACCTCAAAGTACAGGAAGTTCATTGAAGAATATGCGTCCGACGTTTATGCCGAAACCTGCAAGCGCTGGCAGGAATATGCTGAAAGAAAATGCTCGGACCTGACTGCTGAGGAAAAAGAAAAGCTCAGTTGTATCTTTGAATCTTCCTGCCGCTTGGAGCTTGTTTTTTGGCGTATGGTCTACCGCGTGTAGCAGAGCCTTCCCGGGATTGATGAAAATGCCTTCGGACCGGTTAATTTAAGGAGGTATTCAGAAATAGAGAGTAGAAGCTCAGAAGATATAACAGTTAACTACTCCTGTCGGAAGTTTGATTTTATGAAGAACAGAATTTTCCCTGCTACTCTTATTTCACTTTCTCTTATGCTTGGTGCAGCTGCGGTCTCGGCAGCACTTGCCGAGACGGGAAAGGTTGTTCAGCCGACGGTTGCAACAAGTCAGGCAGCCCCTGTTCAGGAAAATGTTGCTGATCAGATTCGTATCCGACTCATGGCGCGTATCGGTACGAATGTATCGGAAGTGAATCCCACACCGATCGAAGGACTCTATGAAGCGGTCGTCGGTAATGACATTGTTTATGTCAATGAAAGTACGGATTACCTGCTGATGGGGCAACTCTTCGATACAAAGACACGACGTAACCTGACAGAAGAAACTAAAGACCGTCTCTCTCGTATCGATTTTTCTACTTTGCCGCTGCATGACGCTGTTAAGACAGTAAACGGTGACGGCTCCCGTACGATTGCGGTGTTCTCCGACCCTAATTGCAGTTTCTGTAAGCGTCTTGAAGTCAGTCTGAAAGAGTTGAAGAACGTGACGATCTATACGTTCCTTTATCCGGTAATTACTCCGGGTTCCAAGGAGGCCAGCGCGAATATTTGGTGTGCCGAGGATCCTGCTCAGGCTTGGAAGACGGCAATGTTTGAAGGTAAGCCGGCACCTCAGCGCGAGGCTAAGTGCGATATCACAGTGCTCGACCGAAATATCAAACTCGGCGAGAAGCTCGGAATTACCGGTACGCCGACGATTTTTGTTCCGTCCGGCATGAGAGTTCCCGGAGCAGCCGGTATCGAGTATCTCGAAAAGATGCTTAACGATTCCAGAAGATAAAGACTCGGATTTATCTTCATCGACAGGAAAAGAAGGGGCTGAGAATGATCTCAGCCCTTTTCATTTACTTATCAAGATCTGCCGGGGTTGCTCCGTTGGGCAGCAGGACCCAGGCGTTTACAGAACTCTTCTGTTTGCCGGCGTTGGCACCTGCGATGTCGCCGAATCCCCAGAAGAAGTCAAAACGGAGCGGTCCGCGGATGGCACCTCCGGTGTCCTGAGCAATAACCGGACGTTTGAATTCTAAGAACGGATTCTCTTGGGACGCCTGAATAATCAGCGGCGTTCCGAGTTTCATGTACCTGCGGTCAACGGCTACGCTAGCCTGAGGAGTGAGCGGCACGCCTTGGGCGCCGATAGGACCTTCATCGGGTTCTTTGGCAATTCTGGTTTTGAAGAAGACGAAACTCGGATTCTGATTGAGGAGTTCTTTGAGTCGTTTCGGATTTTTCTCAGCCCATCGCTTGATGTTCTGCATCGAAACTTCTTCTTTCTTCATGTAACCCTTTCTGACGAGCCATCCGCCGATTGCTTTATAGGCGTGACCGTTCTGATCGTCATAACCGACGCGAATCATTTCTCCGGTCTGTGTCAGAAGTCTTCCGGAACCCTGGATCTGAAGAAAGAAAACCTCAACAGGGTCATTGCTCCAGGCAATGGCATATTTGTGCAGGTCTTTACGTTTTACGATTTCCGAGCGTTCATCGTAGGGGACAAGTTTTCTACCTTCGACTTTGCCTCTCAGGCGCATTCCTTTGAGTTTCGGATACAAGGATGCAAGGTCGACAATAATAAGGTCGTCCGGGGTTGCGAGAATCGGAGTTGTATATTTTCCGACTCGTTTGTCATAAACGTATAGGAGCGGTTCGTAGTAGCCGGTCATCAGACCGGTGTCACTGGTTGCGACAACATCTCGGCTTTCCACTTCTACGTCATCGACAAAGACTTTCCACGGAGAAAAGTTTTCTGTAAAGAATGCGGTTGCATCAGATGCGGCGGTATTGTCTGCTTTCAGGCAGACGTTTTCCCAAAGTGTCTTTTTGGCTTGTGTCGTGCAGGAGCGGCGGAAGGATGCCAGTGCGGCGGCCCAGTCGCTGTCGCTGATATCGGAATACACGCGGTCGGATACCGCTTCGTAGCGTATTTTCTTCGTGATCTCAGGTTTTTTATCAGGTACGGTTGTGCAGGAGCAAAGTAATGCTGCGGTCAGCGGAAGGGCTAACCATTTGGAGAGACGGGAGGGTTGCATGACAAAAGTGCTCCGCAGTTGAAGTTCGTACCGACACATTCCCAAAAAAGCGAATGCAAACTGCGGTTAATAATAAAGCACTTCGGGCGGAGTACCGATTGTTCGGGGTGTTTGGCGGGGTATGCGATAACTCTGACAGTTCTTATGCTGAACCGGTGTTGGCGGGAGCGGCAAGATTGCTAAAATGCTAAGCACTATTAGGAGATGATGATGTCCGAAAAAACTTATCGTATTGCACCCTCTATTTTGTCGGCTGACTTTGCAAGACTCGGAGAAGAAGTTTCTTCCGTAATCGGCGCCGGTGCCGACTGGATTCACTTTGACGTAATGGACAATCATTACGTTCCTAATCTGACGGTCGGCCCTATGGTTTGTAAGGCAATCCGTCCCTATACAACCAATCCGATCGATGTGCATCTGATGATCGAACCGGTTGATGCGCTTATTCCGCAATTTGCCAAGGCCGGTGCAGACATTATTACGTTCCATCCGGAAGCAAGTAAGCATGTTGACAGAACGCTCTCTCTGATCAAAGAACACGGTTGCCGAGCAGGTCTTGTATTTAATCCGGCAACTTCTCTGGAATACCTCCACTACGAACTCGACAAGATTGATGTCGTGTTGCTGATGAGCGTGAACCCCGGATTCGGCGGTCAGTCGTTTATTCCGCAGACGCTCGGCAAGATTGCAGAATGCCGTGCGATTCTCGATATGTATAAGGAGCAGACGGGCAGAAGCGTGCTTCTTGAAGTTGACGGCGGCGTTAAGGTCGACAATATTGCCGAAGTAGCTAAGGCCGGTGCGGATACTTTTGTCGCAGGCAGCGCTATCTTCTCTGCCGGTAATGCAGAAGGTTATAAGAGCGTGATCGATCAGATGCGCGCCAACCTCGCCGGAATCTGATAATGCAACCGTCGAATATTCGGGCTGTTCTGTTTGATTTGGACGGAACGCTGATGAATACGTTGCCCGGAATCACAGCGCTTGTAAATCAGGTACGCGAAGATTTCGAGAGCGAACCGCTTTCTTTAGAGGAAGTCGGCGGTTATATCGGCAAAGGAATGTTGATTCTGATGCATCGTGTGATGACTCGTTCTTTGGACGGCCGTCTCGATGATCAGATTTATCGCATGGCTGTCAAAAGTCTGCAGAAGCACATCGATTCCGGTCATTACGATAAGGGAACGCCGTATCCCGGTGTTCCCGAAGCACTCCGTGCTTTGCGTGACAACGGCTACAAAGTAGCCGTCGTTACCAATAAGCACTACGACATGACGCTGACAGTCTTAAAAGAAAAAGGACTGCTCGAAATGTTCGATGTCATCGTCGGCGGAGATTCAGCTTCTTCTCCCAAGCCGAGTCCGGCTCCTATTCTGATGGCGATGGAAAAACTCGGTGTCAGTGCCGATCAGTGTGTCATGGTCGGAGATTCCGGTAATGATTCCTCTTCGGCAAAGGATGCCGGTGTGGCGTGCTTCCTTGTGAGGGGCGGCTGGACAGAAGGTTTGTCTATCGAAGATATCTGTATCAGAGACAATGCAGAGGCTGTTTTTGACGGTGTGCCTGAAGTTGTTAACTATCTGATCGCATCAAAACAATAAATATTCCAAGGCTGCGGGTCTGACCGCAGCCGATTTTCTTTCAACCGGATGTATTTGTATTCGGTACTGTTGCGGAGTGCGCGTTAATGTCTGATTTTCTTTCCAGTTGGTCCCCGATTGTCGAGAGCTTTTTTGAATCGGAAAAGGGAAAATCGCTGTCAGCTTTTCTTGATCAACGCAAGGCCGACGGCGCGGTGATATATCCGAACGATCCTTTTTATGCACTCCGTAAGGTAAAGAGAGGAGAAGTTCGTGTACTGATCCTCGGTCAGGATCCGTATCACGGACCCGGACAGGCGCAGGGTCTTGCTTTCTCCGTCAACGACGGTATGAAACTGCCGCCGAGCCTGAGAAATATTTTCAAGGAGATTCAGCGTACTTTCGGCGGAGATATTCCTAAGAACGGAAGTCTGGTTGATTGGGCCGAACAAGGAGTGCTGCTTCTGAATACCGTATTGACAGTAGAAGACGGACAGCCTTTCTGCCACGCCAAAAAAGGTTGGGAAGTTTTGACGGACGCTATTGTCCGTGATGTTGCAAAGCAGCCGCATCCGGTTGTTTTTATGCTGTGGGGAAAGCCGGCGCAAACTAAGATTCCTTTGATTGAGGCGGAAAGCGGAAAGCATTTGATTCTTGCTTCAAATCATCCTTCTCCCCTGTCGGCGACAAAAGGAACGGAACCCTTTATCGGGAATAATCATTTTGTGCACGCAAATGAGTGGCTTGAAGAGCAGGGAATTAGTCCGATCCAATGGGCGAAAAAAGACCCTGGGATGCTTTTCTAATAAGTTACACTTTATTACACCTGCCGTAAAAATCAAATAACCTCATGATTGATTTAGGAAATTCGGAAATTTTGCGAAAATTTCTGAAAAATTTTTCCT
>CAZNBL010000027.1:0-17223 GCA_964571375.1 uncultured Burkholderiaceae bacterium
ATCATGAGGTAAGCCACCGTAAATTCAAGAGCGCCGTTTAATTTGCCGCCGTAGACGAGAAGGGCGCCGACAGAACCCGGTCCGAGCGTTACGGGAATCGCCATCGGAACGACCGCGATGGACTGAAGCGAAGAGTTTAAGTTCACGGCGTTGCCGCTGCCCTGCACCAAGGAGACCGAAGTCAGGAACAGGATGGCACCGGTACCGATCTTAAAAGCATTGAGCGTGATACCGAAGATATTGAAGATGAAGCCGCCGAAGAAAAGCAGAATGCCGCTCAAAATAATAATGGCGACAGTGATTCTGGTTGCGAGCTGAGATTTCTCTTCTGCCGTAGTCCCTTTGGTGACGGCTAAGAACACGCTCATTACAAAAGGCGGGGTCAGCAGAAAGAAGAACTTAACAAACAACGCAAACGCGTCAGCGACAGTCATGAATATCTCCGGGGTGCCGTCAGTACGGGCGGCAAGAATACTTCTTCATCCGATATGAAATCGGATATTTTTAAATAGCCTTGAAATATAACGGATTACGAAGCAATGCGTGTTTGAAAGGCGCACCGGAAGCTGCAAATTAACGTATTTCCCAATACAAGGGCAGGCGCTGTAAAGAAGTAATTAACGATGCGGAAGTTAATACGTTCTCAGGATGGAGAAAACAGATACGGCAAAGCTCCGGAATCAATCGGATTCGGAAATTAACTTCAGGGGGAAATAAAAGAAGAGAGAAAGAAAATGGCGGAGAAGGGGGGATTCGAACCCCCGAGACCAGTTTTGCTAGTCTGCACCCTTAGCAGGGGTGTGCCTTCAGCCACTCGGCCACTTCTCCGCACAAATTTCACTGCGCTTGTCAGTGAAGGTTTGCATTCTATAGAAGAAAATTAATTTGTGCAACTCAAAAGATAATTTTTTTTTGAATTCTGTCGGGAGCCGTTAATTGCTGCAGTTCGGGGAAGGACATTTCACAGAAAAAATATTATTTAAACAGCGTAATCTTTGTCTGATACAGGATGAAAATACAACATAAGAGAATATCGGCGAACCTATAATCGAAATTATGCAGTTTGTGCCGATGCATCAAAGGGTTACTCACTTTGGTCGGGCGGCATCGCGATGCTCTCGGCAGAAACCTAGAATCGATAAGCAAGTGCGCTCATGCTCCGGTAAGAGCGCAGGTCTGCGTACAGAAAATGAGAAGGAAAAACATCGTGAACAAGATCGTAAAGTTTCCTATGCTGGCGGGTGCGGCCGTTATGATCTGTGCAATCTGTCTCGGCGGATGCGAAGAAAAAAAGAAAACTGCGCAGACGCATGCTGCGCCGGTGACGACCGTGACGGTGCGTGCCAAAGATATTCCTGCCGATCTCAGCTATGTCGCCAAGGCCGAGAGCTCAAGAAAGGTTGAAATCTACAGCCGTGTCACCGGTTTCCTGGAAAAGCGTCAGTACACCGAGGGCGGTATGGTCAAAGAGGGCGACGTACTCTTTACGATGGACTCCAAACCCTTTGAGGTTCAGCTCAAACAGGCCGAAGCATCATTGGAGTCGAGCAAGGCCGCTCATCAGGTCGCCAAGCAAAATCTCAACCGTATCAGACCGCTCGCCAAGATGAAGGCCCTGAGTCAGACCGATCTCGACAATGCCGTTGCTCAGTTCAATACAACCGCAGCTTCGGTTTCAAGCGCACAGGCTCAGGTTGAAAGCGCCAAACTCAATCTTTCTTACTGCACGATTACTTCTCCGGTCACCGGGCTTGCGGGCTCAGCTCTGCAGACCGACGGCACTTACGTCAATATGAGTAATTCGCACCTGACGACCGTCTATACGATGTCGCCGATGTGGATTGTTTTCTCGATGTCGGAAAACGAGTATCAGAAACTGACGAAGGAAGTGCAGGAAGGTCGTCTTGCGCTTCCCGAAGACCTTCGTTTTACCACACAGATCGAGATTGCCGGCGGACAGATTCTGCCGCAGGAAGGTTTGATTACATTCAGAAGTCCGAACTTCAATCCGAGTACCGGAACCTTTGAAATCAGAGCGTCGATCGACAATCCTGACGCTCTGCTCAAGCCTCAGCAGTATGTACGTGCCATCCTCAAGGGTGCCTACTATAAGAATGCGCTTGCCGTGCCTCAGGAAGCCGTGATGCAGGGCAGTCAGAGTCATTACGTCTGGGTGGTTACCAAAGACAATAAAGCCGAATATCGTCCGGTTTCCGTCGGTGAGTGGGTCGGCAAAGACTGGGTGATTACCAACGGATTGCGTGACGGCGATCGTGTGGTGACTTCAGGCATGTTGATGCTCGGTAACGAAGCACCGGTGACGGTTGTAGCCGATACCGATCAGAATGCCGCACCCGGAGCAGAAACCAAGTCGTAAGGGGGCGCTATGATTTCCAATTTCTTTATCAGGCGTCCGATCTTTGCGATCGTGACTTCTCTGGTGATCGTGATTGCAGGGCTGCTCTCCATGTTGCAGCTGCCGGTCGAACAGTATCCGAATATGAGTCCGGTACAGATTACCGTGACGGCTTCTTACCCGGGTGCCGATGCGCAGACTGTTGCCGAAACGGTAGCTGCTCCGATCGAAACTCAGATCAACGGTGTGGACAATATGCTTTACATGACGAGTTCAAGCTCGTCGTCGGGCACCATGCAGCTGACGGTTTTCTTCGGCATCGGAACTGATCCCGATATCGCTCAGGTGCAGGTCCAAAACCGCGTGAATATCGCTCAGCCGCAGCTGCCGGAAGAAGTGACGGCCAACGGTCTTACGATTGAAAAACGTTCGTCTTCCATTCTGATGCTGATCGGTGTGTACGGAACCGATGAACGGTATTCCCGTGAATACATCAGCAACTACGCCAATGTCTACGTACTTGATGCGATCAAGCGTGTTCCGGGCGCAGGCCAAAGCGCTACGCTCGGCAGTGCCAGTCAGGCAATGCGCGTCTGGCTCAATCCCGACCGCATGGCTTCTTTAAACATTACGACCAGCGATGTAAAGAACGCGATTGCCGTACAGAACCAGCGCTTTGCCGCAGGTAATATCGGTGCGGCTCCCTCGGTACCGAATACGATTCAGACGTTCCCGATTGTGGCTCCTTCTCCTGCGGTCACGCCCGAAGGGTATGAAAATATCATCGTCCGTACCTCTCAGGATGACAGCGCGATCGTGCGCGTCAAAGACGTTGCCGATGTCTCTCTCGGCCGACAGAGCTATGACGTGAATTCAAGTATGAACGGTCGGCCGACTACCTTTATTGCGGTCTACCTGCAGGCCGGTGCCAACGCTCTCGATGTTGCTGAGAACGTTAAAGCCGAGCTGCAGAAACTCAAGGCTTCTTTCCCGGACGGTCTCGACTATAAGGTTGCTCTCGATACCACGACATTCGTGAAGATCTCGATCGAAGAAGTACTGGAAACGCTCTTTGAAGCTGCGCTTCTCGTGATTGCCGTGATCTTTCTTTTCCTGCAGAACTTCCGTTCGACCGCGATTGCCTGTCTGGCGATTATCGTGTCGCTGACCGGAACGTTTATCGGGATGTATGCACTGGACTTTTCGATCAATCAGCTCACGCTTTTCGGCCTGGTACTGGCGATCGGCCTGGTGGTGGACGATGCGATCGTGGTGGTGGAAAACGTCGAGAGAAATATTTCCGAGCATGCCATGAATCCGACGGATGCCACGATTGCTGCGATGGCGGAAGTTACCGGTCCGGTGATCGCAACGGTCCTCGTACTGGCGAGCGTGTTCGTACCGGCCGCTTTTGTACCGGGCACTACCGGCATGCTCTACAAGCAGTTTGCGATCACGATTGCAATTTCGATGGCAATTTCCGGTTTTGTCGCACTCACGCTGACGCCGGCACTTTGCGCGATGTGGCTCGATCACCGTACTGCGCCGACCAAGGGATTTTTCTATCGATTCAACACCTGGTTTGCTTCTCTCACAAAGCGCTACGGCGGATGGACACGTACGCTTTTTAGAAGAACGGTGCTTGTCCTTGCTTCCTTTGCAGCCATTCTGACGGTGATTGTCGGGCTCTTCCGTATTACACCGACGGGCTTTGTGCCGACCGAAGATCAGGGCTATCTGATTTCCGCACTGATCATGCCGAGCGGTGCATCTCTGGACAGAACTTCGGACACGATGAATGTGCTCGAAGGGAAATTCGACAAGATTCCCGCGCTTGAAACGGCAAATTCCATTTCCGGCTTCTCCCTGCTCGACGGCGGTATCAAAGCGAGTGCCGGTACTTTCTTTATGACGCTTGCTCCCTTTGACGAGCGCTATAAGAATTCTGAAACCGCAAAGAAGGAAAGTGCCGCCGCATTGTTGGGCGAACTGTCCCGTATCGGTATGACAAGTCAGATGAACGGTATTTTTGTGCCGATCAATCCGCCTGCTATCCCGGGGCTCGGTACGACGGGCGGCTTTGAGTTCTGGATTCAGGATACGGCCGGATCCGCTCCTGAAGTTTTGCAGGGCGTGGTCGACAAGTTTATGGCTGCTGCAAAAATGCGCCCCGAACTGACCGGTCTTACCACAACGTACAGTGCCAACAATCAGCAGTTGAAACTCCATTACGACCGAGACAAGGCTCAGCTGCTGGGCTTAAGTTCTCAGGATGTGTTCGGTACGCTGCAGGCGCAGTTCGGCTCTTCGATTGTCAGCCAGTTCAGTCAGTTCTCGCATATCTGGTACGTCATCATGCAGGCCGATCCGCGCTATCGCATGCAGCCGGAAGATATCGGCAAACTCTATGTACGTAATCAAATGGGCGACATGATTCCGCTCTCGTCTGTAGTCACAGCCGAATACGTTCGCGGTCCGACACAACTGCCGCACTACAACGGCTTCCCGGCCGCTCAGGTAATCGGCAATGCCGCAGCGGGTTACTCTTCGGGCGACGGTATGGCCGCACTTGAAGAGGTGGCTGCCGAAGTACTTCCGCAGGGATTCTCTTACGGCTGGACCGGTATCAGTTACGAGCAGCAGTCTTCGGGATCTTCTTCTGCGATGGTCTTTGCTTTCGGCCTGCTGCTGGTGTTCCTGGTGCTTGCCGCTCAGTATGAAAGCTGGACGCTGCCGGGCTCGGTTCTGCTTGCCGTTCCGTTCGGTGTGATCGGTGCTCTGATCGCAACGTGGGCCAGAGGTCTTGAAAATGACGTGTATTTCCAGATCGGTCTGCTGGTGATGGTGGGTCTGGCTGCGAAGAACGCGATTTTGATCGTGGAATTTGCGGTGGAACTCAGAAACAAGGGCCTGAGTCTTTTGGATGCTGCTGTTAATGCCGGTGAAATCAGATTCCGTCCGATCATCATGACGTCTCTTGCGTTTATCGGCGGTACGCTGCCGCTGATGTTCGCAAGCGGCGCCGGTGCAGCATCCCGTCACTCGCTCGGTACCGGTATTGTGGGCGGCATGATCGGTGTGTCGACGCTGGCTCTGCTCTTTGTGCCGATCTTCTATGTTTGGTTCGAACGCTGGGCTGAAAAGAGAGCCGGTGCCAAGGCTGTCCGCTCGGCCGCCAAGCTCGCGGAACGCGGTCTTCCGATCACCGATAAGCTCAGAGACGAAATTCTCCGCACCGATGGTTCTGCCTTTGATAAGGATGCCGAGGTTAAGGTGGCTCCTGACGGCTCTCTGACAGTTGTCGAAACCGAAGGCTTTGACCGGGACCGTCTGCTCTCCGAGGTTACGGGAGAGAAGAAGGGGCAGAAAGAGTAATCCGCACCGCGCTCTGCTCTGTAAGGCAGGGGGCGGTGAAGAGACAGACATCAAACAACATTGAAAAGGAGGGGCCGCAATTCCTCTTTCGGCGATGACTGAAAGTTTCCTTGCGGCCTGAGACTATGAGACGTGGTTTATTAAGGCTTCTTCCGGTTGCCGCCGCATTGGTTCTTGCCGGCTGTGCAGTAGGCCCCGATTATCAGAGACCGGCACTCGATGTTCCGCAACAGTACCGTCCGGTGCAAAGTGCGGTCGATTATTCTCAGTGGCTCGACGAGAGATGGTGGCAGCAGTACGGAAGCGACACGCTTAACCGTTTGGTTGCCGCTACTTTAAAAAACAATCTGACGCTTAAGCAGGCGATGGCAAACGTCGAGCGCGCAGCCGCTGCTCTGACCGTCAGCCGTGCGGATCTGTTTCCTCAGTTGGGTTACAGCGGTACGGCTTCCAAGGCCCGTTCAAGCGAAAAAACTCTGCAGGGTGCTCAGCTTGAAGGTAAGGCAGTGAAGAATTATGAAGCGCTTGCTTCGGCCTCCTGGGAACTTGATCTCTGGGGCAAGATCCGTCGTCAGACGGAATCCGCCGGTGCCGATCTTCGGGCCATGCAGGCGGCTCATAAAGCAGCGGTGTCTTCGGTCGTCGGTTCCGTAGTGAGTACTTACATCAGTTTGCTTCAGATCGATGAACAGATTCGTATCGCCAATGAAACTGCCGAGAGCTACAAGCAGACATACGATCTTTTCCAAATGAGATTTAAGTACGGCAACCTCTCGGAAATGGAAGTTGTTCAGGCTAAGTCTCAATGGCAGGGCGCCAAGGTTCAACTGCCGTCTCTTGAGCAGAACCGAACGGAAATCATGAATGCGCTTTCGATTCTGACAGGACTCCCGGTATCCGATTTTGAAACGAGGGATAAGCTCGTTTCGCTCAAGATGCCTGTGATTGCCGCAGGTATTCCGTCGGAATTGCTGACAGACCGTCCCGATATCGTCGAAGCCGAACAGAAGCTGATCGCAGCCAATGCCGATATCGGTGTGGCACGCGCGGCATATTTCCCGTCTATTTCGCTGTCCGCCGGATTGGGTACGGCAAGTACCGATCTCAAGGATTTGTTTGAAGGTCCCGCAAAGCTCTGGAATTTCTCCGGTTCTCTGACCGGTCCGATTTTCCGTTGGGGTGCTGTCGTTGCCGGTGAAAAGAGCGCCGAAGCCCAGCAAAGAGCCATGCTTGCGTCTTATGAACTGACCGTAGCTCAGGCTTTTGCAGACGTCGATAACGCCTTAAGTGCCAGAGAAAATTTGAGAAGCGAAGAGCAGGATAAGGTTGAGCTCGTTAAAAGCCTCAAGGACTACAAGCGTCTCGCTACCGCGCAGTACAACGGCGGATATACGGGCTATGTCACCGTGCTTCAGGCAGAGCAGTCGCTTTTGCCGCAGGAATTGGATCTCGCTCAGGTCAGAGCCAAGCATCTGGCGTCTGCAGTGACGATTTATCAGTCTTTGGGCGGCGGTTGGATTGACAAGGCGCTTGCTGAAGAGGTCGCAGAGGCGGATAAAAAAGATTGAGGCATCGACGATGCGTTGCTGTTATTAGAAAGAAGGGGCGGTGTTTTTTACACTGCCTCTTTTTAATCGGAGGGTCGGATGACACATTTAAATGAATCCGTTTGTTCGGATTCTGAATTAAAGAAAGAGGCCGATGAACTTTGACGCGAGCTTTCAGTCTCAGACGAGGACTCTGCAGATCCGTTCTATTCTGAAATAAATTTAGAGCATATCCGCAAAGGCATGGAAGAGTTGGCGGCCGGTAAAGGCGAGGAGTATCAGCTGATCGAAGACTGAAGTAACAAAATATTTCTGTAAAAGGATAAAAAAAACTCCAGCTTCGTCCCATGAAGCTGGAGCTTGGCAATAGGGTAGTTCCTGGTCACCGGTAAGACATAGGAGGAAAACTTACCAGCGGTCAGGCCCATGCATGTAATGCTTTACGCCCAAAATGTAAATCCCTTCAAAATTGGTGCGGAGGAGAACCTCAATCAAATCCTCAACCACGGGCGGCATTATGTAGACTTTTCGAAGGTCTGTCTGTTTAGAAATGTGAAAAATGCAACAAAATAATTACACGGCAAACTTTGTACACAAATAGAAAACTCGCCTGAAGCTTTAAGGGCTTACAGGCGAGTAGGCTAGATAGCTTGTTTCCGATTATTTAGCGGCCTTGAGGGCTTCGTTTACGCTGTCAGCAGCGGTAACACCCGAGATAATGGCCCAGGAGTTCATCATGGCGGTCATGGAGTCGGAACCGTTGGCACCGCCCACTACACAGCCTGCACCGTAAAGACCCGGGATCGGCTGACCGTCCTTACCGATAATCTGCATCTTGGCGTTGGCCTTTAAGCCGCCGAGAGTTGTTGCAAATCGCGGTTTCTGTTCAATGATGTAATACGGAGCGACATTCATCGGCTTCGGATCCTTGCGGCCGAACTCTGTATCTTTACCGGCAGCGGCCATCTTGTTCCAGTTGGCTACTGTTGCTGCAAGAGCCTTCGCATCGATGCCCATTGTCTTAGCGGCGGCTTCGAGGCTGTCGGACTTAACCATGACGGGCTTGCCGTTGTTATTGATCTGCAGCCACTTGAGCAGTTCGGCTTCGCTCGGAACGAGCTTGTCTTCGATGCTCTTGTCGACGTAACGCTTGAAGCCGTTGCTGTCCATCACGATGTACATGATCTTGTCGGGCTGAGCAACGGTTGCATCAGTCAGTTCACCCAGAGAAGCGCGTTCGTTGATAAGACGCTTGCCGAGCTTGTTGACATAGATGGCGCCTGTGTCGTTGATCGTAGCTGTGGAGCTTGCGGTTGCAGCCAAACCGTGGTTCGGTACGGTTTCAACGCCCTGCGGATAGACCTTGACCAAGTCCATATTGATGTCCTTGGCGCCGATCTTCTTGGCCATTTCGTAGCCCTGACCTTCATCGCTGTCGAGACCGTAGAAGAGATAGCCCTTCAGAGTGTTCGGAAGCATCTTGGTGTTGGCACCGAAACCGCCGGAAGCAAGAATGGTTTCAGCTGCGTCGATCGTAATCTTGTCGCCGTCGGAATTGACAGCCTTGATACCGCGAACAGCACCGCCGTTATAGATAAGTTCGGTTGCTTTGGTTTCCATCAGGATCTTGCCGCCGTTGTCGGTAAAGATCTTGCTCATGGTGCGGATGAAGTTCGGGGAACGACCCTGAACGCCGAGCTGACGCTCAGCAGAGTGGTCCGGATACTGTGTGGCGGCCGGGCCGTACGGAATCTTGAGGTCGTCGATCAGCCAGTCGACTACGGGACCGGCTTTTTCTGCTGCAAGCTGAACCAAGACCGGGTCGTTGCGGTTCTTACCGACACGCATGATGTCTTTATAAGCAAGTTCCGGGGAGTCCTTGGTTTCCTTCATGACTTCTCTTTGATAGCGGGAACCTGTAGCGATCAGGGTACCTGCATTCAAAATAGTGTCACCGCCGAGGTACGGCATTTTTTCGATGAGGATCGTGTCGTTGCCGGCAAGCTGAGAACGTACGGCTGCTGCCATACCGCTCGCACCGGAGCCGACTACCACAACGGTAGTCTTCATATTCTTTTCAACGTTGCTCGGGTCTTTCTTAACCGGTTTCTTATAGAAATCTTTCGGCTGACCGCCGGCGGCTTTTACGGCCTGGGTGGCACCGGCCATAATGGCGCGGGATGTCAGAGAAGCGCCTGTGACGGAATCAACAACTGTCGACTGATTCTTGACGATGGCGGCAGGAACCCTTTCTTTGGCGACGTCGGAAATCATGGCGGATTCGCCGTCTTTCACGACTTTGACGTCAACGATCTTGCCGTCCTGGAAGGTTACCTGTGTAGTGACAGGGCCGCTGCGGCCGTTGGCGCTGCCTTCAAAGGTGCCGTTCTGGACGGCTGCTTGTACGGATCCGAATGCCATAGCCACTGCTGCGGCTGTCATAAGAAGCTTGAACTGCATTTCGATTTCTCCTTTGTTTCTTTTACGGTGTCGACTCTTCGGTCAACACCTATGGGAATTATAGGATTTTGAATAAAACGAATAATCAATTTCAATACGATTTTCGAACGGTAAAGCAGAACCGGCGGGCATTTGAGCGTATCTGTCGCAAAGCGGGCGGTTTGGCTCTATCATGAAGGGATAACAGAAACCAATTTGATCGGAAGGAGAACTATGTCCTTTATTTTTGCGCCTTACGGCATGCCGACCGTTCCGGTTCTCGATGAAAAGAACGAACTTTTCCCGGTTCACCGTGTTTACTGCGTCGGTGCCAACTACACCGATCACGTCCGTGAAGTGGGCGGCGAAGGAAGAGAACGTCCGTTCTTCTTCTGCAAGCCCGCAGATGCGCTCGACGTCTGCGTCAACGGCAAGCCGATTTCGATTCCGTATGCACGTGATACCGAACAGCTCGACCTTGAAGTCGAACTTGTGGTTGCGATCGGTAAGACAGCTCCTGCCGTCGGTACCATCTCTCCGGAAGAAGCCGAAGACTATATTTACGGTTACGGTGCCGGTGTCGAATTCACCCGCCGCGACTGGCAGAGAAACTTAAGAGACAAGCGTCTTGCCTGGGAAAAGGCCAAGGCTTTCGATCACTCCGCTCTGATTACAGAAATCCGTCCGAAGGAACGTACTCCGGAAATCGATTCTCTGGAAATCTGGCTTTACGTCAACAATGAAAAGCGTCAGGCCGGCCGTCTCAATCAGATGATCTGGAGTGTTCCGGAAATCATCAGCGAACTGTCCACTTCCTGGCGTCTCTGCGCAGGCGACCTGATCTTTACAGGTACACCTGCCGGTACCGGTCCGATTCTTGCCGGTCAGAGCTTCGAAGGCGGCGTCAGCGGCGTTGGCGTCTTCAAGGGCCAGATCGTTCCTAACGAATAAGAGGCTCTTCGCCCAAACGGCGGGCAACCGCCGAACCTAATTCAGCCACCGCAGCTGCGTAAAAATACGATGAGTTATAACGCAGCACGGTGGCGAAATTACATGTGGCGAGAATATGGTGGTCCGTGCTCGGCGTTTTATCGGCGAGCAGGTAAGGGAGATCCGCGATAAATACCGGAGTGTCGGCTGCAAGCTTTAAAGACGGATCCTTGATTTTCACACCGGATGCTGCAACTTCAGCAAGTTTGTGTCGGGCACGTGTGCCGCCGCCGAAACGATCGGCGGCTTTCAGCGGAACCTTGGCTTCGACAATCATCGGAACGCCGGCCTTCCAGCCGTGTCCGGCGAGGTAATTGGCAACCGAACCGATCGCGTCCGCAGGCGAGCGGCTGATATCGATTTTTCCGTCTCCGTCGAAATCAACACCGTAACGGCGGATGGAGCTCGGCATGAACTGCGGCATACCGACGGCTCCGGCGTATGAGCCGAGCACTTCGTGATGACTGAGTTCGTTTTGCTGCAGGAAGCAGAGGAATTCCTCGAGTTCTTTTCGGAAAAATTCGGCGCGGCGCGTGTAGTCAAAGCTCAGTGTTACGAGCGCGTCGAGCACCTTCCAGGAACCCTTGTTCTGACCGTATCGGGTTTCCACACCGATAATGCCGATAACAGCGGCGGGGTCTACGCCGTATTCCTTTTCGGCGCGCAGTAAAAGGTCTTTGTGAGCTTTCCAGAATTCATAACCGAGGCCGATACGGTAGTGGCCGAGAAAAGCGCTTTTGTATCGGTTCCAGTCCTTGACGATCGGTTTTGCGCCGGGTTTGGCTTTCTTCGGCGTCATAAGACGCTCGATTTTCGGCTGATAGACGGCGCTGTCAATCACTTCTGCAACCCAGGCCGGGTTGAGATTTCGGCGGGCGGATACGTCGGAGATGAATTTCTTAACTTCGGGGCGGCTGCTGTAAGGCAGTTTCTTTTCTTCGGCTGCAAACGACGGGAAGGCAAGCCCTGTCAGTGCCAGGGTATTGGCTGCCGCAAAAGTAAAAAGTCGTCGTCGCATAAACATCTCCTTGCCGAACCGTTTAAGACTAGCATTAAACGTAGAAAAAAGGGCAGAGGGCAGAAGGGGTGTGTCTGTTTTGTGATCACAAACTTTGCTGAATGCAGATTTCAATTCTGCAATCAATCGGTGCGTCGGTTCGCCGTCCTCTCGTTGAACCGAATAAATGAACCGGATGGACCGGTTTGTTCGGTGTTATAGAAAATTCATATTCCCTTCACGGCAGTGTAGTAATTGGTTTCTAAGATATCGCACATCCTTTCCTAGTTCACTTTAAGGGTGATAACGATGTCTATCAAATTAAATCGCCGTACATTCGGCAAAGTTCTCTTGGGTTCTACGCTGGCAGTCGCTTCGATGATTAACGGCGTGGCCGCTGCTGAGTCGAATTCTGCGGTGATTTATAACGCACCGGCTGAATGGGCCGGTTGGGGCAATATGCTGAAGTTGATCGCTAAGGAAACAGGTATCCAGGTGCCGGTCGACAATAAGAATTCCGGTCAGGCCGTTTCTCAGGTAATCGCCGAAGCGAAGAATCCGCTTGCCGATGCTATGTATTTAGGTATTTCTTTTGCAATCAATGCTAAGAAGGCCGGCCTTACTCAAGGCTATAAGGGTGAGGGCTGGAAGCAACTACCGACCGAATTGAAGGATCCTGACGGTCACTGGGTTTCTATCCATGCCGGTACATTCGGTTTTATGGTCAATACCGAAGCTTTGGACGGACTGCCTGTGCCGCAGAGTTGGAGCGATCTTTTGGACCCGAAATATAAGGGTATGGTCGGTTTCCTGGATCCTTCTTCAGCCTTTGTCGGTTATGTCGGTGCGGTGGCGGCCAACCAAGCTTTGGGCGGTACGCTGGATAACTTCGGCCCGGGTATCGAATACTTTAAGAAGCTAATGGCCAACAGCCCCATCATTCCGAAGCAAACAGCATATGCACGTTGTTTGTCGGGTGAAATTCCGATTCTTTTTGACTATGACTTCAGCGCTTATCGAGCCAAGCACAGCGATAAGGCACCGATTGAATTCGTAATTCCCAAGGAAGGTACGATCCAAGTGCCTTATGTCATGAGTCTGGTTAAGGATGCTCCGCATAAGGCCAACGGTGAAAAAATCCTTGACTTTGTTCTGAGTGAAAAAGGTCAGAAATTCTGGGCTGAAAACTATCTCCGCCCGGTCTTGGGACAGTTGCCTGAATCGGTTGCAAGCAAGTTCCTGCCGCAGTCCGATTACGCTCGTGTAATTCCTCTGGATTACTCGAAGATGGCTGATAATCAACAGGCTTTTGCCGAAGCCTACCTCAAGGCAACAAAACAGTAATCGATCGTGAGTTCTCCCCTATGAAATCACGCAATACGTGGCTTTATTTGGTCCCGGCATTCGTTGTTTTGGCGGCATTTTTCATCATTCCGGTGATTCGTTTGCTGCCGGCGTCGGTGTCGGGTACCGAGGGGATTGGTCTGTATTTGGAAATCCTGACCAATTCTCGTTATCGCATCAGTATTTTTTCGACGGTTGTCCTGTCAGTATTCGTGACTTTGGCCAGTCTTGTCATCGGCTCGCTTTGCGGGCTCTTCTTGGAACGTCATCAATTTAAGGGACGTGAGACTGTGGTCGGTCTGATGACTTTGCCGCTGTCTTTTCCGGGCGTAGTTGTCGGTTTCATGATCATTATGCTGGGCGGCCGCAATGGTTTGATCGGTATGTTCAGTCAGACGGTCGGCATGAGCAAGATTGTTTTTGCCTACGGCATGTTAGGTCTCTTCTTTGGTTATCTCTATTTCTCCGTCCCGCGCGTAGTAACTACGGTTATGGCTGCGGCTAAAAAGATCGATCCTATGTACGAAGAAGCCGCCAAAACGTTGGGTGCATCCTCATGGCGCATCTTAAGGGACGTGACGATTCCGGCTTTGGCACCGGCTCTTTATTCGACGGGAGCTTTGTGTTTTGCAACCTCTATGGGCGCATTCGGTACTGCCTTTACGCTGGCTACCGATATCAATGTGCTTCCGATCACAATTTATACGGAATTTACGCTCTCGGCCAATATTGCTTCGGCTGCGATGCTTTCGGTCGTTTTGGGTTTGATTACCTGGGTCTTGCTGGTGGCGGCCCGGATGGCTTCCGGCGGCAGTAATGCGACGAGCCGTGCTTAAAGACGAGGGTTGGAGACTATGTCTAAAAAGAAACAATGGGACACGGTGACGTACTTTGAGGCAACGCTGACCGTTTTGACGATCGCCTTTTTGATGGTGCCGGTCGTGCAAATGGTATTGACTGCCTTTACCGTCAATGCGTTTCGAGGAATCAAATCAGGCTTTACCTGCGACTGGATTTTCAAAGTACTGGAACTTTACGGCGATACCGTTTTCAGAAGTTTGGGGTTGGCGTTTATGACGCTTGTCGTATGTATTGTGATCGGTGTGCCAGCAGCATGGATTTTGGTGCGCGAACAACGACGTCGTTGGGCAGCTTTCTTAGAAGAGGCCTTTATTTTGCCTCTGTCTATGCCGGGTCTTGCTATCGGTTTGGGGATTTTGTTGGTCTGGGGCGGTTTTTCGTATTTCCGTCAGAGCATGCTGTTTCTGTTGGTCGGTCATGTGATGTTTTGCTTGCCTTTTATGCTTCGTGCGGTAATGGCCGTGTTACGAGTCGAACCGTTGTCGCACTATGAGGAGGCTTCATCGACATTGGGAGCCGGTCTCTGGACGACATTTAAAGAAGTTGTTGTCCCGGTGGCGATGCCCGGAATCATGGCGGGTGCTCTTATGGTTGTGACGGTTTCTTTAGGAGAGTTCAACATTTCCTGGATGTTGCAGACGCCGTATACGAAAACGCTTCCGGTGGGTTTGGCCGACAGCTATGCATCCATGCGATTGGAAATCGGCAGTGCTTACACCTTCGTATTCTTTGTGATTTTGGTTCCTCTTTTGACACTGATGCAGACCCTTCCGCAGCGTTGGGCTAACGCCAAGAAAAAATAAATCATAGGATGGTGAAAATAAATGACTGCTCCTGTTTCGATTGAACTCAAAAATATTTCCAAACACTACGGATCGACTCAAGTATTGACGCCTTTTTCTTTGACTTTGAAGGCGGGTTGCCGAACGGTATTGTTAGGGCCGTCCGGCTGCGGCAAGACAACACTTTTACGCATGATTGCCGGTCTCGAAACTCCGGATGAGGGCGGTGAAATTTGGATTGGGGGCAAAAATGTGACCGATCTGCCGCCTGAGAAGCGACGTATCGGTTTCATGTTCCAATCCTATGCGCTGTTTCCGAACATGACAGTTTCTCAAAACGTAGCCTACGGATTGAAGGTGCGCGGTACTCCGAAATCGGAGATTGAAGCGACTGTTAAAGAGATGTTGGAACTGGTGAATCTGGAGGCTTTTGCAGACCGCCGCGTGCAGGCTCTTTCCGGCGGTCAGCGTCAACGCGTAGCCCTGGCCCGTGCTTTGGCAATTCGCCCCCGTGTCTTGCTCCTGGACGAACCGTTGACTGCGCTCGACGCACTCCTGCGTCATAAAGTTCGCGAAGAGTTGGCGGTACTTTTGAAGAAATTAGGTATCACAGCTGTTATTGTTACCCATGATCAGGACGAAGCTATGGTGCTCGGAGATCATATCGTTGTAATGCAGGGCGGTGTGATTCATCAGGCCGATAATCCCTCGACCGTGTGGCAGCATCCGTCGACCGATTTCGTAGCAGGTTTTGTAGGGAACAGTAACCGGATTTTCGGTGAAATCAACGGTACCGATGTTACTTTTGAGAAAGTCTCCACCAAGATTGACAGCCTATGTGAAGAAACGCAGTCGCGTTTGACGGGGCATCAAGGTGAAGTCATCGGCTTTTTCCGTCCGGACCGCGCCATGCTTGCTGATTCGACCACACACAATCCGGATATTTTGGAGATTCCGGTGACGGTACGGGATTTCCACTTTATGGGCAATTTCGTTCGTATTTCGACCGAACTGAAAAATCGCCACGCTCTGGTCAAAGTCAATGTCAAGGATCTTCCGCCTTCGATCAAGGCCGGTGATGAGGTTCTGCTATGTATTCCGAAAATTGAAATCATGGCATTTAAAGGATAAATCATGAAAATTTTGCATTTGTCGGACTTGCACGTCGAGCCAGTCGGTCGATTGGCTTATGCCAAAGCCAATACAGCCGAACGTTTGATTCAATTGGGTCAATGGCTGCATCAAAATGACCATGTTTACGATGCTGTCGCTGTAACGGGCGATCTGAGCTGTGACGGTAATCGTCAGGCTTATGAATTGTTGCGGACGATTTTTTCGCAATTGCGCAGACCTTGTTTTATGGTTCCCGGCAATCATGACCGTCGGCCGGGATTTTTAGAGCTTTTGGGCGATTTCTGTCAGGGTGCCATGAGTAATGACAACTTGAGCCACTTTGTAGAATTCGATGACTGCCGTCTGTGCTTTTTGGATACTTTGCAGCCCGGGAAACATTGGGGAGCATTGAGCGAAGAAACCTTGGAGAGGCTCGATCGGGAATTAGCTAAGGATGATCGCCCGGCTCTTGTTTTCATGCACCATACGCCCGTTAAATCCGGTATGGGTTACATGGATGAACCGTTCGGAAACGGCGATTATTTATTGGAAATTTTGAGCCGTTATAAAAACGTGCGTCTGTGTACGGGGCACTTGCATCGTCCGGTGGTTACGCTGAAAGCTGAAACGGTAATTGTGACAGCACCGTCGGTATCGTTGCAGATGGTGCTCGATTTGCGTCCGGAAGGCGGCGATGAGTTTATCTTTGAAACACCGGGGTATGCATTGCATACATGGCGTGAAGACGGTTGGGTCACTCATTTCGGTCAATTGCCTTTTGTGAGCGATTTCTCTGGCCCCCATCCCTTTGTAGGCTCGGTCAATCCCGACGAATAAAAATCGGATCGACGAAAATCCCATGTGCTTTTTTTACCGCACATGGGATTTTTTTTAGAGTTTCTCAAAAGTCAGGCGTCGATCAGTTTCTCAGTATTTTCCCAAGACTCAATAAAAAGGTCTTGAATGACTTCCATCGTTCCGTGATTGACGTGATAACGAGCTTTTTCCCGAACGATCGGTTTTGCGCGATAAGCTACTCCGATACCCGCAGCGTCCAGCATTTGTAAGTCATTGGCTCCGTCACCGACGGCCAACGTTTGGTTCAGCTTTATTCCGTGCATCATGCTCAGGATTTCTAAGTTACGCCTTTTTCCCGGAGCGTCCAAAATGAAACCGCCGGCCGGGCCGGTCAGTTCGCCGTTCAAGACATCATTTTCAATAACCAATTCATTGCTGATAAAGCCGGTCATATTCAATGAGCGGCATATAGGTCCGGCGATTTGGTTCAGTCCGCCTGAAATGATATAGGTTAAGACGCCGTGTGATTGAGCAAATTCGATAAAAGAACGGGCTCCCGGCGCCAAAGAAGCCGAGCGGAGTGTTCGTTCGATTTCCCGATTGCCCGCTCCTTTCAGGCTG
>CAZNBL010000028.1:0-16962 GCA_964571375.1 uncultured Burkholderiaceae bacterium
GACGAGCAGACACGGCAGGCGGGTCGGCAGAACGAGCGGTTCCTGTTCGTTGCCGTCGTAGTTCGGACCGAAGTCGACGGTTTCTTTGTCGATATCGGCAAGCATTTCACCGGAAATCTTCTTCAAGCGGACTTCGGTGTAACGCATGGCAGCTGCACCGTCGCCGTCGACCGAACCGAAGTTACCCTGACCGTCGATCAGGCAGTAACGCATGGAGAAGGGCTGAGCCATACGAACGATTGTTTCGTAGGCTGCGCTGTCACCGTGCGGATGGTATTTACCGATCACGTCCCCGACCACACGGGCGGACTTCTTGTAGCTGCGGTTATAGAAATTGCCGAGTTCATTCATGGCGTACAGAACTCGTCTGTGTACGGGCTTCAGGCCGTCGCGCACGTCGGGCAGCGCACGGCCCATGATGACGCTCATGGCGTAGTCCAGGTAGGACTTGCGCATTTCCTCTTCGAGCGAGACAGGCAGTGTTTCCTGAGCAAAGTTCGTGCCGAGATCTTCGACTTCCGTGCTCTCGTCGTAATTCTGTTCCATATCTGTTCCATGAAATTGCGAAATAATCTTTTGATTTTAACAGCTCGGCGCCTTACACCCGAATTTTTCGCATTTTTGGTATTATCGTTTCACGATACTATCGAGGATCGATACTATGTATGACGTAAACCCGGCGCCGCACCCCGGCGTCTATATTTCAGAGATGGTGCTGCGGCCTTTCAGTCTCACGCGCTACCGGCTTGCCAAAGACCTCGGTATTTCCCAGACGCGTCTTACCGAGATTCTCGAAGGACGGCGCGCTCTGAGTGCCGACACGGCGCTGCGCCTTGAAGCCTTCAGCGGTATCGAGGCAGAATTTTGGCTGAACGCCCAGATGAGTTTCGATCTCGCGCGCCTGAGGGCCGGTTTGAAAGACGAACTCAAAGAAATCCAACCGTACAACCCGACTAAATAAAGATGACTGCGGATACCGTTATTTTCGGCAATTGGCTCTTTACGGCCGATGCCGCCGACTCGGTTCTTACCGATCACGCCGTCGTGATCAAAGACGGCAAAATCTCCGACATTCTTCCGGCCGAAGCAGCCGAAAAGATCCCGGCAGAGAAAGTTTTCCGACTCGACACTTGCGCACTGCTCCCGGGCTTTGTCAATACACACTGCCACTCTCCGATGAATCTTTTACGATGCGTTGGCAGCGACCTCTCCACGCTCGACTGGCTTCACAAAGCCATCTGGCCGCTCGAAGGAAAACTCATGAGTCCGGAATTCGTACGCGACGGCTCTCTGCTCGGTTCCGCAGAAATGCTCTCGGGCGGCGTAACCTGCGGCAACGACATGTATTTCTTCCCGGAAGAAATCGTTGAGTCGCAGCTCAGGCTCGGCATGAGAGCCGCTGCCGGCGGCTTCATCATCGGCTTTCCGAGCGCCTATGCCGCAGACGAAGAAACCTATTTCCAAAACGCCGTCCGCCTTTACGAAACCTATAAAGACAATCCGCTTGTCAGTGTGAATATGGCGCCGCATGCCGTCTACAGCGTCAGCGCAGAAATGCTTCGGAAGTCCATGCAGTTTGCCGAAGAACACGGTCTTGTCTGGCAGATTCATCTGTCTGAGACCGAAGAGGAAGTCAGAGACTGCATCAAAGCGCACGGTGTAACCCCCGTGAAGTATCTGAGCGACCTCGGTTGCCTTAAATCCAACACCGTTGCCGCCCATGCCGTACACCTTACGGACGATGACATCGAACTCTTTGCTAAGTCGGGCGCATCGATCGCACACTGTCCGACAAGCAATATGAAACTCGGCTGCGGCGCAGCCCGTATCGCGGATCTCATTGACGCAGGCGTCAACGTTGCGCTCGGCACCGACGGCGCCGCAAGCGGCCACACGCTCAACATCCTCGGCGAGATGCGCATGGCCGGTCTCATCGCCAAGGGATTCACCCGCAATCCGTCGGCGCTTCCTATCAGAACTTTGCTGCGCATGGCAACAGTTAACGGTGCCTGGGCCCTCGGACTTGACGGCAATATCGGCAGCCTTGAAAAAGGAAAAGACGCCGATCTCATCGCCGTCGATCTCTCGGGATATCAGACTGTACCCGTTTCAGACCCGCTTTCGGTCCTCGTCTACAGTGCCGAAAGAGAGTGCGTAAGCGCCTGCTGGGTAAGGGGAAACCATGTTGTCGATAAACAACATGGCGTTATTAAAACCCCGCAATGGGAATCGATACTTTCGGAAAGTCACATCCTAACGTGGCACAATAGGGTATGTGAGATACTTAAGGGCGACTGTGCCCAGTACCCTGTTGTATAACACTCGGTATTAATTGCGGTCAGGAAATTAATTTTCACCGTAAAACATTGATTTTCTGCATCAAAGAGGAACATGATGAAAACAAATACAAAACTCGGAATGCTCGTTGCCGCTGTTGCAATGGCTGCTTCCGGTGCTGCATTCTCTGCTGACGCTCCGGCCAACCCCTACGTTCAGGCTTCCGGCAAGACTCTGACAACCAACTACGGTCTTTGCGTCCGTACCGGTTATTGGACACCTGCTCTGGCAGAAGCTCAGGGCGCTCTCGGTCAGAACTGCCAGTGCGATGCAGACATCGTTAAGTGCGCTGAAAAGGTTACCCTGTCTGCCGACGCTCTCTTCGGCTTCGACAAGGCCGGTCTCTCCGCTGACGGCAAGAAGCTCCTCAAGGAACTCACAAGCCGTATGTCCGGTCTGACTATCGACGGCATCACCATCAAGGGTTACGCTGACCGTATCGGCAGCGCCGGTGCCAACGAAAGAATCTCTCTGCGTCGTGCAAACGCTGTTAAGGCTTACATGCAGAAGCTCGGCGTCGATGCCAAGATCCAGACTGAAGGCATGGGTTCCGCAGACCCGGTCGTCGACTGCCCGAATCCGTCCGCCAAGGGCGAAATCAAGACTTTCGGCCAGCTCGTTAAGTGCCTGCAGCCGAACCGTCGCGCTGTCGTCGAAGTCCAGGGCGTCCGCTAATATTGCGTAGCTTCTAGACATCCAAGGGAGCCCTATCTCGGGTTCCCTTTTTTATTACCCAACCGAACGATATCCGACATGTCTCCCAATCTTTATCTTTTCGATCTGGACGGCACTCTAGTGGATTCCGCTCCGGATCTCGCTGCCGCCGCCAACTATGTCCGCACCACTCAGGGGCTTGAACCTCTTCCCTATGAAGAATTAAGACCCACCGCATCTGCCGGCGCCAGAGGCCTTCTCGGCGCAGCAATGGGTGTTAAGCCGTCCGACGCCAACTACGCCGAACTGCAGAAAATCTTCCTCGACTACTACGCGGAGCACCTCACCGATTCGATCGCTCTCTTCCCCGGCGTCGAAGAAATGATCCGCACTATCGAATCCCGCGGCAAACAGTGGGGCATCGTCACCAATAAACCGAAGAGCCTGACGCTTTCCGTACTCGACCACTTCAATTGGCTGCCCGCCACGCTGATCTGCGGCGATACGTTGCAACGACGCAAGCCCTTCCCCGACCCGATCATGCACGCCATGTGGGAGCTTGACGCCGAGCCCTACGAAACCATTTATCTCGGCGACGATATCCGTGACATCCAGGCTGCCAACGCCGCCGGCGTCACCTCTTTGGCCGCCTCCTGGGGTTACCTCGGTTGCGCAGAACCGATCGAAACCTGGAGAGCCGATAAGATTCTTACATCTCCTTCTGAGGTCACTTCTCTGGAACTGCCGCTTTAATCGTTACAATGGTCCTATAACGAGAATCTACGGATACACGCGATAGGATCATTGCCATGCAGAAAAAGCAGAAATATCTCATCGGCGGTGCACTCGCTGCGCTTGCAGTCTACGGCGCCGCCGGCTTCTGGGGTGTGCCCGAAGGCATCCGCTGGGCACTGACTAAATACGCAGACCCTCTGCTCGGCCGAACACTTACCGCCGAGGAAATTCATTTCAATCCGTTTACCCTGCGCTTAAACGTCAAAGGGTTCAAGGTCGTCAATCCGGCCGACTCACACGAATTCATCCGTTTAAAAGAGCTTGATACCGCGCTTTCCTGGTCCTCGCTCTGGCGCCTTTCTCCGATTATCAGTCATCTGACGGTCGACGGATTCAATGCCGATATCGTTCGAACGGGCTTCACCGAATTTAATTTCAGCGACATTATTGAGAATGTCGGAAAAGGACTCGAGCCGAAAGAAGGCGAAACACCTTCTGAAAACTCAGAAAACAGCAAGCCGCTTCGCTTTGCCGTATCCAACGCTGTAATCCGCAACTCTTCCGTCACGCTTGACGATAAATTCAGAGACCGCACCGACCGGATCACCGAGCTCGACTTCGCGATGCCGCTCATCTCCAACTTCGTCAAAGAAGTCGAGAATCCGATCACACCGAAACTCTCGTTCAACTTCAACGGCAAACCGATCGAAGTCGATGCAAAATCCATTCCCTTTACGCTCTCCAAGCGCACCGGCGTGGACTTTGCTTTGCCGTATCCAACGCTGTAATCCGCAACTCTTCCGTCACGCTTGACGATAAATTCAGAGACCGCACCGACCGGATCACCGAGCTCGACTTCGCGATGCCGCTCATCTCCAACTTCGTCAAAGAAGTCGAGAATCCGATCACACCGAAACTCTCGTTCAACTTCAACGGCAAACCGATCGAAGTCGATGCAAAATCCATTCCCTTTACGCTCTCCAAGCGCACCGGCGTGGACTTTGCTTTAACCGGTCTGCCGATTGAAAACTTGGCGTCCTTCAACCCGGTGCCGCTCAACATCAAGGTTGAGGACGGCACGCTCGACGCCAGACTCAACCTCGCATTCCGAGAAGCCGACCCCGAATACAGCCGCGTAAGAAGACTGAGATTGGCGGGCGTCATCACCTTAAACGACGTGGTGATCAACGATACGCTTTCCGAGCCTTACGCTGTCACTTCGTTTAAGAAACTCGAAATCGACATTGACAGCTTTGCCTTCTTCATCAATACGGTGAAGCTCCGTAAGATCACGCTGACCGAACCGGTCATCAACGTGATCCGCAAGGGCGAAAAACTCAATCTCTCCGAGCTTGCCGCAAACCTGATTAAAAAGGATGCTGCACCTGCCGCAGAACCCGCTCCGCTTCCGACAGAAACTGCAGAAGATGCCGCTGAAGAAGCAACTCCCTGGAGCTGGTCGCTCAACGAGTTTGAAATTCAGCAGGGCGACATCCGCTTTAACGACCGAAGCGCAAACTTTGTTCAGAATATCGGCAACCTCAACTTCTTCATGAGCAACCTCTCGGGAGAAAAAAATACCGAAGCCGACTTCAACGGCAACTTTGCCGTGCTCGGGGGCACTTCCTCGTTTAAGGGCAGAATCGGTCTTGATCCGCTCAAGCTCTCGCTTGCTACCGAGGAAAAAGAGCTGAATCTCGCACTGCTGCAACCCTACGTCCGTCAGTACTCTCATGCATCTCTGACTTCCGGTCGCTTTGCGCATACCGGACAGGTTGAATTTGCCATGAACAACGACACTCCGGTTGTTCACTACAACGGGGCCGCTTCTGTTACGAACCTCAAAGCCGCGGACACCGCAGGACGTGAATTTGCAAGCCTCAACGCTCTGCGCACCGAAGGCATCGAAGTTCGTCTCGATAAAGCACTGAACCTTGCCGTTGCTTCGGTTACTGCCGACACACCGCGCATCCGCATCATCAAGGATGCAAACGGTACGGTTAATGTTGCTTCTTTGTCTAAAGATACAGGCACAAGCAAGAAGGCTGTTGCCAAAAAGAGTAAACAGAACGGTACGCTTTCCGTCACCCTTGGCAAAGCCTCCGTTACCAAGGGTTCCGTCCTCTACCAGGACAACTCGATGAGTGCTGCTGCGACTACACGCATCAACGGCATTACCGCTTCTTTAAAGAACTTCTCAACATTAAAGAACAAGCCTGCAACGATTGCCGCTTCCTGCACGGTCAACGACACGAAGACCGTGGTTTCCGGACAGGTCAATCCGTTTAATTCGAATATCAAACTCAATGTCGAAGGCGGACTCAAGGCGCTTTCTCTGCATTCGTTCTCGCCGTACTCGGCTGCGTTTACGGGCTACCCGATCAAGCAGGGTCTGCTCTCCTACCAGGGCAACTACGACATTCGAAACGATAAACTCAAGAGCGAAAACACCATCGAAATCAGCAAGCTTGAGTTCGGCAACGTCAGTCCAGATGCCGAGAAGGTCATTCCGATGCCGCTCGCAGTTTCTCTGCTGCAGAACACCTCGGGCATTATCGATCTCAAAATTCCGGTTTCCGGCTCTCTGAACGATCCTGAATTCACTGTGAGCGGCGTAATCATCAAAGTGATCGTCAACTTGGTTACCAAGGCGGTTACAGCTCCGTTCGCACTGATCGGCAGCGTCTTCGGCGGCGTTGATATGGACTTGAGCAACATCCCGTTCGACTCCGGCTACGCCTCGCTTAACGACGAAAATACCAAGGCACTCGACATTATTGCCAAGGCCATGCAGGAGCGTCCGGGCATTAAGATCCGTATGACCGGCATTGCCAATCTCGAAGGCGACGAAACCGGACTTCGCGAACGCACTCTGATGCGCAACATCAGAAACGAACTTCACATTGCTCCGGGCAAACCGATTTCCGACAAGCAGATGGAAAGCGCAATCAACCGCCTCTTCCGTATGGCTGACGACACCGGCAAGCCCGACGGCAGCGATGTGGCTGTGAAACGCGAATTCCTGTTGAAACAAGTCCGCATCACGCCGGAAGATCTTCAAAAACTTGCTTCTGCACGAGCCAATCTGCTCAGAAACTATCTGATGAACGAAAAGAAGATTGCTCCGGATCGCCTCTTCCTTGCCGCACCCGATGAAAATCAAATGCAGACACTGAAGGCAGGCGTCAGACTCGATATCGAGCCTTAATCGATGCGGCTGCGGCCCCGGACCCGAAACGATCGATTTGATTGTTTCGGGTTTTATTCTTAAAATATAAAATTCTCGTGGGGGCGACCTGGTTTCGACAGGGAGCATGAGGTAATTGGACGCGTGTCGAGGTTGTAGGTTCCTCGTAAAACTGCTTACAGTCAAAAAAGAAATGCCAACGATGAGCGTTTCGCTCTCGCCGCTTAATTAACCGGTGAGCGTTGCAACCGGTTCGCTTCTAGACCGGGCTGAGAAATCAGCAGCAACGACATTCATAGAAGCTAGTCGGACGCGGAGTTGCGACGCGGACGGCGAACTTCAGCAACTGGTCAGTATCCGGCATCGCTAGTTTGCAGAGATGCTGATGAGACTCAAAATGAACTGGACACACACGTAGAGGCTGTTGCCAAGGTTTTCTGGACGCGAGTTCGATTCTCGCCGCCTCCACCAACCGCATTCACGACAACCCTTTCGATGCTCAGCATCGGAAGGGTTTTGTTTTATCCTCCGTAATTTCTCCTGCTGTCGGGAAGCCCTCCCGAACCTTCATCGTTCTGCAAGACTCATTATTCAAAATAACAGTTAATTTCAACAAGTTATTTTGCATGAGCAAAATACATAAAACCCTAAAGGACGGTTGCAATGGACTGTTTAGAAATTGATGACGTCTCGGAAGATCAGTTGCATTTCGGCGCTGAAAACGAATGCGGCTAGGTTTGTATCGCCTTCGGAGATGACAATAATTTTTGTGATTATGTCGACTGGCTTGAGCCTGTCTATGAAACCCTTCAAAAAACTTTCAATCGGAATCGAAAACGAACATTTGGGCGGCAAACTGCTTTACGCCAGGCTCGGCTCCGAACCACCGCTTATGCACCCGAATCTACGTGCATACATGAAACAACATAAGCAGTTTTCCATCGATGATCTTGAAAACTTCCTCGACTTCAAACGACAGTCACACCGCATCAAAACCGGTGCCGGTGAAATCGTACTTTGCCGGTCTGAAGAAGTGCCGGACAAGGAACTTCAATTCCCCGTTCCGCCGCCTTCTCCGTACAACAGTATTTTCGACGATGACGATCCCTTCTAAAAACCGCAATCCTCTGTAGAAGCTATTTTCAGCATCTCTACTCAGGTGGAACCTTGTCGTATCCACCAACCGACTGATCCTAACGAATAATTCGCAGGATTCCTCGGGTACTGTCCGGGCTTTTGTTGCCGCCTTATCCGACCCCGTATTGAAATCGGAGGCTGCGGACAACCGCTGACCCGGTTTCTCCTCGGACTCAACGGAGCTATCCCGCAGGAGAGACACCTCTCCGACCCGGCAGAGCAGCCGGAGAGGTCTCCGCTGATACCTGTCGTATGTTTACGCTTCCGTCCTTGACGCCGTGTTGTCATCGGCGGAACCTTTAAAGACGGTTCATGTCTTTCTGTTCTTCAAACACCGGAAACTATCCGGGTTCAGTCGTATTCTTTATGACCCGCATTGCGGGCAACCTTACACTTGCTTAAGCGATCGCGCTTTATCTTCAACGGAAGACCTGACTGATCCACCAACCGACTGCTCCTGCAAATAAATTAGCAGGATTCCTCGGATACCGCCCGGGCTTTTGCTGCCGCCTTATCCGACCCCGTAAAGAAATCGGAGGTTGCGGACAACCGCTGACCCGGCTTCTCCTCGGACTCAACGGAGCTATCCCGCAGGGGAGACACCTCTCCGACCCGGCAGAGCAGCCTGAGACGAATCTCCGCTGATACCTGTCGTGTGTTTACGCTTCCGTTCTTAACGCCGTGTTGTCATCGGCGGAACCTTTAAGGCGGTTCAAACCTCTTTATTTTTCAGAAAATTCCAAACTTTCTGTCGCAGGAACCGAGCACCTCGGACTGCGTTTTCAGGAAATTTTCCCAATCCTCGCGACATGCGTCGCGATCGATTGCATCCAGATTTTCTCCCGTTACATGAGCAATCAAAAATGCCGAATACAAATCTCGCTGGACCCGCTTCCCTTCAATTACCGCCCATCGCTCGCTCAGACGCTTCTTAGTACAAAGGCCGCTCGAATGATCAAACTGACTCGCCTTAACCTTGAACGAGTTCACCCGCCTGATACTCTTTCCGAGGCATCCGAGTTTCATATCCAGAATATCCAGAAGCATTTCCGGCGCCCTCTGCGCAATCGTCTTTCCGTAGCGTTTTTTCTTCTGAACACCGCCGTCTTTGCGGCTCATCTTTGTCTTTTTAGAGCGACGCGCCCAGGACGTCACCGGGGTATCTTCGACCAAAATATTGGTACTCAGAGCGATGATCCGATTGGCTGTTTTTTCATGGGACTGCTTTCGAATGGCCGCCTGCTTCCGGAACAACTCCCTTGCCTTGACGTAAAGCTTTTCGCAACGCTTCGAGTGAACAAATTTCGCTCCTTTTCTAATCGTTCCGTTCCCGTTGTAAGCATCGGGATTTGTCGCACGGCGGGAGCGGTCAATCGCTCTGTAAATACGTCGAATTTCTTTGTCGATGTTTTCGCAGTCAGGCGCGAGTTCCTCGATGATCGCCTTATCCCGAGTCCAGGCCACCAGCGTTGAAGGGGAAAGGTCAATACCGAAGGGCCGAACCTCAGACCCCGCCTTTCTGTCCTTCAACGGTGGTGTTCCTTCCTTAATCGCCTGGATAAAAAGCCTCTTTTCTCCGCGAATCTCCCGAATAAAAAGACGAATGAACTTTGTCCGATCCAGGAATGTCTGCTCTGCATACGTATCGTTTCGACGAACAATAATCGGCATACGCATTGTCGGCGCTCCTAAAGCCGGCCATACCACTGTCGTCCCGACCAATCGCAATCCGTCGCGGCTGGTTTTATTTTCGATAGTGATAAATTCTCCGCGCTTCTTAAATCTTACTTTTTTTGCATTTCCGTAGCGCCATCTATCGAACACCCGCCAGGCAAAGGTTGCAGTTTTCTGCATTTGATTGGAGCCGAGCGGAATATTCATGTGCTTCGACACATTCAGTGCATAAGCATGCAGACAATATTCCGTCAGTCCAGCAGCCTTTTCGATCTTACGGTTTTCATCCCGAAGAACCTTTACCCTAGCTTTGTTCTCCGCAGTTGCCGCAGACCTTTTCGTGAGCTTCAAAAGCTCGCAAAGATTCTTCTGCCACTGCGGATCGGCTTGCAGACCGCGATGCAACTTAAAGCAGTGCGAGAGGCAGGTGTTGTATACCTGACGGGCGCCTTCCATGCGACGTTCGATCTCATGGAAATCGGCCGCACCGGCGCTTACCTCAAAGGTGACCGTGTAATTTCCGGTATCAGATTTATTCATATTTTTCACCTTCAAGTCCACCCCTCAACATCACTCATATCGCTTGCTTTTTTCAACCCTAACACTACTTTTTGACTTAATCAAGCCGAAATCAGCCGACCGCTTTTGCTGCGACAAAAGTTGGCGCACGATGATTTATCATCTGATTATTATGAATTTTTTCGTTATTTTTGTAATTCAGAACACGTGTGCCGGTTCATTTCATGCCTTTAAATTTTTCCTTATAGGAAAAATTTCAGGCATTGATTTAAACCCCACCATTTAATCAAATAACCAAATACTGAAAAAATGATTTTGAGAACTGAGACAAAGAACGCCAACTATTGCTTGGCAAAGTAAAATTCAAAAAATATCGGCACCGAAAATTCTGTTTTCCGATGCCGATAAAACGAATCGATATACCCTTACAACTTGAATTGGTATCGAACTTCCTGAAGAACGACCAAAGGATGAAGTCCGGTCGAAGGCGGACGTTTCACTTTTCCGCTGCAGGCTCTGACCGCCTCTGCAGCCGCCCGATCGAGGAGTTCGCGCCCCGAAGAACTCCTTAATTTCACCGAAGAAAAAGTTCCGTCGGATTCGATTTGAAAGGCGATTGAAGCAATACCGATGAGGTCGCGGCTACCGTCCAAAAGAAAGCGGTGCGCATGGACGCAGTCGGAGATATCGGCAAGATACTGCTGATAAATCTGACGCTTTTTATCGGCTACTTTGCTCTGCTGCATATCCGACGAGGAAACGCTCTCAATGCCGAGAGCCGTATCGGAGTCGTGCACCGCAATGTCGGCGTTTTCTATGTGAATGACGACACTTTGATAGGAAAGCTCGCCTTCCCATTTGACCGATCTCAAAGCCAGAATACCGACAGCATGCAGCATCAAAGCAATGCCCACGCCGATTGCAAAGGTATTCATCTCATCACGGATCATGGCGAGACCTTCGGAGACGTTGCTACGTGCAGCTTTTCACCGCCGTGCTGCCGCACGACATCGACCAGATAAATCAATTCGCCGGAAGGCGACTCAGGATCGGCCATCACTACAATCTGACCGGGCTTGGATTTGAGCTGAGCCACCGCCAGAACCAGACGGTCCGATAGTTCATCCTTCTTCGTCGGCACTCCGTCAAACGTGAAGGAGCCGTCCTTATGCAGCCTTATCTCCACAACGTGGCCTGCAAGTGCAGAACCGGTCTTTGCGCTCGGTAAATTAAAATCGATCGAATGCACCGCAAAGCTTGCGGCAAGGATAAAGAAAATCAGAAGGATAAATACGACGTCGATGAGTGAAGTCAGATCAAAGTCATCGTCCTTCGGCAGGCTCGGAGCTACCTTAATCACGGTCGGCTCCTTTGCCCTCCTTTTTGATCAGGCAGGCCGTTGTTGCCAGTCGGCTCAAAATATTCAGACGCTTCTCTTCTGCAGAGAGAAAGACCCTGTAAAGAATGATCGCAGGGATCGCAATAATAAGACCGGTCGCAGTCGTAATCAGCGCCTGCCAGATACCGTCGGCAAGCACTTCCATATTGATGCCGGAAGCTGAATGCGCAACTACGGCAAACGTCTGAATCATACCGATTACCGTACCGAGCAGACCGAGCAGAGGGGCTACCTTGGAGAGCGTCAGCAGAAAGGCCAGACGACGCTCTAAGTAAGTACGCACTTCCAGTAAAGATCCTTCTAATTCACTCTCATAGCGCGCATAGGATACAGATGCACACAGCGATTCTTTAAAGCCGCCGAGCCATGCGTACGGAGCTAAAAGTTCCCCCGCCTCTTCTGCCGAACCTTTTTCAAGCGATTTGCGCACGGAGTTAAGTACATCCTCTCCCGGCATCGGATTCCAGCAGTAAACCAACATACGGTCGACAACGATCGCCAAAACCAACACTGAAATCAGAAGAAGCGGCACCATAATCCAGCCGCCGGCCATGATCAAAGACATCTCACCCTCCTGATTTCCGTAGTTGCATCCGGGGCTCTCAGCCCCTTACCGATGATTGTAAGAACATTATCCTGAATCGGGAATGAGTCATCGGCTGCACTGATCGTGAGCACGCCGTCCGTGAACTGCACATTGCAACGGCCCTTTTCAGCAATCTCAATTACACCTTTTGCGCGATAAATATGGTCGCCGCAGGAAGAAATCAACTGACCGACAGCCTCCAAGGCAACCGCCTCGGGAACATTCAGAACGAAAGTCTCGTAAACACTTCCTTTTTGCGGCTTCATGCGGGAGCCGTGGTTATTCAGAAGCAAAGAGAAGTGTTCCGGATCTCTCTTATGCGAAGTAAACGCACCGTACTTCTTATCAAGCCAATGATTAAAGAAACTGTCCAGCGCAGCAAAATTCGTCGAACCGTTTTCGGCAAACAAAAGCATCGCATCCGGATTGAGCGCACGCAACTGCTGCTCGAGCGCACAAACCTTTTCATGAGCGCAAACTTCGACCTTGCTGCAAATCAGCACATCGGCTCTTTGAATTTGAGAAAGTCTCAGCTCGTCATCCAGGTACTCCGGATGTTCCGTGAGGTTAACTGCATCGACAACCGACACCACCAAACCCGGATTGACGATATCTTTCAGTTCGTCGAGCGAGCGGAGAATATTGTCCGGATTAGCGAGCCCCGTCGTTTCCAAAATAATCTGATCGGCTGGCGTCGTTTCAATAAGTCGCAGCACACCGGGTCGCAGGCTGTCAGCAAGCGAACAACAGATACATCCGTCATTTAATCCTTCCACCCGGGTTTCGCTGCCGAGAACAGCTGCGTCGAGATCCACCTCACCGAATTCATTTTGAATAACACCGGTAAAGCGTTCTCTGGTATGAAGGAAGTTCAGCCAATTCTGCAGGAATGTCGTCTTACCGGCTCCGAGAAATCCGCAAAGAACATGAATAATCGGCTTGCGGTTAGTGTCGATTTCATCGGGCTGATAAGCGAGCGGCACCCGCTTTAAAAGCTTCTTTCGGCTGCCGTCCTCTTCAAAAACAGGATTACCGAAATCCGTTTCCAGATATGGAGAACCGGCATCCTTAAACCACTGCGTACGACCTTCTTCTTTAAAGACATACGCTGCCGACCGAACCAGGCACGCGTACAACGGAAGCAATATGCGAATCGGCCTCAAAGCTCGGTCTGCGGAAGCAAAAATTTGATTTTCCGTTTGCAGCGCAATGGTGAAACCAGACTTATCCAATTTGGCCGCAACAGTCAGCACCCCCATACGGAAAAGACGCATCTCAGGAACATGTTTGGCAAGCTCACGCACCTTCTCGGTATAGTCCGGGCGCGCAGCAAACATTTGAAAGTCGCTTGGCAGCGTCTCAATATTGTCTTTCTGAGGAAACGCAAAGACTTCGAAAGAAGCTGCCAAACCGCTCTCATCAGCCTCTTCCCCTGCATAAGCCAGACCGAACACCCAGTCGCTGTTTGCAACTTTCGCGGTCCATGCAAAGGTCTCGGCACAGGACGGTAAAAAACCTCTCCAACCCACGGCCCGAGCCTCCCGCCTTTCGAGGTGAATCTGCATCAGAATATTGTGAAGCAGAGTGACACCCTCGCCTTGTTGGTCGGTAGAAAGAGGCCGCGGAATCAGAGAATCTAAAAGCATAGTTTTACGGCGGACCGGCTTTGACCGGCCCGCATTGATTAATTAACTTGGGAATAGAATTTGGTCACCGTTACCGAGATAGTTCGTCGTCTTGGAGCGGAATCGAGCCGTACCCTGAACCACCGGATAACCTGCGTCCACAAACTTCTGAGCAGTAATCAGACCGGTACAGTGGTTGCAACCGACCTTTTCAAGTTCCCACTTCTTCAGACCGATAACCAGGTCGTCATACTTCGGATCCCAGTCGTCGAACGGCGAAATGTGCAGACCGCCGTAGAGACCGTAGAACTTATCGCGTTCGTATGCGATTTCCTTGTAGGCTGTATCGGCAAAGAGAATAATGCCCTGGTGGCAGCAACCGGTAATCGAGACCAGACCGACGTCCTTGACGTTACAGTAGAGGGACATTTCACCGTATACACGGAAAATAATCGGACATTCAAACTGATACAGAGCTACACCGTCCTGGATCTTATGCAGACCCTTGGTTACTTCTGTGAGCTTACCGACGTGGCCGCTCTTTTCCATGTAGTCCTTACCTTCCGGATAGAAAGTCGACGGACGGTACACATGAATATTCGGGTTGTACTTGGTTACCACCGGGAAACCGAAGTAGTGGTCCATATGCTCATGAGTGGAGATGAAGGCCTTGATCTCGTTATTGGCGAGCATCTTGTCGATACCTTCACGACGGAAGCATTCGTCCATCCACGGATAACTCCAACCGCAGTCAAAGAGGTACTTCGTCTTGGAGCCGTCCATCGCTTCGATTTCGACCAAGCAGGAATAACCGCCCGGATTTTCCGGATGAATACAGTTTTCTGTAGCGATTTCCCAGGCCTTTTCCAGATTGTTCGGAATATAGGGAGCAATCTTCTTAATACCGTCGGCATAAGTACCCTTACCCGGACCCTTACCGTTACCGAACGGAGCCCAGTTATAGGTGTACTGGTCAACAAGCAGACCACCGGAGGCCGTCACGTCCTGCATAAAGATACCGTTATCAAACCAACTGGTTTCCGTAATATTGGTGATCTTTACGGACTTGCATACACCGATATCGGCTGTACCGCGTTTAACTTCCGGAAGGAAAGCAAATCTGGCAGGAGAGTAGGAATACATCCCCATCGCACCCAATGTACCGACGCCGGCACCTAGTGCAGCACCTTGCATAAAGTTACGTCGTTTCATACTACTTCCCCTATTTAACCAATGTGAAGATTCCGCTGCAGACCGGGATCAGCCAAACTACTGCGAAGTAGAATGCAACACCCACTGCGATACCGAAGATCAAACCCGGCACCATATCTGCACGCCAGACAGCCTTTTCTTCAGCTTCTTTTTCAAGTGCATGAACTTCTTCTTCAGTCTGCATCTTGAGTTTCCAGCCGGGCCAGCCGTCCATGAACCACCAGTTAATAAGCCAAATATCGATAAGCCAAATCATCGGGATCATCGGGAACTGCTGCGGATGAGAGAAGCCCTTCTGTGTACCGAGGAAGAGGTGACCGTATTGATAGTAGAGACAGTAGATGGCAATACCGCCGATCAGAACGATAGTTGTACGGATCAGAGCATTGACAGGAGTACTGAACTTACGGGGCCAGTTGCCGCAGTAGAACTGCAGGAACAATGCCGGCACCAGGAAGAAAATAGCTGTTTCGCCTACGTGCAACCAGCGCCAGTCAGGAGCTGCGTCACGACGGTGACCGCGAATAGCTTCGCCCCAGCTCAATTCCTGCATGTACCAGAAGAACAGGCAGAGAGCCCAGGAGATAACGATGATGCCGAAGAACAGAGCTACACGTCTGAGCCACGGAGTCTTAATCAATGTAAACGGATAGCGTTCCCAGATACCTTCCATGAACCATACGACAACGGTACAGCACATAATCCAGGCAACGTGGAAGTTTGCAGAAACAGTCTGTGCAAATTCTTCCCAATACGGAGGAGCGATAGAAGTGAAGTACTGCCACGGATAGTAAAGAATACCCATGTGGTTGTGCATCGTCATGAAATAAATGACGAGACTGAGGCAGAAAGTACCGAGCCAAATCGAGAAACCCTTGGTCGGCTGCGGCATGTTATGCCAGGGACGACCTTCCAGAGCGACCAGCCAAGCCGGAGAAATCCAAGAGGCGATCACAGCAAACATCATGCAAGCCTGAGCTGCGTATTCAGTTGCGTAGAACTCGGTTAAACCTTTGAGCTTAAGAAGCTGTTCAGGATTGAAATAGGCAAATGCGGTGTTACCGAGAATAGCTTCGAAGAAGCCGTGGATCATCAGGAACATAATGCCCACTGAGATCAAAGAAAGCACCAAGCCTTTTTGGAGAGGATGAGCGTTTTCCAGCCAATGTCTGCGGAACGGCCAGAAGTCGAAAATGTATGCCATCCAGATCAGGATGATCAGCCACCAGCGGCAATAGTTATAGCCGACATACGGTGTATAGAAACGCATGATGCCGCGGGGATCTTGGAACACCCACCACGTAATAGCGAAAATAATGAGCGTAAACACCAGATTAGCAAGAGCTGGCAACGGTCCTTTCCAGCGCTTAACTAACTTCCTCTGCTCAAGAAAAGTTATATTGGACATAAAACCTACTCCTATAGAGGTTTCCGGAGAATCGAATAACTGCTTCTACATAGTTAAAAGTTAAAACCCTAGTTACTTAAAACAGTAACTAGTGTCTTCTTTTGAATGGTGGGGTGTCAATAGTTACAGACGCTTACTATCTAAAGGTTATCCCAGCCTAGTGAATCAATAGGATTTGTATGAAATACGCCTTCTGATAAGCAAATACAGTTATTCCTAAGGCATTAATAGTGGAAGATGAATTGAGAAAAACAGTCTTTATTCTTGTGTACAGAGATGGGTTAAAAACTCGTTAAAAAAGGACTAATACAATCTTTAAATCCCCTTCTGTTGCTCACCTTAATTACCACCTCATAGTTTTTATCTACATCTAAGCGGTATTCAGAAGCCGAGCCCATCACCCCAGCTGCAATGTAACGACAGTATCATTCAAGGGAAAAATATATATTCGGAAGCTGAAAGAGCGTTCTGCAGGTAGTAACGTCAGTA